>JANLRK010000592.1:0-5935 GCA_031361585.1 Pirellula sp. | reverse complement strand
GGATTGGCCGTGGCGCTCGCCGAAATGTCCTTCGCTGGTGAACTGGGCGTTTCGATTGATATAACGAACATGCGTCAAGCTAGTTTTATCGATCGCGAGGTGGCGCTGTTTTCCGAATCGAACAGTCGTTTGCTATGCGAGATTCCCGAGGCGCTAACAAAGCAATTTGAATTGGCCATGCAGGGACTACCTTGTTTCCATCTCGGTGATGTTGCAGAACATGACCGTGTCGAAGTTCATTGCGACAAGGAAGTGTTGATCGACAAGCCATGGCGCGAGCTAAGAGAGATCTGGCTAAAGCCACTCGATTGGGAGTGAGTTCCTGGGTTGCCAGCGGCGCAGCCGCTGCGGGAATACCGCTGGCTTGCCCAGCGGATGGTTCTGTTTTAAGGCTACATGCAACGCGACACTCGCTACCTCTATTCTTTGGCCGCACTCTGCCGATAGAGTATTTGGCTCCGTGACGCCGTAGCGCAACGGCTCTTTTTCGTGCCGTTCGTTTTTTTCGTGGTGCAAATCGATCGCACCTCAGTCAACCCTCAACCCTCTCAGCTATGAAATACCCATATTCCATAGCGCCCGAATCGTAGGCATTTAGGATCGCATCAAAATGGTCGAGGAACAGAACGTGGTTGCTGCCTAAAACTCGGGCCAGGTATCGGACACCCGTCTTCTCAACGCGTTTACGGCAGATCTCCCATGTCTTCTTGACTTGATCGGTCCATATCCCTTTTGCCGTCACTTTCAGACCCGCTTCTTCGAACCAAGCAACGTAGTCGGACTGACTGCCCAGGGAAGGGCAAAACATCCCTTCGCAAACGCGCAGAGCTTGTTGCGACTGAGCATCGCTCATCGGCATCTCACCGGAGAGCCAAGCTAATAACGCAAATCGACCGCCTGGCTTTATCCACGACGCGGCTTTTTGAAAGAATGCCGGCTTATTGAATAGATGCTCGGTGCATTCAATGCTCCAGACGACATCGGCGGAGTTCTCAGGAAATTGAATCACCTCGGCGTCCTCGCAGCGGAATTGAGGACGTGGTTGGAGGCCTTTTAATGCGGCACTAGTAGTAGCCCAATGCCTTTGGACTGGGCTCAGCGTTACGCCAATGACTTGGCATTGCAATTGCTTTGCAAGCCATATGCTGGAACCGCCCATCCCGCAGCCGATGTCGTACACAATGGAATTGGGTTGAATCTTTGCGATGCCAGCAAGTGTTGAGGTCAACTGCAGTTGCGCAGTGGCGGGCGTCTCGTCGGCCAGCCAATATCCGTGATGAATGTGGGGCCCCCATAGCAACCGATAGAAAAGAGTACTTACGTCATAGTGATTTTTGATCACGGACTTTTTTATGTCGGGGCACTCAATCATGACGAAGTCACCATGCAAGTCTTGTCACCAAAACCCCAACGTTTCTGAATAAGCTGATTGAGTCTTTGATTGTCAACCTCAAGCATCGTCAAAAATCCTTTTCAGGTGTACAATCGGCATGCATGTATTGAAAGGTTCGTCGGGACATCATAGCACGACATCTTTCTCCGAGACTTGTCGACCTCCTGTTTCCGGAGGCAGTAGATCCAAAACGTTGAAATCAGGTGAATCCCAACATCAAAAACCTGCAGCGAATTCGGTTTGCTTCCCGTATGTTGGTCGCGGCGTTAGCCATTTGCCTGCCGTGGGGAGTTTGGGCGGTTTTGAATCTCCCGGTCGGTTCGTCCGGTGTACATGAGTGGTTACCCGAGGGGAGGCCTGAACGCGCACGCTATGAGGCCTTCGTCGAATCCTTTGGCAACGATCAAGCTGTTTTGATTTCATGGGATGGCTGTCAAGTTGACGATCCTCGACTAGTGGAATATCGCGACCAGTTGGTCGTTGACTCGCTGTTTTCGAGCCATATCGCCAAGCTGGAGTCGAGCGATGCGTTGATAAGTCAATTGACCGAACCTCCATTGGCCTTGAGCCGTGCGAGAGCATCTGAGCGACTCAAAGGTGTGATGGTGGGCACAGACGGAACTGCGGCGCTTTTGGCTAGGATTACCACAATAGGGGTCACCCATCAAAACGAAACCATCGAAATGATTCAGCGAGCGGCTGATCGAACCCCGGGTTTATCCCGTAAACAACTGCGACTTGCGGGTACCATCTACGAGGCCTACGCGGTCGATGCAGCCGCCGAAGCTAGCCTAAAAAAGCTTGTATTGCCCTCTAGTATTTTGGGGATGCTGGTTGCATGGTTTTGCTTGGGGCAAGTTCGCCGGGCCGTTGTCGTTCTTGTGTTGGGGGGCGTAGGCCAGTTGCTTGCGGTTGCCATGGTGTACTACACCGGCAATCGATTTAGCGCAGTCCTGATTGTGCTCCCTACGCTTGTTTTCATGCTGACGCTTTCAGGCGCCGTGCATTTGATGAACTATCATGCCGATTGCTTGCGTCGCCAACGGGATAGCGCCGGAACTCGAGCCATGCTACTGGGATGGAAACCATGTACGCTATCGAGCATAACGACGATGCTCGGAATGGGATCGCTCTGGACGAGCCAGCTCGCTCCGGTCCGACAATTTGGACTCTTCTCGGCCATCGGACTTGGAATCGCGACGGTCGTGCTCTTGCTTGGCTTCCCTGCCATTGCGGACTGGTTCTGTACGCCACGCAGGAATGACGCATTTCCAACTGATAACTCAGAGGCCGCAACGGATTTTCACCAACTGAATAACCGCCATACGATTGGCTACCTCAACTGGTTGAATCGTTATGCGACTTGGATTTCGGCAGTCGCAATAATCCTACTGATCTTTACTTGTATCGGCTTGACGCGACTCAAGGCATCCACCAAGTTCAGCGACATGTTTCCCGCTGACAGCAAGACCAATCTAGACATGGCTTGGCTTGAGGAGCACTTGGGTCCGATAGCTACCGTCGAAGTCTTACTGAGATTTCCATCTGAGAGTTCTCTGAATTCTTTAGAGCGCGCGCGTTGGGTTTCCAAGGTGTCGACCCGATTGCTTGCCGAACCAAGCGTAGGCGGCGTATTTTCAGCCGTTTCGTTTTTGCCGACCTGGTCCGATTCGGCGACGATAAGCGCTACTGCAAAGCGTTCGCTTTTGCGCAAGGAGATTGAAAATGCAATCCCTCATTTTCAAGACCAAGGATTGGTGGCCATCTCGGAACATGACGAAGTGTGGCGCATCATGGCCAAGGTGTCGGCTACGTCGGACGAAGACTACGGTCAGTTGACGCGAATCGTTGCCAACGCAACCAACGAAGTCCTGCGCGGGGTGCCGAAAAAGATGATGGCACCAGCGGAATTCACTGGACTATCGCCGGTAATGCATGAGACTCAAGTCGCCTTGCTGACGGATTTGGGGTTTAGCTTCGTCAGTGCATTCCTCATGATAACGCCGGTCATGATGTTTATTGTTCGCAGCATCTCCGGCGGATTGCTGATCATGTTGCCAAATGTTTTGCCAGTGACTATTGCCTTCGGTTCGATGGGTTGGTTGAGCCTTGATCTCGATATAGCGGGCATCCTGACCGCCAGCATCGCATTGGGAATCGCAGTGGACGATACGCTCCATTTTGTTTGTTGGTATATGGATGAGCTTCGTGATGGCTATTCACGCGAGGAGGCAGTCGCTAGAACTTTTCATAGTTGTGCCTCTGCGATGATTCACACCACACTGATCAGTTGCGTTTCAATGATGCCATTTCTGTTGGCTGAATTTATCCCAACTCAACAGTTTGCCAAACTTATGATTGTGATGCTCTCAGGAGCGATCGTCGGCGACTTGGTCTTGCTACCAGCATTGCTGCTCAGCCCATTGGGCACATGCATCAAAGCGTCGAAGGCTCTCCCAATCGGGGAGTTCGCATGAAAGCAAGAGTACTACTACCAGAGCTGATGGACGATCCCTCCATTGATCCCGTCGAACATCGCCGCGCTCTACTCGGATTGCGTCGAGTGAATAAGCTCTGCCAAACAGGCAAGCAGGTAGCAACTGAAATTTTGGCGATTGCCAAGAAATTCAACAGCAACTCCCTAACTGTATTGGACCTAGGATGTGGAAGCGGCGACGTAGCGACCGAAGTAGGACGACGACTTGGCAGCCAGCTAGAATGCAAGGTATTCGGTTGGGACATAAGTCAAACTGCGATCGACTGCGCAAATCAGGCATGGTCGTCCTCTCAAGAGCGAATGCCTCCATCCAAACGATCGCCCGTCGAAGTATGCTTTCAACAAGTCGATGCCTTTCAGCAGCAAAATCGGAAGTTTGATGTGGTTTATTGTTGTTTGTTTTTGCACCACTTCACCGAGCAGCAAGCCGTTCAGGTTTTGGCACGAATGAAACAATTGGCCACAATGTCGGTGTTGGTAGACGACTTGGTAAGAACTCGACTGGGCTATGCGCTTGCTCAGATAGGTTGCCAATTGCTATCTCGATCTCCGGTCGTGCATTTCGATGGGCCACAATCGGTTAGGGCCGCCTTTACCGAATCGGAGGCACGTGAGTTGGCCACTCAAGCGGGCTTAGAGCGGTGCTCCATTCGCCGCCATTGGCCAGAGCGCTACCTACTGCGTTGGGACGTTTGATATGATTGCAATCAAGGCAATGCAGGGCATGTCCTCGATTACCCTTCATGATTTGCATGGGAGCAATTGGGATGTCATCATCCTTGGGGCTGGAGTTGCGGGTACCTCGGCAGCGATTCTTGCAAGCAAGCATGGGCTTAAAACACTTTTGATCGAATCCAAGACCTTTCCCCGTGAAAAAGTTTGCGGCGGTTGCCTGAATCTGCGTTCGCAAGCCTCGATCGATCGGCTTGGTGTTTTGCAACGCGTCGAGTCCGCTGGAGCTGTCCGTATCGACTCGATGCGATTGCAGATATTAAAGACGCAGGCTCAATGGCAGGTACCAACTATGTTGAGTGTGCGGAGATCTACCTTGGATGCCATCCTGGTAGAGCAAGCGATCGCATGCGGCGCTCATTTCCTCGACCAAACGTTAGGTTATTTGTTTACAGAGACATCAGACTCCTCAGCAACTTCGCGATCGGTTAGGGTGCAAAGAGGCGAAGAGACTGAGGTGATTTTGTCGAAAAGCGTACTCGTTGCGAGCGGATTAACTCGATCGTCGATTCGTCAGTCGGACCATTGGCCTGCCCAAGTGACTAGCGATTCTCGAATTGGCGTACAGTGCTTGATTCCCGAATCGCATGCGGCAGAATTTTCCGATGGGCGATTGCATATGCTGGTAGGGCATCCGGGATACGTTGGTATTTGCAAAACAGATGGCGGCATGTTGGACGTTGCTGCAGCCATCGACCCATCCAGCATTCAGTCCTGCGGTGGGATTCAACAAGTCGTACAATCGATACTAACGGAATGTGGCAGGATAGAGATCGAATTGCCTGAAAAAGATCAATGGCTAGCCACACCCAGTTTGACCCGCTGTTCCTCTCGAGTGTCCGATCATCGCGCCTTCTTAATCGGTGACGCGATCGGTTATGTCGAGCCATTTACCGGAGAGGGAATGTCTTGGGCCATGGCTAGCGCGGAATCGGTAATGCCAATGATTGCAGAGATTGCAGTTCACGGATGGAGAGACGATATGAGCACGCGCTGGAACGACTGGGCCTATCGACAACGCATTCACAAGCAACGAACATGCCGTTGGATCGCTGGCCAAATACGATGGCCTCGCGGTGCAGCGTGGGTTTTACGGGCTTGCAATTGGCTTCCGCCACTTCGCGCCTCACTCATCCGAAAGACAAGCCAATGAGTTTATCGAGCCTTGCAACGCCTGTGGTCCAAGGAGTGACCCTCGCCAAAATACTTGGTTTGGGTACCGCGGTCCCCGAGTATTCGATTGCTCAGAGCGATGCGGCGATCGTTGCTCAGCAATTGAATCTTTCTGAGAGATGGAAAGACGCGTTGCCTGC
>JANLRK010000562.1:0-5372 GCA_031361585.1 Pirellula sp. | reverse complement strand
CAGGCTAGAGTACGACAATGCATTTAGTAGAGATCTGGATTGCAATAGGAAACGATAAAGCAAAATACAGAAGCCACACCCATAATTGAGCGAGTATCCCACCAACAGGCCAAGGCCGCCAATACCCATGTATCCTGTACTTATTTGAACTCCCACGGATGCGACAGCTTGCATCGATCTGCTCGTTGCAATTACAGAAAACTCCTTCGATCTCACAAACCAAGCTTGTAATGCAACATAAAAACCAGTCATAAAAACCGTTACTGGGAACAGCCACAGATAATTTTCAATTGGCGAAAGCTTCAATTGGCGGATCGCCCAATTCGGCGTAATAAAAACGATTGCAGCAACAAGCAAAGTAATAATTACTAGGGCAATGAGCGACAAAGCAAGCAAATTGACTGCTTCTTCGTCTTTCTCCGGCATAATGATAGCGGCATCTAGCCGCATGCACGCGATAGGCGTAATAATGCCGATTATTCCGGCGAAGACGGATAAAACCGTAAAGTCCTCCGGCGAAAAGAGCCGGGTATTCATTGGCATTGCTATGCAAGTTATGGCATGGGCTAGCATGGTACCGCTAACCAGAATGCCAATTGACTTTATTGATCGACGATCCATAAACGTGTTTAGTAGGGTAGCCCGTTCAGTTTGCTATTGTTGCATGTTTTTGAAAGACACAACCAACTGACTATTTACTAGAGAGTAACGATCACCGGACCTGGCACATACGACCGTATCGTTACTCTCCGAGAAATCCAACTTTTCACCACGCCGGCTCATCCAGCCAATTTGTCTGGCTGGAACACCGACCACAAGAGCATAAGCGGAGACGTCTTTGGTCACCACCGCGCCAGCACCTACAAACGCGTATTCACCGATTTCGTTTCCGCAGACAACGGTACAATTTGCACCGAGGGTTACGCCTCGGCCTATCCTCGTGGTTTTATACTCAGATTTCCTGCTTACTGCGCTTCGAGGGTTGATAACATTCGTAAATACCATGGACGGACCACAGAAAACGTCATCATCTAAAGTGACACCATCGTATACCGAAACATTGTTCTGAATTTTCACGCGGTTGCCGATTTTCGAAGTGGCGGAAATTACAACATTCTGTCCAATGGAACAGTCTTCACCAATTTCAGCCCCAGATAGGACGTGACTAAAGTGCCAGATTTTCGTCCCCTTTCCAATTTTGCACGGTTCGTCAATGTAGGCACTTTGATGCGCCGTGTACTCTTTCGTAATTGCGGGCTTCGGTTCGGCGATTTGTTGACGGCTCCCAAACACTATCGGGTTTCTGCCAATGTCAGCTTCAAGCGATCGCTGGCATGCATCGAGTACTTTCAGAACTCTGAGCCCTTCGCGACCATCGGACGCGGGTGAGTTCCGGGTTTCGATGGAATTCAGGAACTGTGAACACTCTTCCTTTAGTGGCTCATGCTTCTCAATCTCAATCGCGATCGCTTCCTCTTTGATCGCCCTTGGGATACGATTGGTCCAGTCAACTTTATGCGGATAAATTTGCAGTTTGACTTCGGCCATATCGTCAAATACTGCCATTGCATGTGAACCTACGACTACGAATTTCTGTTCTTTAAAAGGATGCAACCAGCTCACGAATATATGTCCTGTCACTCCGCTCTGGAAGGACAATCTGCTCATGGTGACATCCAATACACCAGGTGTCAGATAGGAACTGCCTTCGGCTCGCGACGCAATCGGCTCCTCGCCAAGCAAATGAAGCATAACAGAAATATCATGAGGAGCGAAGCTCCAGAGGATGTTCTCTTCCGTACGTATCAACCCCATATTGAGGCGATTGGAGTAGCAGTAGTGAATCTTGCCAAGCGTTCCGTCGACGATGAGCGACTTTAACTTTCTAACGGCTGGATGATAGAGCAAAATATGCCCGACCATTAGGATTCTGGCGTGTTTCGCAGCTAAAGCAACAAGAGCTTCACCCTCGCTGGCATTCAATGCAAGTGGCTTTTCTACGAAAACATCTTTGCCGTTTTCTAAACATCGTTTCACAATGTCATAATGCGTGACCGCCGGTGTTGCAATGGCCACACCACGAATGGATGAGTTGTCGAGTACCTCCTCCAAATTACCTACAAATGCAGGAGGAGAGCCCGAGATTTTAAGCGTCGCGAATCTTGAGGAATCTGCGTCGCATACCGTATGCAAAGCGCCTAATTCGGAAAAGACACGTACTAGGTTTTTGCCCCAATAGCCACTTCCAATTACTGCGATAAAGGGTTTATTCATAAGTCTATAGTCACAAATTTGTAAGGTAGAAGAGTCTTACCGTCTGGGAACCGAAGATTGGGTCTGGTGACTAACTCGCTCATGAATTCTGTTGAAGGCGAGCCTACAGAAAAATCCACGAATACCGTCTCCGTCTCTATTCTTGTTAGGCGAGCGGCAGGATGAAAACTGCCTGCCAAGGATTCCAAAGGGAGAGCGAGGCTCCTGCCGAGCTTGGCATTGGTTCGGCAGGAGCCTCGCCCTCCCGGTATACAATGTTGCCGCTCGCCTTAGAGAAGTAACTTTCAAAGTTGAAGTTGCAAAACGGATTGTCATGCTGTGCTACCAGCGTCAATCGTCAAAGTCGTTCCAGTCACATTTTTTGCATTTTCACTCAATAGAAATACTACAGCAGAAGCCACGTCAGATGTTTCAGTAAGCCGGCCTAATGCGCTTCGGCGACTTATTGACGCTAGCTTTTCCTCTTGCATACCCTTTGTCAGATCTGTTGCCATATACCCTGGCGCGACGGCATTCACTGTGATACCACGTTTGCCAACTTCTCTTGCTAACGATTTTGTGAAGCCAATCAGCGATGCCTTGGTTGCGGCGTAAACTGATAGACCGCTAAAACCAGTATTCGCAATGATTGACGAGACATTAATTATTCTGCCTGATTGCTGAATGAGCATTGGCCGCAAAATATATTTCGTAAGCAGGATCGGCGATTCTATGTTCAATCGAATAAGATTGCTAATATCACTTTCATGCTGTGTAGCCAAAATCCCATCACTTCCCAAAGCCGCATTATTTATCAATGCCCAAGGTCGGCCATAAGTCTTAACCAAACGCGTCGCGAATGCGTGAATCAATCCCAGATTGCTTAGATCGAATTTTTCGAAAGCGATCAGTTGTGGGTGGCTATCTATTACTTCAGCCAAGTTACTTGTTAGGTTTCTACCGATAGCCACGATTCGATAGCCCTCGGCAGCAATTTGCTTTACCATGTGCAAACCCAGGCCTCGCGTAGCTCCAGACACGATCACTGTTTTCATACATCTCTCTTTAGTTTACCGGCCGCATTTACAGGCAATTCAAATACGAAATGAACCATGGCTGGTACTTGCCATCGCTCCAAATTGGCACGACAGTGCGCAAAAATGCTGCGGCGCAACATATTCTGGTCGTCTTGATTCGAATTCCCGGAAATGACTTCCGCCACGGCAACTTGGCCTACAATAGAGCTTGTTTTCGGAACCACTCTAGCGTCGATTACTCCTGGAACTTGTCGAATAACCTGTTCGATGCTTTCCGGAATTACTTTGTTACCTCCTACATTAATTGCGCCGGACGCGCGCCCGCAGAAAAAGACCCTGTCGCCCCGCACCTCCACGACATCTTGTGTGTCGAGAAATCCATTCTGGTCTAGCCGCGATACTACTTCATCTCCTTCAGGCAATCGGTCCGGTTTAATAAGCAAATGATTCTCACACCCGGTGCGCATACGAACTGATCCTTGGTACTCGGAGAGCCAACGAAGAGGAAATCCAGCCAGTCCGTCATTGACGGCAAATCCAACGCCGGCCTCCGTCGACGCATAGATGTGTGTCAAACGGCTCAGTGGAAATGCTGCCCTAAGTGAGTTCAAAATTGCCTGATCCGCCGTTTCACCACCGAGTGTTATCTGTATTAGTGGCAATTCAGCTGACCTTGAGTTCATCAGTACTTTTCGCCACATCGTTGGTGTAGCCGATATGGCATTGACTCCATTCTTTATCATCTCGGAAAGCTGCATTTCCAAAGAATTTAAATATGTTAGTGTGAGCTTAGAGCCAGAAAATAACGCCTGCAATACTACTTGTAGTCCCGCGAAACGCGACGGTTCGTAAAAGCTCCCCCAGTGAAAATTCCTGCCCTTCGATTGGTCGCGTTTAACTGTATTTGTCAGGGTTGAAAGGCTATGTTCAATTAACTTGGGAATGCCTGTTGTCCCGGACGTCGCCAAAAGCCACTTAGTAGTTCCAAATAAGTTCTTTTTTGAACTCGCTGGTACCTTTTGACAAATCTCGAATCCAGGATTCACCCGGTAATTCACATTTGCCTTAATTAGTAGATCCTCTTTTGTTATCCTATCCATCGAATTGGGGATCAGCAGTATGGATTCGGCGTATCCATCAAGAGCCATTAGTGCTTCCAAGAACTCTCGTCCTTGAAAATTCAACAATGCTACACTACATCCCTCAATTTGCGCGACCTTCTTGCGTAGCTTCCAAGCATTGTCTCGCAACTGATCTATCGAAACGGCCCCAGATGAATCAAAAATCGTCTCGGCATCACCCTTGCACACTTCCTCGAGAAGATTTTTCACGTCTATTTTGCGAAGCGTTCATATAGCGACAGAAACTGTCCAAAATTGATCGGGTAAAACGGTTCATCCATCATCGTAAAAGGGTCATAGCCAAGCTCTTCTTCTAGTCTCGCAACGAGAACCGCGAACTCAATCGAATCCAAACCAGAATCTAATAGTAGGGTTTCGTCTTCCATATTCTTTACAAGATGCACCCCGGAGTCAGCGGCTACCGATCTCATCGTTTCTATGATCTTCTGCCTTAGCATGGAATTCCTTTGTTGTGCATGGAAATTAACTGAATGCTCATCTTGTGCTAAAGGGAGGCGATCAATGCCTCAACCACCGCATTTTGATCTTCTTCGGTTAAGAAGGGATGCATGGGCAGCGAAAGGACTTCTTGCGATGCTCGCTCTGATTCTGGGAAATCACCATATTTGTATCCTAGACACTCGTAGACGGGCTGTTCGTGAAGACACTTTGGATAGTATACCGCCGTCGGTATCCCCTTTTGCTTCAAACCCTCGATGCAACGATCGCGATCTGGTACTCGTATCGTGTATTGTGCGTATACATGCGTATTTCCAGTCGCAACTTCGGGCACAACGCATTTACCGCGGAGCAAATCCGAGTAACGTGCTCCGATTCGAATTCGCGCGTCTACCTCCCGTTGAAAGTACAGTAACTTCGCCAATAGGATGGCGGCTTGAAGCGTGTCAAATCGACCGTTCGTGCCCACTAAAGTATGGTGGTGTCGTTGCGTCCCACCATG
>JANLRK010000538.1:0-27066 GCA_031361585.1 Pirellula sp. | reverse complement strand
GGCAATGCCATCGCGCTGATGATTCGTGGCAGTGGAAAGAGAGTAGCGACTGCATTCGCCGCAGGAAAGACGGGAGCTGCACGATTGCTGGTGGATGCAGAGGAAATCAAGATGCAACCTGATCCCAACGCCAAGCGAAGTCCGTATCAGATTCAATTGTTCTTCGGATTGCCAAAGAGTGTTGGCACGTCTGTCAGGCAGTTTTCGGTGTCGGTCCAAGGCGACAATCAGCCGCTTGAGGTTGAGCTCGATCCATCCAAGAGTCAAGAAGTGGTCAAGACCATAGAGCGCGTCATGCTCGGCGACCTGCTACAACTTGGCTTTGCATCAAAAATGGGAATCCCTCTACTTTCTGGAGTCGAAATAACGAAACTCGATGAATAGTAAGCAAGTCGTCCGAATTAGTATCTCAGTCGCAATCCTGGCGAGTTTCGCTTCGTTCGCATGGTGCTGTTCGATCCCTGTGTTTCGGTACGCTCTTGAGCACTGGAGCCCCGAAACGTACCTAGTTCGAGTTTCGTCCGATTCCAAATGGAGCGAAAGCCAATTGGCCTTGGTCAGGGAACTTAGCGAATTGGAAAAAACAGCCAACATTCGGCTGATCGTGAGTGAGGGGCAAAAATCAACAGGAGAAATTCACGACTCCGCTAGGTTGGAGGTCCACATGCCGCGGGCTGTGGACGGGGCTTCGCCGATTGTTTGGGATGGCCCATTTACTAAAGAATCAATCCAACGGTTGCTTAGTAGCCCCGTTCGACAAAGGATCTGCCAAGGGCTTGCCAATCAAGATTCTGTCGCATGGGTTTTTTTGGAATCAGGCGATTCAGCAGTTGATGACACAAAGTTCTTCAAGTTGGAGTCGGAATTGCGTAGACTCGAGAGCGTGATCAAGCTACCTCCAATCGACGCGGCCGATTTAAAGGATTTGTCCAAGAGTCCGGAAGAGCTCAAGATTCAGTTTTCTGCACACCGAGTTTCTCGTAGCGATCCATCTGAATCGGCGTTTATCGCGATGCTGCTTGCAACAGAGTCAGACCTAAGAGAGGAGTTCGAACAAGGCTCGCCAATGGCATTCCCTGTGTTTGGGCGGGGGCGCGTGTTGTATGCGCTGTTGGGAGACGGAATTGCCACAAGCACCATTGAGGAGGCTTGTCGGTTCTTGGCCGGCGCTTGTCAATGTACTGTCAAGGCAGACAATCCAGGAATCGACATCTTGGCGTCATTTGACTGGGACGAGCACGTTCAGATTACGTCTCCAAAGAAGGGGCGCGATATGCAGGTGACTGGTTTGGGGCCTGTTTCGAATCGACGGAGTCTTTCGTCACAGGTAAACGCCGTGGGTCCATTAAGCACAGGCAATGCGAAAGCAAGCAAGGCGTCAGATGACGAATCTTCTTTGTCGACGAAATTGGACGAGGCCAAGATTCAGGAGGAGCTGCCGAGGGCTGGTGGACTAAGCTTGGAACGATCTCGGGTCGATCAACTTTGGTTGACATTGGGTGTTTTAGGAGCATTCGTTGGGACCATCACGATCGTTTGGATGTTTTTTTTAAGTCCGAAAGTCTGACTTCAAATGGGAAAAATGCCGAACACCAAAAACCAACAGCTATCCTTGTCAGGTCTTGTCATTCGCGAGATTCGATATCGCTTTTGGAGTTTCTTATTGGCGACATTTGCCGTTGCCGCCGCCGCCGCCATGCTCTTTGGTTCGGAAGGGTTGCTTCGCTTGGAGCAGCGAAGGACCGTCAAATATCTAAATCAGCGAGAGGAAGAAACGGAGCATTTTATTCAAGCACATGAAAGGCTCGTCGCGGCTGCAGGTGCGAATTTACAAGATACTGTACGCAAGCAGATGTTGACTCTAGGTTTCAACATCTTGATTTTACCTAAGGACGTGGACCTAGCAGCGTTGTATATGGATGGCAGTATCAATGCCACGATGCCGTATAGCTATGCTGAGAAGCTCGCCAATTCCAACATCGTTACCGTCAATCATCTATTGCCAAGCGTCACGAAGAGTGTCCGATGGCCGGAGCACGAACTCGACGTGATGGTCAACGGTACGCAAGGCGAGATTCCGATCATGCACCGCGGGCTGAAGGCGCCGATACTGGATGCCGTCGCACCAGGCCAAATGGTTGTGGGCGCAACGATCCAACAGAAACTCAAACTTGAGTTAGGCAAGCCGGTAACGCTCCTCGGTCGTCAGTTCAACATCTGCAAGATTCAACCCGAACGGGGATCTATTGATGACATGTCTCTATGGATTGAGCTCGGGGCTGCCCAAGAGATGTTAGGAATGCAAAATCTAATACATGCGATCCTTGCCTTGGAATGCGAATGCGCCGGTGATCGAATCTCCGAGGTCCGTCGCGAGATTGCCGAGATTTTGCCCGGGACGCAAGTCATAGAACGGTACAGTCAGGCGCTTACCAGGGCCGAGGCACGCATGGAATCGAAACGGGCAGCCGAAGAGTCCCTGGCACTGGCCAAGACTGCGGGACAGGCAACTTTGGAAAGGGAGCGTGAACAGCGATTGGATTTATTGCACCAACAACAGGTATTGAACGACACGCTTGGCCCTATTGTCATCGTGTTAACTTGCTTCATGGTGGCTGCCCTTGCCTTTCACAACTTTCGTCAACGCAAATCCGAAATCGGTTTGATGCGAGCGCTGGGTCTTGGATCGACAAGTATCTTGGGTATCTTTCTGAGCAAAGCGGTGCTGGTCGGAGCGTTGGGGGGTTTTATTGGAGTGGCAATCGCTTCGACCATGATCGCAGATAGAATCCTGCGGGCGGAGGATTCTACGTCTATGTTAGAAATTTGGAATGCGGCATCGCTGACAGCGACCGCTGTCTGGATTCCAATTTTGATGATTGGTTTGACGGTGGTAGCAAGTTGGCTTGCCGCTTTTCAAGCGATTAGGCAAGATGCCGCTATCGTATTGCAAGGGGAATAGCGGATGCTCTTGCGATTGGACGAGCTGTACAAAGTTTACACCACCAATTCAGCCAACGTCCACGCGCTTAGTGGCGTTTCGCTGCAATTGGATGAAGGGGACTTTGTTGCCGTGCAAGGCCCGAGCGGAAGTGGCAAGTCGACACTATTAATGACCTCGGGGACGTTGCTTGCACCTGACTCCGGGAGCGTTATGATATTCGGAGAGACACCGTATGCGATGTCTGCTAATGAGCGATCTGCATTTCGAGCGAAAAATATTGGCTTTGTTTTTCAGCAGTTTCATTTAGTGCCTTACCTAACGGTGTCCGAAAATATTCAAGCTGCCTCGCTAGGTCTGTCCGCATCCAAGCGGATGACGAATTCTAAAGTGGAACAGCTCTTGGATGAGTTTGGGCTATCGAGTCGCAGTCGACACTATCCATCGCAAGTGAGTGTTGGTGAACGCCAACGATGTTGCGTTGCGAGATCGCTGCTGAACGATCCCAAGCTTCTACTGGCTGATGAGCCGTGTGGCAGCCTCGATCCTCCCAATGCTCAGATCGTAATGCAAGCCCTTCGGCGCTATTCGCAAAACGGAGGAGCTGTGTTGTTGGTGACCCACGATTCGCTAGCTGCGGAAAAGGCAGATCGCGTGGTTCACATGCAAAACGGAGTACTTTCATGCTCGACTTAAACGATGGGACTCACTCATCGGTCTCAAAACAAGGTACATCTAAGTGTTGATTCACATCAAATTTGAGTCGCAAGTACGGCGATTGGCCGGATGCGAGGGGACTTCGGTCGATGTCCTAGCATCGGACTCGTTAGAACAGATTGTTTGCGAGGTAGCAAAGGCTGGGACAGAATCATTGCGAAGTGCTCTATTGGATGAGCAAGAATCGCTTCGTTCATCCATTCTCATTTTCTTCGACTGCGAACTTGTATCGAAAGAGCAGAAATTAGTCTTGCAGGATGGATCCGAATTGACGCTAACGACATTGATTTCGGGCGGTTAGACATGTCGGAGCGAATTCGAAGAGATGATGAATTGGACGAGCTCCCGGCCTTGGATGAATGGGATCGTTCTATCTATGAATGGCAAATGTGGGCCGAGGGGATCGGCGAGTTGGGACAACGTAAACTGAAGGCGGCCAGCGTTTTGGTTTCACGGGTCGGCGGAGTTGGCGGAACCGTTGCATATCAGCTTGCCGCGGCGGGAGTGGGCAAGATCATTCTGGCACATGCGGGTCAAATCAGGCATAGCGATTTGAATCGACAACTGCTGATGACCTACGAGGGAATCGGTCAATCGCGGGTTGAAGTTGCCCGAACTCGTTTGCTGGCCCTCAATCCTCGGTTGGACGTAGAGATCCACGCTGAGAACGTGAATGAGTCCAATGCCGAAAAGCTGGTGCACAAAGCAACGATTGTTGTGGATTGCGCCCCATTGTTTAGCGAACGTTTTGCAATGAATCGAGCCATTGTCAATCAGCGCAAGCCAATGGTTGAATGCGCTATGTACGAATATGAAGGGAGTTTAACCACGATTGTGCCAGGCAAAACGCCCTGCCTAGCCTGTTTGTCACCCGTTGCTCCGACCGCGTGGCGTCGCGAGTTTCCTGTTTTTGGAGCAGTCTCGGGAACCGTCGGATGTTTGGCTGCTATGGAAGTGATTAAGCTGATCACAGGAGTGGGTGAATCCTTAGCCGGATGCATGTTAACGATGGATTTATCCACGATGGCCTTTTCTCGCCGCAAGATCGTCAAAAATCAGAATTGCAAGGTTTGCAAGGATTGCGCGTAGGTCCGCATTTCCAAGGCGAACGTATTCGATAAATTGAGGGCAACTGCCCATCGTATTGATTAGACTCAGGGCACTTAAGTCGACTCGTCGACTCGTCGCTGCTGGTCGCTGCTGGTAGCTGCGGACGTCTTTGGATTGTTGCAGTACAATTAGCTATCGATTGGTTTTGATCCCCATTCTGCATTCGTTGGAGTCTCGACAGTGTCACCGCAAGAAAAAGCACTCGCATTGAATATTAAGTTCACTAAACAAGAGCCAGGATACTTGGCAATGGTGGCCAAGTCCGGAAATTTGCTGTTCACTTCAGGCCATGTCAGCGACATGAAGGGGAAGCTTGGTGCAGGCGTAACGGTCGAACAAGGACAAGCTGCGGCTCGCGAGTGCGCTGTGAAGATTCTGAATTCCGTTTGGAACTCGCATGGAACGCTCGATGGGCTAAGAGTGTTGAAACTGCTGGGATGTGTCAATTCGACGCTTGAATTCCACGAACAGCATCTGGTGATTAACGGATGCAGCGACTTGTTACATGAAATTTTTGGAAAAACGGGTGATGGTTACCATGCCCGCAGCGCGCTGGGATTCGCTCAGATACCTACGAATTCGGCGGTCGAGGTCGAGGCCATCTTTGAGATCAAGGGATAGACTGGTCCTTGCAGTAGACTTTAGAACGCTCCAATGGGCTGAACTCGTTGGGGGCCAATTGAATCCATGCGGGATATTAAAATGGCATGTTATCCGGGTGTGGTCGGAATTGATTCCGACGTACTCGGAATTCGATTCAACTTCCATGGCAACAACAGTTCAAATTCCGTGCCTGCTCCAACTTCGGATCGAACATCGATGGTTCCGCCATGCTCCTTGGCAATCTTGAGACTCACCGGCAAGCCCAAGCCTGTTCCGCGATTTCCTTTGTTGGATTCAAACATGGAGAAGATGCGGCCAAGGTCATTGGGAGCGATTCCCACACCATTGTCTCGCACTAGGATCCTTGCATACTCCTTGGACTCAAAAAGCAATATTTCAACACAGCCGTCGAGCTTTTCGGAACATGCGTCGATGGCATTGCCGACCAGATTCATTAGCGCTCGATGAATTGCTTCACCATCGACCATCATATTTCGAAACGATTGCGGACGGCCCCACCGAATGGTAATGGATTTTTCGGACGCTCGCGTACTTGAGAGCTCAATCACTTCCTCGATGACCGTGCGCAGATCCAAGCTGGATCGGTTCGGCTTGCGATCTTTGCTCATGGTGAGCATATCCATCACAAAGGATTCGATGCGCTCTTGGTTGCGTTCGCAAATGCGCCAGCCGCTTTGGACAGCACCCATGTCGCCTCCCTTGATCCCTTCGTCGATGAGATAGCCACCGCCGCGAAGTCCTTGAACAATATTCTTGATGTGGTGCGAAAGGGTCGCAATTGTCTGTCCCATTGCGGCAAGCCGTTCGGCCTGAACCATGCTTTGATAATAGTTCGTGTCTTCGATTGCGAGGGCCGCTTGATGCCCAATAGCGACCAACATTTTGAGATGCTCTTCGTTGAACACTTTTTCAGGTTTCATTGCATATTGTCCAGCCGAAACCGACGTATCGATGTAGATCACACCAACGCTCCCATAGCGACCCTTCATCGGGACGCAAATGGCTTCGCGAATTCCACCTGCTGAAATGCTCACGCTGGCGTTCCAGCGATCGTCAATGCAAGCGTCGCTCGTTAAAACCCCTTCTTCCTTCTTGCTGACATAGTCCAATATAGTCTTGCTGATGGTCATGCGGTTTGAGGTGACAGTGGCCCCGCGATTGCGGCGGCAGCTAGGCATCAGCTCGCCAGTTTCCTGATCGCTGAGCATGATGCAACCTCGATCGCAATTCACCCATTGAAAGATCAGTTCTAGAATTTGATGCAACAGTTGGTCGATATCCAATGTCCGGCTGACAGCCAGTGCAGTGCGGTACATGATCTCCCAATGACTCTTCGCGTCATTCGAAGCCTTGCTAGACTGAATTTTGGCCGTCCAGTCGTCGGTCTGGTCCATCCACTGCTGTTCAATATCCACACGACCGACGATTTGAGACGACTCGCTCCTCTCATTTTGCACGATGTCGACGTCGTTATCAGCTGGGCCAAATGGTCTAAACTCCAAACGGAACAGCATCAACCGCTTGCCAATCTGCACGCGATCGCCAATGCTAAGGGTGTGCTCCGTAATCCGGGCACCGTTTACGAATGTCCCATTGCTGCTTCCAAGATCACGCAAAACATACTTGCCGTCGACATAATCGATTTCCGCATGTGTCCTGGAAGCCTCGGAGTCTTCTAAATGAACCTCACAGTGGCTGTCGCGACCTAGTCGCTGTTTGGCTTCACGAATCAAATAATGGGTGCCAACGTTTGCACCACGTACAACCAAAAGTGAAGCCACTTTCTTCTGATTCCTTTATTTGAACTGGATTACTGCGGTGGTCTAGACCTGGACCCACGGTAGAACCGGATGGACCACAAAAGGCCGGCATCTTACAAGCCCAATTCTTAAGTGACGTTTCATACCAACAAACGCCAGCTTACCGTGCAATAGATGCCCAAGCAATCCCGAATCCCAAGTCTGACCCCATCGCATCCTCACAATACGCTTCGTCATGGGACATTCCTTAATCAAATTCCGCTTCCAAACGTCCATTCAATTGGAATAAAATGTCCCATCCAAAATTTCACGTCAACCCCAGTTTTTTAACAGCCCAGGCTAAGCCTTCAAGATTGGAAAGGTCGCAACGCATCTTCCCTAACCGCCAGCTTCCCATCCACATGTGGACGTAGCTCAATAGCGCTAAGCGTCTTCAACAAATGAATGATCGACTGCGAATGTATTGCGATTGGTCCCAAAACAACGACCGTAATAGAGCACTACTTTGCATTTCGTGATTAGGCATTGACGGGCTTGCGACCAAGCATCCGCCGGGAGTCCGCTACTTGTCCGTAATGCATCATGGTGTGCATCGCGGCAGTTGACAAGCACGCGCCGACCGTGCCAAACATGGCTTCCCGACCCGGCGGCGGATTCTTCGTCGTAGAGGGAAGATCGTTTTCCGATAAGCTGTCTACGAGTGCGAGTGTGTTCCCACGAACTTCATCAAACTTTGCCCGAACATCGCTCCAAGACGGGTAGTCGTCAAGATTCGACGAGGGCTCGCGCTGAGCTCCAAAAATTTCTTTCCACTTAATAAGGGGATTTTCGTTCCCTTTGATGATGTGTTCGATGATGTTGGATTCTGCGTAGGTCAAATGGCCGAGTATCCAAAGCGGCGGATTGCCGCCATTGGATGTTGGCATCTGCAGCGGTGCGTCCTTCATGTCATCAATAAGTTTCAAAATCATCATTCGGCTGGTTTCGAGTCCGTGTCGAAGGTACTTGACAGTGCTCATGGTGAGACTCCACAATAGTTTGATGTAGCAGAGGGATTGATCAGACAGGATCAAAATGTAATGTATTGCCGAAAATGCGGTAGGCTACTCGTCAGTCGGACAACAAAACAATTTAATGCACCGGAGGGTCAAGATGCACGATTTACAGACAAATCATCATCGCTCCAAGCTCAGAGTACTTATTGGAAAATTGATTTCGAACACAAAGGACTATCTTGTCGTCAGGCCATTGCAAATTCTGTTCACTAGGAAGCGATATGCGCGTAAGCTGCAACTTTTGCGATCATTGCCGGATCACACCGTTGGCAATGACTTAGCCAGGATGCTGGATGCCAAGGGGATGAAACTGATTCCCGGCTTTGAAAGGCATGATTTGAATCACCTGATTCTTGGCTATGGCATGGAGCCAGAGGAGGAACTATGCATGCAAGCGTTTTTGGTGGGTAATGGCTATTATAAACTTCACTGTTGTCTGTTTCTCAGTTCCGGCATTTTGCTTCCCTGCCTTTGGAAGACACTCCTCGCTCATTATAAATTGGGAAAACGAAGCGAATCACTTTCTTCGTTGTCACTAAAAGAAAGTATGACTGTAAGAACTGAATTTGTGATTCGGAAGTACCGTACTGCCGCCGTAAATGTAACCTGCCCTGCACTTATGGAACGCCAACACTCTTCGGCAGCACTCCAGTCAAGCTAAGCCGAGACGCCTGCAATATCGAACTAGCGAGCAACCCGCCTCTTCTTTTCCCCGAGCATGTGCGGGTTGGACACCTGCAACTGAGGTTCTGGTATACTCGCAATCACGATGAAATCTATCCTTTTGCTAATTTCACTTTTCAACTCCATGACAATCGTTTCCACGCAAGACCCCATTTCGAGCAGTGTTGAGATCTACGTGAAGGCACGTCTCGCGGAGGAAGCTTCGATACCAGTAGATCGCCAAAAAGAACTGCTCAAACTTTCTCGGTATATCACATCCTGTCGATCTTCTGGCAAACCGGTAAGATTGCTGTTTGTTTGTACCCACAATTCGCGACGAAGTCACTTGGCACAGCTTTGGGCGCAAATAGGAGCCGTGCATTTTCGACTTGATGGAGTTGAATCCTTTTCGGGAGGCACTGAGACAACGGCCATGAACCCGCGAACGGTAGCAGCGCTCGAGCGGGCTGGATTGACGATTACGACTGAAGATCAAGACAGTTCAAATCCAAAGTACTCCGTGGGCTTCGGAAAGACCACGTCGCCGCAGATCTGTTTCTCGAAGACGCTGGCGGAACCGCCCAACCCGACCAAAGAATTCGCCGCGATCATGACTTGCTCTAGTGCTGACGCGTCATGCCCCAACGTGAAAGGTTGCGAATTCCGTCTGGCATTGACCTACGAGGATCCAAAAGGTTCCGATGATACTCCCGATGAAGCCGCTAACTATGACGCGAAGTGCAAGGAAATCGCGCGCGAGATGGCATTCGTCATGTCTCGGGTTAGTGACGTACCATAGTGTGGCATTGTGGTCCTCGCAAGTCCTCGCTGTGATTGTATTTATTGTTGCTCATGCGGTGTGGACCACCGCACCACAATCACGCAATCAGCTTCACGCACTCGACTGCCGCTCGTTCTGGTTTTAGCGCAGTGGTTGCGATCCCCGAAATGACTTTCGTGATGTTGTGATCGACTTGGTCTGCAATGCTCCAAGCGGATCCCTCGGCGGTCGTGATGTAGACCGAAAGCGTGTGATGCCCGCTGCCCGGTCGTTCACCGATGACATGAATGATTGTTCGCTTGCCTGCGTTCTCTTTGAAGATCAGTTCGCCGATTCGATAGCCGGCCCGAACTCGGCCAGAATTGACGACCAAGAGTTGCGGTGCAACGCGATGTGCCGATTGGCTTAAACCCGCCCGGATGCTGGTAATGAGCGGCATCAATTGCCCATCATCCATTGCGGCATGTGCGTTCAGCCCCTCGGAAACAACAAGCAAACAGTCATACGCTTCGTTGATCGTCGGACGGAGTCCATGCAAAGTCTCGCGAGATTCGTCGGATAACTGTTCACCCGAAACAGGGTGAAGGATATAGTCGTTTCGATCGATGGACCGAGAGCAGATCCGAACGGCGTTTGGCAATTGCTTAATAAACCCTTCGTCCCATTCTCGCCATATGCACTTCTTTGCGTCGATGTAGATGGTTTTAATTTCGGCGTTCAGTTTATCCGTAAGTTGCCAAGGTTGTTTGCCAAAGCCCTCGGCAACGAATACTCCTCTCGCTCGAATTTTCGCAAGCTGCTTCGTTCCTTCCTCAAGGATCACATTCTCGGTTCGAAGGTCCCCCTTCTTGCGCTGGTATTGGAGATAGACCCAGTTGGGGTTTCCGAAATGTTTTGTTGGCTTGCCACTTTGATCGATGACACCAAGTGTTTTAAAAAAATCCCACATCCGATCGTTAACCCGAAAGTCGAACTTCTCGCGAAGACGAACGTGGTCTTGGAATCCGGTTGTCAAATAACCAAGCATAGGATCGACCTTGGTTGGCAATGCCATCAGGTAGGCTGGATTGGCAGGGGCTACCTGCTCCAAGCACCAATCGAGATCCTCTAGCGAAACGTCCATATGCAGCGTTGAACAAACATCCAAACCGATGGTCAAGCCATGCAGTTTTCCCATCACGATGTCTTCCAAGCAGCATCGAACGAGTTGCTCTTTGCTGCGAAAGACCTCCGGTCCAATGAACCCGGCCACGTCGTTGACATGTACCCAAGCGTCCGGTGAAAGCCCTTTTTGAGTTCGAGTCTCTCGCACGATCTGAGTCAATGCCCGAGCCAGTCCGTACTTTCGAGACTCATGGATAAGCATGTCGAAGCCAAGCCCATGCCCGTTGGTAAAGTCCGCACCTTGTCCGGTTTCAAAGTAGAGGCCAAAGTTTCCGGCGGATCGTGCTTTTGCGTGTCGTACCATCTTGTCGATGTCGATATCAAAGGTCTTGTTGGCGGCGTCATTTCCGGCGATGCTTTGAAACCACAGTTCTGTTGAGTTTGGGTACTTCGCTTCGACCGCTGCCTGGATGTCGATATGCGATAAGACGCAGTGTGGCATAGCATCAGCAATTTCAAACGTGACGAGGATGTCCTGCAGGGCACGTTCGATGGCGGCAACCGACTCAAGATCGCTCGAGACTGGGTTGTTGCCGAGTAGAACATCCCCGACGGCGTAGGCGAAGCCATCGAAGACTTGCCATCGTATGTCGTCGAGATGATCGGTCGGCGAATTAGGTTGCAGTCTGGCACCCAAATATCCTTTGGCGCCGATCCGACTATTTGGGAGTGCGTTGAACACTTTGGCGCCAATGGCGATCAACTCTTCGTTGGACATTAACTTGACGACGCAAGCAATGCAGTCGCTCGATAGCGAGCCCTTGATGGCGTGAATCTCCGACTCATTCCAAGACAGCAACGAAGCCTTGAGTTGGCCCACGGTCATGCCGTTCAGCGCTTCCGGGGTTGGGACTGTCGTTTGCACAATCAACGCATGGAGTTGGTCGGAAAGCGGAGGGTGGGCATCGATATCGGCCAGAAGAGTATTGGCCAAAAGGGTCCGCGCTTGGGACCGTTCGTTGGCGTCGACTGCAGCCACACCGACGATTTGATCACCCTCCTTAAACTCGTTGGCGTTGCCCAGAATTTTCAGATAGAGTTCTCGATCGAATTTACCCTGTAGTCGATCGATGCACGCAAAGATATCTTCATCGGCTTTGGGGATTTCGCGTTCAGTCGACGCTTGGTGAAATGCAGGCGAGCCAGCGATCTTCCATTCAGTCGCAGCAACCGTACCTATTGCCACGCTCCCGATAAACTTTCGTCGACGCATTGCAAAAAGGTCCTTTATAAATGATTTTGTCGCTTCCGAAGAGTTCCAATTTAGAGCCAAAACGAACAAAAAGCAATTTCAAAGGCTATTCGGAACTCCAACCTGTCTGAAAGAGAGGTAGTTACCTCTCCGGATTCAATAGCAGTGCATTCGCAATTCCATCGACTACAAATATCGCGACACGTGGTATAAAAAGCGTGCCATTGCTGCCGAGTGGCTTTATAAGTAACTAATGCCAAACGTCCCATGAACCAATTGAAGAAGATAATCGAAGCCCTTTCCGAAGCGGGAGGAATTGCCTACGAGGTTGGAGGCTGCGTTCGAGATCAACTGCTTGGTCATGCGAACAAGGACCTTGATATCGAAGTGTTTCATCTGGACGCGTCGACTCTGTCGAAAATACTGTCTCGCTTTGGACGAGTCAGCGAGGTTGGTGTTTCGTTTGGAGTCATTAAATTGCACACGCGTCAAGGGGAAGATCTTGATTTCACTTTGCCGCGTCGCGAAAGCAAAATTGGCCGTGGCCATCGAGGCTTTCAAGTGGAAGTCGATCACACGCTAAGCGTCGCCGAGGCAGCTCTTCGTCGCGATTTTACGATGAACGCAATCTATCGCAATTTGCACGACTTGACCCTTTTAGATCCTCATGGCGGAATTCCTGACTTGGAGCAGCGATTGCTTCGAGCGACCAGCGAGCATTTTGCCGAAGACCCACTTAGGGTCTTGCGAGGGATGCAATTTGCAGCTCGATTCGATGCGGAAATGACCGACGACACCCTAGAGATGTGCCGATCCCTAAGTCATGAATACTCGTCGTTGGCTCTGGAACGGGTTTGGAACGAGTGGTTGAAGTGGGCAACGCGTAGCCAGCGTCCAAGCAAAGGGCTGCAAGTGCTCAGGGATTGCGGCTGGATCGATCACTATCCCGAGCTCGCAGATCTAATCGACGTTCAGCAAGACCCCGTTTGGCATCCCGAGGGAGACGTTTGGATCCACACGCTACATGTTTGTGATGCAGCGGCCAAAATAGCAGATCGCGATCAACTCCTAGACGACGAGCGAGTCATTTTGATGTTGGCGGCACTATGCCATGATCTTGGCAAGCCAGCTACCACCGAACTTATCGACGGTCGGTGGCGATCACCGAGTCATGCATCGGTAGGCATCACGCTCGCCGATTCCTTTTTGACCCGTATCGGATGCCCAAGGCATTATATCGAGGTCGTTCAACCGCTTGTTGCCGAGCATTTGGTGCATATCCAATCGGAAGCTTCCCCTCGAACAGTCAGACGACTATCGGTTCGTCTGGGAAAGGCTTCGATTGTGCAGTTGATGAGGTTAGTAGAAGCAGACTTAGGTGGGCGACCGCCCTTGCCTACGACTATTCCCGAGTCGTTACTTCGTATCATGCGATTGGCAGAATCGACTAAGGTGGCGCATGCAAAGCCTGAACGCATCGTTTTGGGGCGTCACCTGCTCCATCTTGGATATGCACCGGCGCGATGGTTTAGCTCGATCTTGGAGAGGTGTTATCAAGCTCAACTGGACGGCGTTTTCGACGATGAGCCCAACGGAATCGATTTTCTAAAATCGGAGCTGGATAAGTCGCCACAGGATTAATCCGCGCAGCCCTAGACGACGATGATGTGCGGTCTTCGCATACGGCTCGGGGTTAAGCGGATTAAACCAATCGCCATACTTTCGATCAATCCTCCTCCAAATGAAATCGATGGAGAAATCGATGCAGGATTGGGGCGATCATGATGGCCATCATCGAAAGGAAAGCAATGCCACTGTATAAGGCGTAAAATGTCGCGAATAGCTTCCCAGCTGTCGTAACCATTCGGTCGACTGGGCCCATACCGGTGAGAATCATGGCCGCATTCAAAAGTGCATCCACCCAATCCAAACCGCCGAAGTACGCGTACCCAGCGCTCCCCATCGCGAGTGAAAATGCCACAATGATTAACGTGGTTCCAAAGCTGCCAACGACCCTTACATAAAAGCTTGGGCTTGGTAGTAAGGCATCGTTCGGTTTTTCAAATCCCATTTGGACCTCAAAAGGTGAAGTTATGTCCGTCGCGTTTTTATATCTTGCCTTGAAAGATCTTGCCTTGAAAGACGTCTAAGGCGACCTGCTTTAATTTTGTTTACCGTAGCATAGCCACCAGGGCGGTGCGACAGCCCCCAGGGCCGTGCTACACACGGCCCTGGGGGCCATGCTACGGGTAGATTTCAGCCTGCGGCCCTAAGTTTTGAATGGTGAAGTTGGCTCTTGTTGAGCCATAGGTTCCACATTGGCCCATGGGGACGTTGGCTCGTTGCGAACTTCGCGAAAGTACTCCGCAATCGTTGACACGGCATAAAATCTGTCCTGCGATTTGTACAGGAGTCCGCCCACGGCTTCGATATGTTGGCCAAAATCACGGGTGGATTTTAGAGGTAATCGCTTAGCTCGACCAAAAATAGGAAAGGCTGCAATCAAGACTAACATGCCTAGAAATACTGCATGCAGAGAGATCACGTTGAGTGGCCAAATGGTTAGCATCTCAAAGCCTTTTTGTTGTTCTGAATTATCGTCTTTGCGAACGCGAGGGTCGAGGGCTCCCATCAAGAAACCAATATTCTGCGTTGGAAGTCTTTCGACGAGCTTTTTCGCTATGACGAGGTTCTCACGATTGGTAAGGGAAATGTTAGAGATCATCGACGAATTCGAAAGAACGATGACGCTAGAACTCCCCCAACTTGGCTTGGAGATCTCCGAAACGAGCGGTCTGCCGTCCTTGGTCGAAAGCAGGCAATCCAATTGCGGCAAGTCGTTTCCATTAAGTCCCTTTACGAAACCCAACATGGTGGCATCCGAAGTCTGCCATTTGGATTCGAAATCTTGGGCGGTCGTTGGTTTGACCGACGTGTCCTCGGGTTCCCAATCGAATTCCTTTTGAACAGCCTGCAAAGTTTCATCTGAGTAACCGATCGGGTAGCTCCGAATAAACAGCCTAGCATTGGATGGGTCGATCGCATCCGACCATGGCCCTTTCAACTCGGTCACTCGCTCCTCGAAACCTGGTGCATAATAAAAAAGGCACCAAGGCGATGCCACTCTGGTTCTAACCCGAGCCCGCAGTCGATCCAATACCGTCCATTCAAGGGCTTGTTGTTCGAGCGCCGAGAGAGCATCCTGATAAGTTGCTTGGCTATTCGAAAATTTGGCGGCTGATTGGGACCAATAGTCCGCGGTCGGAGAGAAATCCCGACCAACATACACCAAAGTGCGATCGCCAGTTGCGAGCCAGCGATCGATCCACGCCATCGTTTCAGGTTGATGCGGTTCAAACGAGTCGGGGGACCAAACGATCGCCATTAATTTGGTCATGGCCCGAGGTGAAAAGGATCGCACAACGAGTGTAGAACGTCCATCTGCGTTGCACAGATTGCGAAATAGGCTTACCGATGCAGGGCTGTACTTCGCATCGGTCCCTTCGCTCAAGCCGTATTGCGTGCTCAGAGAATTGCGGCATCCAGGAAACAAAATGGCAGCACAACAACAAGCGATGAGGATTGCAATGCTTCTGATTGGCATCTTAGAATGTATCATGTTCGGCTGAGGACAGCCGAACCTACGTGAGATTGCAATGTTGCATGTGCTGAGCATCACGCGACCTTCGCTGATTTTATGCTACGGCTAGGACTGGGGTTTGAAACGATTTGCTTTAGGTAGGCGTCAAAAGCAGGGACCTGTAGCCAGATGCGTTCGAACGCATCTTGGCTCAAGACATGTTTTCCAAAAAACGCATATTCAAAGGCGGACACGAGTTCCTTGATAAAGCCAGCCAAGTTGTCGTGATCGCGTAATTCTCGAAGATAGGCGCGATTTGTCTTACCACGCTCCAATCGTATGCAACGTGAATTGTCCATTTCGATGAGTGCATGACTGAACAGGTAGATAACGGCTTTCGAAAAGTCACCCATCGCTCGATGCCTTTCGGCTTGGGCAAGAAGTCCAACCAAGCTTTGTTCCACCTCGAAGGGCAATTCCTGCATTTTAGCCTCTTCTCGCTTCTTATCGGATAAACGAGTTCTTCGTGAATTGCTTGCCTGAAAACCCAGCCCGTACCGGAAGAAAAGGAAGCCGACGATCGACAAAATACCTAAAGAGCAAACGATCAATAGGATCTGCCAACTTTGAAAGAGCAAAGAAAAGAAGTCGCGCCAAGATTGCAGAAAATCCTTCCACCAACCTGGGGTAGAAGCCCTGGTGTTACCCGCAATAGAATCGTGCCGATCGTTTACGTCGATGGCTTTGTTGCCTTGGATTGGTCGTATGGTTCCATCGTTTGCATCATACCAAACGGAGTGAGTCGATCTATTGATAGTTGATCTGTCCTTGTCGCTAACGTTAGCGGGAGAAATTTGGACAAGCACATTTTGCATTGGCTCGGATGGGAGCCCCGTCAGTTGCAAAGCAAGAAAGAAAAGACAAAGCCAAGTATGGCTAACTCCACTGGAGACTCGGATCATCGCATTATCTCCTCAAGTCGTTGTGCTTCCGCTTTCAATCGCAATTCGATTTCCCACCCCTCGGTTCGAATCCTGGAATTCATATAGAGCAAGAATCGAATCACGGTGCCCCAGGTCGCGACGATCCAAATCGTCATTGGAAATAGAAAAAGATCCATCCAGAAGCCCCAAATCCAACTACCCGTCATTACTCCTATCAAGAACATGAGGCTCATTGAAATCGAAAGTGCCGTGAAGACTTCCACGATTGTCACCCCGATGTGGACTCCGAACAGTTCGTTGTAGAGACTGGAGTGAAGCCACCTGGACCGCTGTCCGTAGGCTAACTGATCCGGTCTCTTTTTAGACCTAAGGACTGGACAACGTTCCAGCAAAAGGATTTCGGAAGCAAAAGGTCGAAATCCTCTTACAAAGTAAACCATTCCACACAGTCCCAGGAAATAGATCGGAATTTCAATCTCTGGACGAAAGACAGGCTGCTGGAATAGGAAGGCCGCGGGAATAAAGGAAATGAGCGACATTCTCAATATCCCAACGACGAAGATCATAGAGGCAATCCTTTTCCAAACTGCTGTGAACACCTGCCTGGCTGTCGGTCTTTCAATGAACACCGCCTGCCCAATAAAATACGTGACCGCACTCAAGGCTAGAGGTGATTGGATCAAGATCAGAGCCGTCATGATCCAAAGGTAGCGCACATGATATGCGTCAGTGCCGCTAAAATCGTTGGACGCCATCACCAGCGAATCGTATTGAGTTAATGGCCATAGCAATACAAAATCGATTATCGCAAAGGGAAGAATTCCTATGGCCGCAAAGAAAGCGATCGGCTGCCAATAACGGCGGATCACGAACAAGCTCAAGTCGACCAAATCGACTGCCGATCGTTGCGTGATCAGAATCGCGGTTTTATCGAGTTGCACGGTCTGCTCCGATGGTGCGCCAAGGGTTGTCTTCGCTGTCTGCTATTTCGCGTTCAATATCCGGTCTTGGAAAACCAAGGACGACGAAATAGTACATTAGCAAGCCTGAACTGAAGATGGCCATGCATGCCTTCAGGAAGTAGGGCAATGGCGACGGAGAAAGAAACCCTTCGGTGAAAGCTGCCATGAAAAACAATACGACCGCGGCGAGGATAATGGGCAATGCGCGTTCGGCATTCAATCGGAATGAGTCAAGGCGTCGCAGGCCGGCAGTCGCAAACAGTCCTATCCCCAAACGCAGCCCACTTGCAGCGGAAAGCGCGATCGCCGTCAGTTCGAAAACACCATGGGCCGTAACGAATTGAAAGAACACGTCCCCTTGTTCTACGTCGGAGCGGGCCATATAGCCGAAAGATGCGCCGAGGACCACCGCGTTGTATCCCAATGCGCAGAGCGAGGGCAGAATGAGAGGCCCCAGGGCGAAGCACTGGAGTCCTATGCTGGTATTTTGTTTGATATAAAACCCCGACATCATTACGTACTGATTAAAGTGCCCGGACAAGGGTTGGTCAAAGTTGGTTTCCATGGTCTTGATTTGTTCTGGCCCCAAGATTCTTTCAGCAAAACCTGGAAACCTGACTTCGGACCAAGCGAGCATTGCAGAGAGTGTAAACAGACCGAAGAAAACGACGAATGCTACTTTTACACAGGGATCTCTAAAGATGCTTTGTGGCGCGATCTTGGCCATGTAATGCGACCACCTATGTCTCGCAAACTGCCTTGAACGATACAACTGACTGTGCGCTCGCCCAACCAGCCGATGCAAGTACTCCACCGTCGCGGGAGGCAATTGGTACTGATCGGCCATCGATAGATCCGTGCAAGCCGCTCGATACAATGCCGAGAATCGTGAAACCAGACTGCCCTTATTGGCAAACGGAAATTGAACCGACCGAAATGCATCGCACATGCGTTCCAGTTCCAACCAGCCTTGCCGTCTTTTTTCAAGTAGTTCAGCGATTCTCATAGCGGCGTTTTCATTACGGGCGGCAGGGGTTCAGATGTGAAAGGCGTTGGGTTCTCGAGCATGATGTTGGTTGAATCAAAGGATGGCGGCGGAGCAAATCGCCTCGCATCCGAGAAAGCTTCTTTGGCCACAAACTCGCGATAGTAGAGCGAACACAACAGTAGGTCGGGACTGGTATCATCGCGGAAGTTGAATTGCTTTAAGAGTGGTTTAGCCAAATGCGATGCAAGTTCGGCCCGCCTGCCAAAGGAAATGCGATTGCGTCGTTCGGCGTACAAGGCGATGGCTTTGGCGAGGGTTGGACTCAAGCGAAAGTTGGGTGGTATGTGCTCGCTGAGCGAAACGACACGAACATCCTCAAATTTAACATTGGTTGGCACCCATGATCGTTCGTTGACAACAACCATGGTACCGGCCGCTAGGTCTCCCAAACGTTGAAATCGAGAAGTCATCGTCATGCAAATCAGAGAGACAAGAAACGTTGGAATGGCGTAAGCTGGCGGGGCATTTGGTGCAAATATTTCCAATGAAACCATAGGCGCGAAATCTGCCAGTCGAAGAAAATTGCGAATCGTTGCTTGGTAAGCGTTGATCGGGCGACCATCCACGGAAATCACTCGAATCATGGTCAGCCATTTTCCAGGAGTCTGTCCATTCCAATAGGTTTCAAAAAAAAGTCCATAAAACCAGTCGAGCCCAAACGCCGACAGGAGCAGCAGGAATGCGATCATACCGCTCGGCAAAGCTGTAGATATTCCAACGACCGCCATCAGAATCAAGACTGCTAAAAGCAACATTAGACGAATCGCAAAGTCTAGTAAAAGAGCTGGCAAACGCCGAAAAGGACCTGCGATCCGATATTCGAACTGAATGTTTTCTGGCGTTGTGATGACAGCTGTTAAATCGATTGCGTTTTGTGCTTCCACCGATCCATAGTCCAGCGAGAGACGGGTTCTTGAACAGTTACGATTTTAGTCGTAAACGGGCAATCCTTCACCGCCCCAAGAAAGAAAGTCCGGCTCAATCGCAAAGTAAATAATTGCCGCTGCCAGATTTAGTCGGTTACAATGAACTCAATCCAAACTTAGACGGAGTCTTCAAGAAGGCATGCATCGATGAGTGAAATGGATCCAATTTCGGCTCCGACATCCGAAAGCGACGTGGAGGTGCCAAGCGAGTCGGTTGAATCCAAAGCCAATCATTTCGTGAAGCAGCCGACCGCTGTTTCACTTCTCCTGTCGACTTTTCTTAGTTTGGTCGTGGTGTTGGTTCTGTTGATCGCCTTGCGTTTCCTGCTGCCTTCCATGTTGGAGTTTTCGCGATATGCATGGCACCGCGGCCAGCTTCGAGCCGAATACGAGATGGCAGGTCAGCAACTGGAGCGAGTCTCCTGGGAGGGACTAAGCACTGTTTCTCAGACAGTTGCAAAACGGGTAAGCCCTAGCGTAGTTCATATCATGATGAGCACGTTGGATCCCAACGCCTCCGATCAGAGTCTCGAAATGAAGCTGCGCTCGAATCCACGCCGCACGAAGGTTGGGCAGGGCAGCGGTATTGTTGTCGATAACCGCGGCTATGTGCTCACCAACTACCACGTATTGGACGACGGCTCCCAAATCATCGTGATCCTCGCCGACGAACGCACTTGTACTGCCGAACTTGTTGGATTTGACAAACTAACGGATTTGGCGGTCCTCAAGATTAATGCTGTAGACTTATTGCCAATCAGTTGGGGGGACAGCGATTGTATCGATGTCGGTTCGCCTGTGTGGGCTGTCGGTAGTCCGTTTGGACTTACCGGATCGGTCACTTTCGGAATCCTTAGCAGCAAGCATCGATTGGACTTGAGCGGGACCAGTTACGAGGACACTATCCGCAACCCACTGACTCGCGGGGATACACGAAAAGCGTCGCCAACGTACAGCGATTTGATGCAAAGCGACGTCGCCGTGAATCCAGGTAACAGCGGTGGTCCCCTGGTAAATAGCCGAGGCGAAATGATCGGCATCAACACCGCCATCATCGGTGAGTCTTATCGCGGAGTTAGTTTTTCCATTCCAAGCAACATAGCAAGAGTTGTCTTTCAGCAAATCTTGGAGTCAGGAAAGATGCGACGCGGTTGGGTCGGGGTTAAGCTTGAAAAAGCCTCTGAATGGAAACGATTGACGCAATCTAGTCTTCCTTTTCAACCACCGCATTCCAGTCAAACTCCAGAAACAGACGAAGAGCCTTTAGAGCATGCCTTGGAGTGGGCGAAACTTCCGATTCGAGGCGCCGTAGTAAGCGGAGTGTTTGAGAGTTCTCCGGCCTTCAATGCGGGCTTAAAGGTAGGAGACACGATTGTCCAAATCAATGGCCATCAAGTTAAAGGGGTAGAGGACTTGATCTTCGAAATTGGCAAAACACCGGTAGGTGATCAAGTCGCGTTGACGGTTGATCGAAACGAAGAACGAATGAAGATAAACGTCAAGGTTTCAGAACGCCCTGACCCCCTCTAGATCAATCGTTCTGCTTCTGCGCTAGCGGCCACTAGACCAGATCGATATTCGTAGATTGGCCCCTTTCCCGAGATCATTTTCATTGGCTTGGGCCAGGTCCAGGATTCACACGGCCCGGGGGGCCATGCTACTTCACACGGCTCGGGGCGCCATGCTACTTCACACGGCCCGGGGGGCCATGCTACGATAGGCGAAGGCTGAAGCCAAAATTCCCAATCTCTAACCAACCAAGTATTTATGCCAAAAATTGCAGCTTTCCCAAAAGCGTACATGCAGGCACTTTGCAAAGACGGCACGATGAAGCTATCGCAATGGTTTGCGCTAGCTTCGACTTTGGAGATACAAGGACTTGAGTTCTACGCTGGCTTCATCGAATTGTCAGACGAGAGGCTGTGGCCCGTCTTCCGCCAACAGGTCGAGTCACTGGGGATGACGATTCCAATGTTGTGTTGCTCGCCTGACTTCACACATCCCGACTTGGCTTTTCGAAATCGAGAAATCGAAAAGCAGAAGCGATGGATCGATATGGCGGCAGCACTGGGTGGCAGCTACTGCCGCGTTTTGAGTGGACAACGACGACCGGAGCTGACTGCGGAGCAGGGAGTTCGATTGGCTGCAGAAAGCATTGAGTCTTGTTTGCCGCACGCAGCAAAGAATGGCGTAACGTTGATTCTTGAGAATCATTACAAAGATGACTTCTGGGAGTATCCCGAGTTTGCGCAAAAAATGGATGTTTTCTGTTCGCTCGTCGATGCGATCCATCATCCATCGTTTGGAGTCAATTATGACCCGAGCAATGCGTACATTGCGGGCGACGATCCGATCGAATTATTGAAACGCGTATCTCATCGCGTCGTGACCATGCACGCGAGCGATCGATACCTGATTGAAGGAACGTTGGACGATCTGCGACGTGAGGAAGGGGGTGCTGCTGGCTACGCGAAACGATTGAGGCATGGTGAGATCGGGCAGGGGTTAAATGACTACGACGCCATCTTTAGTGAATTGCGGCGAGTGGGCTTCGACGGTTGGATCAGCATCGAGGATGGAGTCGATGGCATCGAGCAATTGCAACGTAGCGCAGCGTTCCTAAAGAAGAAGATAAGCCAATACTGGTGATGCGACTGATTTATTCTTTACGTTCAGCAACCAAGCAATATTCGCGGCGGTTGTGTGCGAGTTGTCTCGCTTCGACACGGTCAAAGCCCCATGACTTCACACGCGCGATGTGTTGCGGAATTTCTTTCGCGTGTTCCCACGTAGAGAGCTTGATTGTGAGAATCAATCCTCGAAACTTAGAGGTCGGATAGGTAACGATGGCTTCCACGGTGTCGAGCGTATAGTTCGGAGCTACATTGGCATCGCAGATCAAGTATCGAAATGGCTTGAACAGTCTTCGTTTTACTTGTTGGGATTTTGACCGCCAGTGTTCGAAGCGAGGGTTATTTGCGATGGCTTCGTCCATGTCGGCGGGGTCGATACCAACCACTTGAGCGCCCAAGTCGAGTAGTCGTTGGCATGCGCCCCCAGGCGACGAACCAATTTCGACAACGCGATCGCCGGGTTGAAAGGGCAAACGACTCCATGGAATTGCTTCCGCAATTTTCAAGTAGGCTCGACTGATCATGTTATCGGGTATCGCTACGGCATAGACGCCACCCGGCCAACCATCCGCTTCGGACTGAACCGGTTTTGCGGCAACCCACCAGCGGTTGGGTTCTAAGAGGATGATTTCGAGTAGTTTGGTCCCTACACTAGCGATCTTGTTCACGGTTTGGCTTCGAGGGTCGTTGCGTTCAGCAAGGGCCTTTCGAATTTGGTCTGCTATGGAATCGACCAAAATCGATCGGCCCGGCTCGAAACCATTCCAGCCAGGCTGAGCTACGTCCCGCTGCCAGATATGCAAGCATTCCCAATCGGCGGCACCGTATTTCTCAAGAATTTGCTGGATGAGATCAGCGGAGTTGTCCCCATCAAATTTATCTAATGCGTGTCCGCAAGCCCGGATCAAGGGAGACTGCGGAAGTGGACGCGACCAGGCTGGCGTGTCCAGATCCGATTTGAGTGTGACGAAACCTTTTTGCGAAAAGGCAAGTCGGTAAGGACCAGCGGGCTGACAAAGCTCGGCCTTGATCGTCGCTTCCGCACCGTGTTGACACGAAAAGTAAACATAGGTGCTGTGAAGCGAATGGGTCATTGAAGAGAGACGAGGCTAGCGAATGTGGTCAGCGGATTCTTAGAACAACACGTGAGAATAGTCGAAAAATGCAGCGAAGGAAGAACTGAAACCACTTTGTTTTGACCGTGGGCGGCGAGTGTTTTAATCGGGCAGGGCGAATGCGAGTAAACAAATCCCCACCTAGGTTGAGCGCCTGGCCCGAGTTTCGCACGGCCCAGGGGGCCATGCTACTGGTAGATTTCAGTCTGCCCCTCGCCTTAGAGCGATGTATTAGTCTTTGTCCAAGAAAACAGTCCAATAATGGCTCATTGGTAGTGGACGATTCCATATGGCCTAGCCTATAAATAGTTTCCAGAACATAGGGGCGGACCAGGATTACCTCGCTTTGTAGATCGATATTTCACGTAGTGGATGTTTGAAAGAATCACTTAATCGAACTTTATGGCCAAAAAAGAAGAAGCATTCGAAGTGGAAGGAACGGTAACGCAAGCACTAGCGAACACCCGTTTTCGTGTTCAATTGGAAACCGGATCTGAGGTATTAGCTCACGTCGCTGGGAAAATGCGTAAAAACTTCATTCGAATTGTGCCGGGGGATAAAGTTCGCGTTGAGCTATCTCCTTATGATCTGACAAAAGGTCGCATTGTTTTTCGAGAGCGATAAGCTTTGATTTCCAGACAATTCGATGCCATTGCATCATGAACTTGCTGAGTGCTAAGTCTGCGCGTGTTTGAATTTGCAGCTGTTGCTGGAAAACCCCTATCTGCGCTGAAGCGTGAATCGTCTATAGTTACGCGTAAATTCGTTATCTCTGCCAATTTGCACCAAGGATTGGCGAGCCGTCGCGAATTGTTGAAGCCCAATGTCTATTAAATTCGAGTCAGTCAAATCCGAGTCAATGGAGTCTTGTTCATGAAATTTAGATGGTTATCTACTGCGGTATGTACTCTCACGCTCGGATTGGCGACTTTGAGTTCACCGGTCCGATGCCAAGCGCAAGGCAAAAGTACTGCTCCCAAAACAGCTGCCGTTGTGGTTGCAGACGAGTCCGACAATGGTGCGGTCGTTGTGGTTGCGTTAAACGCAATTGATTCACTCTTGCCTAACATCCAACACGTTGCGCGCATGGTAGGGGCTGGAGCAGGGGCAGGCATCTTGAGCACAACAATAAACCAATTCGCGGGTGGACTGGACAGGACTCGACCGTTCGGCGTGTTTGTAAACCTGGACGAAAGTGGCCAACCCGATCCGATAGGCTGTTTGCCTATCGCTGACTTAGAGCAATTCTTCGACCAACTAAGCCCATTTGGAGAGCCCAACGATTTAGGTGGTGGTCTCTATGAATTCAGTGTCGGGAATACGATTTACGCAAAAAAGGTTGGGAAGTGGCTTTACGTTGCAAAGTCCGAAGATTCGCTTTCGGATATTGCAGAAGACATGGGTGACCTTCTCCCTAAAATGATTCAAAAGTATGACGTTCGGATTCAAGTCAATCCTCAAAACATTCCAGATGAACTCGTTGAGTTCTTCATGAGTCAAATGCAAGCTGGGCTTGATCAGGGTATGGCCGCACAACGAGGAAACCTCGATGAGGCTGATGCTGAATCGGCAAAAGAAACGTCAGAACAGATGATGGCCCAGTTCCAGGAAGGTATCGAAGGAACGGAAAAGCTCGTGATCGGACTAACCGTGAACAAGTCAGAAAAACGCACCGTTTTGGACTTCGGCACCCAATTCGTAGCCGATTCAAAATATGCCAAACAGATCGAAAAAATGAATGGGAGCAAGACCACCGTTTCCGGTATTCCCCAAGATAGTTCTATGTTGGCTCTACAAACGTTTCAACTTGTCGCGCCGGAAGAAATCGCTCAGCTGGAAAAGACGCTGGACGTTTCGCTCAAAACAGCCTTCAAGTCTATCGACGAAGGTGCTAAAAACCCTGCATCGGCTGCTAAAGCCAAAGAGCTGATCGAAAAAGCTGTCGACATTCTGATAGAGAGTGCCAAGTTAGGCAAAATGGAATCCGCCTTCGATGTCAGTGTCGAAAGCGCATTAAACTTCGTGGCTAGTGTTTCGGTTGCAGACGGATCTAAGATAGAAGCACTTGCCAGGGAAATCTCGGCTGAACTCGCAAAAGAAAAAGTGCCAGTACAGCTAAAAATAAACTCTGGCAAGCATGCTGGTTTCAATCTTCACAGTGTCTCGATTGCACTTCCGCCAGATGCAGCTGAAGCAGCCAAGAAGATCTTCGGCAGTTCCGTTACGATGGCCATTGCAACTGGCCCCAAGGCCCTTCATATCGCAGTGGGCAAGAACTGTGATGCGAGTGTTAAGAGCGCTATTGATCGAGCAGCTGCCAAACCAACCGCACCTGCCGAAATGGTAAAGATGCGATTGGGTCTATCTCAGTTGTTGAATTACATTCAATCCATCCAGCCAACGCCGATTTCTGAGGCGATGCTCAGCGCCGCGTCCGCCGGAAACGATCGGATCCTCCTCGATAGTAAAACGATTGAACGAGGTGTTGTAGTTCGCTTGTCTCTAGAGGATGGAGTAATGAAAGCCATTGCCGAAGGCGTGAAGGCCGGTCAGCGCGGTGGATTCTAGTCAGTAGCTGCTGCGAAATGCCAGAAAGACAAAATACTCGCTCGCGCGTTGTGCTAATATGAATTTTCAAAGGACGGGCCTATTGGCTCGTCCTTTGGTCATTTACTATAGGGAATCTAGTGCTATGTTGATGACATGAATACGTCTGTTATCCCTAATCAAAGTCTCTCGGATTTTTCAACAGCCCGTCAGAGCATGGAGTCGGATTTCGCCAAGGCGTATCAAGCGCAACTCGCATGGAGCCAGCGAAAGATCGCAGAACGAACTTCGATATTCTCGAAACTGCGTTCGCTATTGGTTGAATCGAGGCATGTCATTGCTGAGGCCATCGAATCGCAATCACGACAAGACTTTCGAGAAACGATAACATCCGAACTCATGCCGTTGGCAGACGCAGCCAAGTGGCTTAGCAAAAGAGCTAAAAGCATTTTAGCACCGAGATACCTCAATGGCGGAGGGTCACCACTTTGGCTTGGCCGCCTTCGCTCGACCGTTCATCGAGTGCCACACGGGCTGGTAATGGTAATCGGTACCTGGAACTATCCAGTGTTCTTGCCAGGTGTGCAAATCCTTCATGCTCTGGCGGCAGGAAATGCTGTCGTATTCAAGCCAGCACCTGGATGCGACAAGGTTTCTTATTTGCTAGTCAGTCTTATGATACGGGCTGGAGTTCCTGCCGAATTATTCGTGTTGCTGGATAGTTCGGTGGAAAGTGCGCAGCTAGCGATCGAAATTGGTGTCGACAAAGTCATTATGACCGGCAGCAGTCGATCTGGAAGAACAGTCTTGCATGCGTTGGCAGAAACCCTCACTCCGTCGGTGATGGAGTTAAGTGGTTGCGATGCGATGTACGTGCTACCCGGGGCGGATATGCATCGCGTTTGCGACTTGCTCGTGTTTGGTCTTCGACTCAATGGCGGCGCAACATGCATGGCGCCGCGACGGGTCTTTGTCCCCAAAAAAACATCTGAGGTATTTCATCGTTTGTTGAAACAGAGGCTCGATAACCCACGTCAAAAAAGCTGGACGACCAGACTTTCGCCTCAAACCTACCAACAATTATGGGACGGCATCGAAGAGGCGATTCGAAAGGGAGCACGCGTGTTCTCGGGAGAACAACGATGTAGCAGACTTGCCACCGCCTATCAACCCGCTGGCCCAATAAATTGTGGCCATCTTGTCCTTACCGATGTCACTACCGACATGCGATTGTGTGCAGCAGAAATATTTGCGCCGCTCGCAATGATTATTCCAGTGGACGACTGGTCGGACGCTTTGAGAGC
>JANLRK010000537.1:0-4108 GCA_031361585.1 Pirellula sp. | reverse complement strand
GCGACGTTGTCGTTTGCGTTACCGGTGCAAAGACTGGTAACGTCGCAGTGTGCTTTATGGTCTCGGAGGCCGCCTATGTCAACCAGCACGTTTGTCTTGTCCGTCCAACTTCGGATGTGTTGCCGATGTACTTGGGTGTGTTGCTGAAGAGCAGGCTTGGGCAAACTTACTTTGAAATCTCGCAGTACGGACTAAAACAAGGACTCAGTTTGGAAGACGTCAGAGAAGCACCGGTCCTTCTTCCGTCCGTCGATGAGCAGCGCAGGATCATCGCCTATCTCGAAGCCGAAACCGCGAAACTCGACGCCCTGACCGCCGAAGCCGTGCGAGCCATCGAGCTGCTGCAAGAACGCCGGACCGCCCTGATCTCCGCCGCCGTAACAGGAAAGATAGACGTTCGAGGGTTGCTCGAAACTGAACGTTCATGATTCGGTTTTGTTGCTGTCGGTGTATACTTGGCTGTATTGAGTCAAGCTCACAACCCGTCCAGGGAGAGATTTTCAATGGTCGCTATTCGACAAATTCATGAGCATCTTGCCGACGTGATTGAGGTCCCGCCAGAATTGCGCAATCGAAAAACCGAAGTTATCTTCTTGGCCATGGACAGTGCGCCACGTAACCCCGGGACGGAGGAGGCGGAAATTCCAGCGCCTGACAACAATAACCAATCGGCAGTCGAATTCTTCGGTTCTCTACCTGACTTTCCTCAACAAGTGGCTCAAGGAGATTCTGATCGTCCATAAATCAATTGGGTAATTTCGGTGGCGAAAAAGACGAAGAACGCAATTGCCAATTTCAAAAGTGGCTGAAAATCCCAGAAAAACTGAGGTCGGTATAACGAAAGGCGGATGTTAGAATAGATCGTTATCGTTTTCTTTCGTCGAAAACTCGATTTCAAGATCCATGGCAAACGTAGTCGCAATAAAACCTGAAATGATACGCTGGGCCGTTGATCGGTCCGGAATGTCGTTGTCGGATTTTCCCACGCTTGTTTCCGAATGGATCACGGAAGAGAAACAGCCGACCTTCATTAAGCTTGAAGCATTCGCAAAGAAAGCTATGGTTCCCTTTGGTTACCTTTTTCTCGACACCCCGCCAGTTGAGAAGCTACCGATGCCTGACTATCGCACGATGCAAGACAAGGGCGTCAAACGGCCTAGTCCGAACTTAATTGAAACTGTTCAAGACATGATGCGCAGGCAATCTTGGATGCGAGATTTTTTGATTGAGGAAGGACATCTCGCTCTACCCTTTGTTGATTCGGAGAGCATCGACAGTACGGTAGTTGAGACCGTTGAAAGTATTTCCCGTTGGCTAAAACTCGAATCTGACTGGGCGCTCAATACTACGACTTGGGAAGAGGCGTTGCGGTTTCTAATCAAGAAAATCGAAGTCGCAGGCATACTGGTTTTCGTTAATGGTGTGGTTGGAAACAGCACAAACCGCGCATTGAATCCGGATGAATTTCGTGGTTTTGTTTTGAGCGACACGATCGTTCCTTTGATTTTTGTAAATGGTGCCGATAGCAAGGCAGCACAAATGTTCACGCTAGTTCATGAACTAGCGCACATTTGGATCGGCGAGGATGCGCTGGTGAACCTACCTTTGCTTCAACCAGGTCCAGAAGATGTCGAAAGGTTTTGCAATCGCGTTGCCGCTGAGTTCCTTGTGCCAGAAGCAAAGTTGCGAGCAAATTGGACGACCGCTGAAAGTAAACCAAAGCCATTTCAGCTGCTTGCGACCCGATTCAAGGTGAGTCCAATCGTTGTGGCGCGGCGCGCCAAAGACTTGAGGCTTATCACCGCTGAAGCATTCTTCCGGTTCTACCAATCCTACATGGACGAACTAAAGCGACTTAGCAAACAGAAAAAATCGGGTGGCAATTTCTACTTGACTCAAAACGCGAGGCTTGGTCGTCGATTCGGAAAGGCTGTCATCGCAGCGGCGGAAATGGGACGAATGACCTATCAGCAAGCGTACGACCTAACAAGATTGTACGGAAGTACATTCGACAAATACGTGGCTATCCTGAAGACTCAGGATAGCCAATGAATCAGAAGCTCACGTACCTATTGGATGCAGATACTTTTATTCGAGCTCATCGGCAGCACTATCGATTCACATTCTGTCCAGCTTATTGGACCGCGATTCTTAACCACCATAGCACTGGAACTATTGCCAGCATAACGCAAGTTCGGAAAGAGTTGCTTCGAGGAAAAGACGACTTAAGTGCATGGACAAAGAATAACCTTCCGGTTTCCTTCTTTAAAGGAACGGAAGATACAAAAGTGATTCACGTGTTTGCAACGATTTCGAAGTGGGTCGTGTCACTAAGTCATTTGTCTTCTGGAGCACAATCTCATTTCGCGTCAAGCGCAGATGGATGGCTGGTCGCATTCGCAAAGGTGAATGGGTATTCAGTTTGCAGTTACGAGGTTTTATCTCCTGAGTCCAAAAGCAACATCAAGCTGCCTGATGTTTGTAAACAGTTTGCAGTCCCATACGTTAATCCATATGACATGTTAGAAACGCTCGACGTTCGGATGATTCTGTCCAAAAAAGCAACCAGGGCATGACCATCCACACCGAAATCAACTTCGAAAACGCCATCTGCGAGCATCTCGCAAACCACGCTTGGCTCTATACCGATGGCGATGATAGTCGATACGATCGGGCTCGGGCTTTGTTTCCTGACGATGTGCTTGCTTGGCTCCGAGTATCGCAACCAGATGCTTGGGATGCTGCCGCCAAGAGCCATGGCACCAACGCTGGCGAAGTGATCGTTGGCCGATTGCGGGACTCGATCAACCAACGCGGTACGCTTGACGTCCTGCGCAATGGCTTCGAGATGCTCGGCCAACGGAGCAAGTTGTCTATGATGCAAGTCAAGCCGGCTCTTGAAATCAACCCGCAGATCTTGGCTCGATACGTCGCGAACCGACTGCGAATCGTCCGACAAGTTCGCTATTCGCTGCACAATGAAAACAGTATCGACCTGGTTCTGTTTCTCAACGGACTACCCATTGCAACGGTCGAACTGAAAACCGACTTCACACAGAGCATCCAAGACGCGATCGACCAATACCGACTCGACCGAAACCCATCGCCCAAGGGCCAAAATCCTGAACCGTTGTTTTCGTTCCCGTTTGGGGCATTGGTTCACTTTGCGGTCAGCAATAGCGAAGTCCAAATGACCACGAAACTGGAGGGTGCCAAGACAGCGTTCTTGCCGTTCAATTTGGGTGACAATGGCGCAGCCGGCAATCCAGTCAATCCACTCGGGCATCGAACCGCGTACCTTTGGGAACAAGTCTGGGAGCGAACGAGTTGGCTTGAGATCATCGGACGATACGTCATTGCCAAGAAGAACAAGAAGAAGCAGATCGAGAGTTACATCTTTCCCCGATACCATCAACTCGATGTGACTCGCAAACTGCAAGCCGCTGTTCTCGCCGAGAGACCTGGACAGAAGTACCTCATCCAACACAGCGCAGGCTCGGGCAAGACCAACTCGATCGCTTGGTCAGCGCATTTTCTCTCCGACCTACATTACAGTGAGCCGCAACGCGCTAGCGGCGGGTTAGTATCAGGAAACTCGACGGTTGGCGAAACGGCGACAGGGGAACCGGCGGCTAGCGCCTTGCCGCTGAGGGATAATGAGAAAGTTTTCGATTCGGTATTGGTCGTCTCAGATCGGAATGTCATTGATGGACAATTGCAAGATGCCGTTCGGGATTTCGAGCGTACAACGGGCGTCGTCGCAATCATCAAGGGGGATGGTGGTAGCAAGAGCGGTGAGCTAGCCGAAGCACTCTCTGGCGACAAGAAGATCATCGTTTGCACCATCCAAACGTTTCCCGCGTTGCAAAAGAAGATGCTTGAACTAACCACACAGGGCAAGCGGTTCGTAGTCATCGCCGACGAAGCCCACAGTTCGCAAACGGGCGAGGCAGCCAAGAAACTGAAAAGCGTTCTGTCTGTAGAAGAACAGAACGAGCTAGAGGACGGTGGCGAGGTCAGTACTGAAGATATCCTTGCCGCCGAAATGTCGACGCGCGCGAGTGTTTCTGGCATCATTTACGTTGCATTCACAGCCACCCCCAAAGCC
>JANLRK010000521.1:0-1917 GCA_031361585.1 Pirellula sp. | reverse complement strand
ACCATCGTTTCAAAGGATACGTTCTCATCGTGACCCGATTCCGCTTTGGTTGCAGGTGTGAAAAGCGGTGTTGGCAATGAGTCGCATTGCCGTAGGTTTTTTGGCAATTCGATTCCGCAGACCTGGCCAGTCGCTTGATAGTCCTTCCAGCCGCTCCCCTCGAGGTAGCCGCGAACGACGCACTCGAACGGTATTACGCTTGCCTTGCGCACAACCATGCAACGCCCTTTCAAATCTCCATCTGGATCATGTGTTCGAACGTCGTCGGGAACCACATCGGTTAAAAGATGGTTCTCAACACCCAGTTCAGCAAACCAATAATGGCTAAGCCGCGTTAGAACTTCCCCTTTGTCGGGAATGCCGTTGGGCATGACCCAATCAAATGCACTGATGCGATCCGTACTAACGATGAGCAACCGGTCCCCAAGATCATATACGTCTCGAACCTTTCCTTGACGACGGGGGAAAGGTAAATGGGTCTCAAGCAAAGGGGGGCGGGTCATTTCACCTCTTCGGCGGTCATACGATAGATTGCGTAGTAACCACCATCTGGATACTGATACGACGTTGTGTCCATTTCAAATTTGCCTTTGACGGTGACAACACGGGTGGCGAAATTCGTTGTCTTTCCGGGGGCCATTTCGATGATCACGCAATCGTAAATAGCTGCGCCCGGTCCAAAACAGCATTCCTGATTGTCCCGAACCAAAACAAATTGCTTGATGCCAGCCTGTTGAAAGACGGACGTTGGCAAAATGAAGCCGCGGAGTTTGACGATCTTTTTATCGAGTTCCTTAATCTCTTTGGTCAGCATTTCGGGTTTGAAATCAGCTCCTTTTTCTATGTCGAATTTGAGATCGTCGAAGGTGATTTCACCATTCTTACGCGCGGCTTCGCGAGCCTTGCGTTCACTTGCCAGTTGCCGTTCGGATTTCGGCTCCGTCTTTTCTGGCACAACTACTTTTCGCGGATCGGGTCTCGTCGTCAAAGGCTTTGCCGTAGAGTCATCGGCAGCTTTTTCGGCCTGGGGCGATTTCTGTTCGGCGACCGTCTTATTTCCATCCGGTACCGTGGCGGTTTCAATTTGCTTCGAATATGCAACTTGAGAAGAACTACCAATGCACAGGCAAGCGAAACAAATTAAAAGCTGTTTGTTCCAACGAACAATCTGCATTCGATGTTGCATTTTCGTTGCCTATTATTTTTCGGACTTGTGTTCAATTGGGTTCGATTCTTTCGCCAGTCACATCCTACCGATTTTCGCCAAACCAATCCATAGTATTGAACTGCACAAAGGAAAGAATATCTTTTCCAAGTAACTTGGCCGTTTCTCACACGTAGCGAACACTAGCGCGTCATAACCAGCCAAATGGACGTTTCTCGCCCGACTGACATATTTCCTCCTGACCTTTAGCTGGTAGATTGCTAAAATAAGGAGGATCAAGAACCACCCACCATTCCTTCCAAACTTAGGCATTACCCGATGCGTTTTGCGTTGATTGTTGTTTTCTTTTTGAGCTTTGTGGGCTGCACTTCAAAGCAAGACGAAATTGCTTCGAAAACCTCGCGAGGCGTTCTTAATCCTTTCGAAGTTCCACAATCCAAAGACTCCGGGGAATTGAAAACGGTTGCCGTGAAGGTCACGGGGATGATGTGCCCACACGGCTGCTACCCACAGGTGAAGTCGTTGATTGCCAAGACGAACAATGTCGAGTCCATTGAGCTTACTCCACAATTAGAAAGTGATGTAATCGACAATCCTGTGGTTTTGGTCAAGTATCGCGGGGAACTAGACAGAGCGGCTACCACCAAAGCAATAATCGAAGCGGGTTTTGAACAGGTCGAATATACCGAGCAATAGCCGCGAGTGTAGAACGGCACTCCGTGCCGTTTTTCCGCCGCCGTAACATCGCCGAC
>JANLRK010000492.1:0-14617 GCA_031361585.1 Pirellula sp. | reverse complement strand
ATTCCGGGTGGTTCGTGGAACTGCTATTTGCGCGCCAATCGAAATTTTCGTATTGTCGAGTTCGAATCCCCCAAATTAACATCCATTCCATGAGTGTGTTTTCAAGATGGCTCGCGTTTTTTGCATTGCAAACCAGAAAGGTGGCGTCGGCAAGACCACGACGGCTATCAATTTGGCTTGGGCGATGGCCAAGTCAGCCAACAAAACACTCTTGGTCGATCTAGATCCCCAATGCAACGCCACTAGCGGACTTGGCCATCAGCCAGCTGACCGCCACCCGCTCCTGGTGGATTCACCCGTTCGAGAGAGAATTCTCGAAACCAACCAATCGAACCTTTTCTTGATGCCTGGATGCCGTTCCTTTCAAGATGTAGATCGCCTTGAAAAAGGGGAGTTATCTCAGGGTGCATTGCTCAAACAACATTTGGAAGCAGGAATGGGTGGATACGACGCTGTATTTATCGATTGCCCACCGTCGCTGGGGGAACTAACCCAAGCTGCCTTGGCGTCGAGTTCCGAAGTTCTCATGCCGATTCAATGCGAATACTACGCCATGGAGGGCCTGACGCAAATGATTCATGTTATTCGGGACGTCATGCAAAAGCATCCTGGTCGACTAACGTTCGGCGGCATCTTGCTCACGATGTACGACCCACGATTCGAGCTGACGCAAGAAGTGGATAACGAAGTGAGAGAGTTTTTTGGTGATATTGTTTTTGATACTGTGATTCCTCGAGACATTGCAGTTAGTGAGGCACCCAGCTACGGGCAAAGTGTCTTGGCCTATTCGCCGCGATCGCGTGGAACGCGGGCATATATTGAACTTTGTATGGAGGTATTGGAACGTGACTAAAGATCGACGACTTGGACGTGGATTGGCGGCTTTACTCGGAACCCAAATCGAGGAAGGCGCACAGGAAAATGGAGTTTCCTCTGGAAATGGTGAGGGAAACGTGAGTCAGGTCTCAGAGCAACCGACTTTGCAAGATGACTCAATGAATCGGAGCGATGCGATTCGAACGCTCGCAAACGAAGCGCATGATCGCATCAAACCATCTCGAGCTAGTCATTCTCCGGTGACTATTCCGCTAGAGTCCAAGCAAGCCGCTATCGCATCCTCGACCGCGACTTTGGACATCAAAACAAGTTTGATCGACGCCAACCCATTTCAGCCTAGACGTCAATTCAATCCTTCTGAACTGGAGTCCCTCGCTGAATCGCTCAAAGAGCACAAACAGCTCCAGCCCATTTTGGTTCGTCAGGTTGGCGAGCGATTCCAATTGATCAGTGGCGAACGTCGACTGCGAGCAACCGTATTGGCTGGGATTCCAACCATTCGGGCGGAAGTCCGCGATGCGGACGATCGACTCGTGGCTGAGCTTTCGATCATTGAAAATCTGCAGCGCAAAGACCTAAACGCAATCGAAAAAGCCTTGTCGTTTAAGCGTTACATTGCGGAACATAAATGCACGCAGGATGAGCTAGCACAACGACTCAAGATTGATCGAAGCACCATCGCCAACATGATGCGACTACTAGAACTGCCAGACTCGATTACCGACGCCGTACAGCGAGATCAAGTCTCCGCTGGACACGCAAAAGCGCTGCTAAGTCTTGGTAGTATTCGCGAGCAAATAAGCTTCTTGAAGAAGATCCAAGACGAAGGGTGGAGCGTTCGCGAGACAGAATCGCGGGTCGCCGAGGCTATTGCGGACGCGGCCTCGTCGGATGACGGTTATCTCGGCGCATTGCCCCGACGAAAAGCAACCAAATCCGATTTGCTTGCGGCTTTAGAAAACGAGATGAAAATGAATCTCGGTACGCGCGTTGACATTAGCCAAACAAGCCGTGGCCGAGGTCGCATCACAATTCACTTCACTAGCATCGAAGAATTTGATCGCTTGAAGCAAGTGCTAGCCAATGAACCGAAACGAAGGGTGGCATAGCTAGCGTTTATGACTAGTGATTTACCACAGTATTGGATTGTGTGGGCAATCGTGGTTCTGATTGCCATGCGATGCCTGATTTCGATGGCGACCTTGCTCCGCGATAGGCTGCAGGGGTTGTTGGTAGCGCACGTCAAGAAGCAGCAGATTGAATCCATGAAACGGCAAAGAATAATGGAGCTTCGCGAGAAGATCCGAGCCAAAAAAGCAGCTTCTGAAATCGTTGAGGTGAAAGAAAAGCGAGCTGCGTAGGCTAGACCACTAGTTTTTCCAACTCGTCCACTGCTTGGCAAACCCCACGCGTTCGGTTCATGCTCGATGCTGCAACGTTGCATCGAGTCCGAATTTTCTCCGATTGGATTATGTCATTTAGTTTACGTGCCAATAATCTCGGACTAAACTTTCTCGGCTTCAGACAATCTCCAAGGCCTTGTTCCACGATTCGCATGGCGTTATCAAATTGATCATGCGCCTGTGGGCGAATCAATTGAGGAATTCCAGCAGCCATAGCTTGTGCTGCAGAACCAATTCCTCCATGGTGTACAAAGGCCGAACAGCGAGGCAACAAAAGGCTCAGAGGAACGAATGGGACGTGAAGAACTGTTTTCGGCAAAGGTGTCGGAATGTGCTCTGAAAACCGCGACAGGAAAATAGCTCGACGACCAATAAGTTCACACGCTTTTGCGGCTATTTGAAAGAACTCTTTTCCAAAGATGTTTGCTGAGCCCGGCGTAAACGCGATTGGGGCTGATCCGTCGCCGAGAAATAGTTCAAGTGCATCGGGGAGCTCGGTGGGTCCTTGGGCCTGATCGATATTGCGTTCATCCCAAAGTGGGAAATCAACTTGAGCAAATGGTCTGGGCCAGTCTTTTTGCGGTGGGCAAAACCATTCGGGGAACAAGCAAATGATCTGCTTTTTTGAGTGCCACCATTCGACGACATGCGTTACTGGTTCCAACCCTAACTCAGCCCGAAATGCGTTCAGACTTGGGAGCACAACTGGGTCGACCACGATTCGCTGTGCCAACCTAAACATTCGATCTTGCAACCAGTTCGGGCCAAACAGACCGGGCATTCTTGGCGGCTTGCATTTACTCCAAAGCATTACAGGCTGCAGGTGAACAGAAACTACAGTGACGCCAAGCTTGTCTTGTGCGTTGAGCGCTCCAAAACCAAAGCAGTTCGACAAAACAGTGGTTGGACGTTTCGCAGATTCATGAGCCACGATTTCATATTGCGGTCGAACTATCGGCGCGATCATTCCCCGATACAAGTATGGAAAAGATCGAAATGGATGCCAAAGGTCCGGACTTTGTATTCCGGCATAGAAAGTGGCTTCTGATCCTAGCTCGACAAAATCAAGACCGAATCGATGTGCAAGATCGGCGAAATATCCATTGGTGGATAGTGTGACCTCGTGGCCGCGTCGCTTTAGTTCCAACGCCAAACCGACAAAAGGATGAACATCTCCAGCGCTTCCAAGCGGCATAACTAAGTAGTGCATGAATTGGTCGGTGTCGTTGTAAGCAACGGGATTTAGCTCGATTGTATACCATCGTTTGAACCCGCGGCCGAGTGCGACGGACTTAGTGTGCCCTCATCGCGGTCTCGAAGCTGGGGTTTTCTAGTCAGCAAAACCAAATCGGATGCAACGAATGCTCTTGGCAGTGGCAGTTCTCGAGATACGACCGTGTATAGAATTCGACTGCTCGCTTTATCGAATCGCATTTCCGAGATAATTCCCAATCCAGGCTCGTTTTCTTGAAAATGCGAAAGTATTTCGACCCGGTCTCCGACAGACAGGCCTTCGTCCTCGACGCGACGCCACATCGATGGCTTTACTCGGACAGACTGTTCGCCGTATTGCAATCGATAATAGGTCCCGTCGAAACTGTGTCGCCGGAAAACGCGTGTGCTTGGAATCCACGTTTCGACAAGTGAAATATCGTCGGGATGGATCCACTCGACTCCATCGCACGGCCAGACAAGATATACTCCGCAGTCGGGCATTTCAGGCCAAATCGTCATTTGGTTGATTCCAATTCTGTTGGAGTATGCATCAATGTATGCACGAACGCAGTGTTAAGAAACGTCGATGTTTACTTTAATCATAGTGCAAAGTCACTCTCGGCAAGAGTGACCTACCGTAGGTCGCACCTGCCGGGTGCGACTTCGAGATGCAAAGCATAGCACCCCCCCGATGACCTGAATGCTTCACGCGTTGCACGAGGAGCCAAACATTCAGTCAGCTTCTTTCCTAGCTACGCTAGTATACTTCAATCGTCTTGACCGCTCCTGCACCTTGAGTGCTCGCGCCATCGAGGCAGCGCAAAGCAGCCTGAATAAGTTGGTCGATCTTAAAGGAACGAGATGGAGCGCTCACCATGGCCACGCCAGCAACAAGTGGCTGTGCGGCGGCCGTTGCCAGCGTCGAATCGTCATTGGCATCGTTGAACTTTGCAAAGGATTCACGAATCCACTGCGTTAGCTCCGCACGGTCAACGTCTTGGAAAACCAACGTCAACTCGCCATCGTCAGATAAAAACCCACGCACATTCGTGGCTTCGCCATGAGTATCCATATACTCTATAAATGAGGATTGCCAGTTCTGCAATGCGATGGTTGAGGCAGAAACGTTTGCTCCCAATTTCTTGACAACAATCAAAGAAAGGGTTCCTTGTTCATTTCGAATCTGCTGCAGCATTTGATCCAAGTTCGAACTGAGTTGTGGATCACGCGAGGAACGGATTTCGACGAAGCGATGATCATTTGTTAGTTTGGATTTTTGATTCGACTTCGTGGTTGCCGAATCGTGCAAGTTCAAACTTCTTTCAACTAACGGAGCGACCGACTTCTCGACGCCTGAGGAACTACCGATTGGCCCAATTGCTTTACTCTTGTCGTGCCCGACTTCTTGAGCCAGCGATCGTGAAACTCGCTGCCAATGATCCAAAAGCTTTTCCCATGCAATGACCCCGACTGAAAGGGTAGCGGGAATTGTAATTTGGGCGCGCTGACTGCATAGTTGTCCCGCGAGCATCCACCATGCGCTGTGTTTCTCAGCAGTCAGATTTGTCAAATCCGAAAGTCTGGTTGAACTGTTTTCGATGTCGCTTGATTTGGCTGCGATCTCTCGCCAAAAAACGTTGGCCATATTTGGCAGCGCGATGCCAAACGATTTCGAAATGGACTCATATGGATCTAGCGTCAACCTATTGCTTTCGACCAACCACTCAGCAAGTTCGTTGTCCGAGGTTAGCCGATCTAGTTCTAAAATCATGCAGGATGATCGAACCAACGAAAAAGTGTCGACGATCCCAGTGCCAGCCTTCCCCTGCCCCGCTGCCAAATAGAGAGGCATTAGGGCTTTGAGAATTATTCTAAGGGTTTGCGGTGTTCCTAGAACGGATTCCACCCGGTAAAGCCATCGCAGGGAAACCGCCAGACCGCAGCCAATTGCCAAGTCGCGCTCGACGGAGACTTTCACTGCCATCGGCTCGTTCGTTTTCGACGCGTTGAGTAGTTCTTCTATCAATGAAACAAGCGGATCGTGAGCGCCATGTGGCTGACGTGATGTATGTGGCGTCAAGACTTGACGAACCACATCGTTCGGAATCTCAGCCATTCTAGCGGCAAGTCTTGCAATGGTTTCAGAACGCGTTTCAATCGAATCCACCTTTCCGACAACACATTCAGGAGCGGAAACAGGAAGACTGGCTGTAGTCAGTGTTAGCATAGGTCTGTCTAAACATAGCAAAACGAAAAACCGGATCGCAAAATCTAGCTCGACTTCCGCTGCACAGCAGGTTGGAATTCGAAAGTAATGGTCGTCTAAACGTTTGGTCCATCGTCGACTCTGACGATTATAGGGATTGTAAGTACGTTGCATCGTTTTTTGATTGGGTTATCGATTAAGCAACGGTCGGAAGAATGACCCGAACGGTGGTTCCTATCCCCAATGTGCTCTCGATTTCCAAACGACCATCGAGTCCCTCGACAATGGTTTTCGCAATGTTCAAACCCAGCCCGGTTCCGCGTGGGTTCGTCGCCGGATCTCGACCTGAATCGCTACGGAAAAATCGCCGCGATACACGAGCTAAATCTTGTTCGGAAATTCCAATGCCCGAATCTGTAACACGCAAGGTGCATTCCTCGCGTGCGGATCGAGTGAGTTCAACTTCAATCTTGCCGTTCTCAAGCGTATACTTTATCGCATTGTCGATTAGGTTGTGCAAAACAATTCTCAGGTGTTCCTTGTTTGCCAAGACCGTCGCCGAAGCTAAAGAGTCAAATTGCAGTACTACATTTCTCGAGGTAGCAAGTGCTTCAAAGAAATCACTCGACTCCCGAATCATTTCGTCCCAGTGAACTTTACTGCGTTTTGATTTCAATCCCAGCGCATTGGCTTCGCTCAAGAGCAATAGTTGCTGAACCAACTTGTTTAGAAATTCGCATTCGTTGAGGACGCTAGACAACATGTCCGATAATTTTCCGTCTGGTAAACGCCCTAGAACAACCTCGACATTGCTCGTGATCGCGGCCAATGGACTTCGCAGTTGGTGGGCGGAATTCGCGATCCAGTCTTCGTTGGCTTTCAGCTGCGACCTGACTCGCGCGAGCAGTGAGTTAACGGTCCCTGCGAAGCTATCCAATTCATCTCCGCTCCCTCGCAATCCAAGCAACTGCGACCGGTCCGTTACAGAAAGCCTAGCTGCCTGCGTTGTCAAATCCGTGAGTGGATTGAGCAACTGAGCGGAAAGGGCTAGCGATACGATTGGGCCAAGGATCACCACGATGAGAAAAATCCAAAGCAACAATCGATCGAGCTGTGACAAAGAGTCTTCGACCAATTCCAAGGAGCAGCCTACCTGAACCCATCCGCTCGGTATGCTCTTGTTCAGCGAGGTGGAGTGATAAAACGGCCTGTTGAGAAAACGATATTTGCCAAGCTCTTGTAGATCCGCATTCCCATCTGGCCCCACATACATCGAATCGGGAACGCTGATCGACTCCCAAGATAGATTCTTCTTTTCATCGAAGACCCGAAGAAACCAATGGTGCAACTCATGCGTAGCGGCATGTCGATTCCAAACCTGTGCGCGCTCCGGCCCAATCGTTCCAACAAACGACTCTAACTGTTCCACGAACTCCTGGGCATCATCGCGTAAATCCAAATTGGTCCTGTTGACCAGCAAGATCGAAGCGACATTCCGAAATGCGAAACCGACCGCCAAGGCCGTCGTGAGAATGAATAGAGTTAAGATGACTGCGGTGCGAACGCGAAAGGAGTACTTCCCCCAATGCCGCATCCGAGTTTGCCCAAGCATGTTTTCGGATTCGGATTCAGACTTATCCTTCAGATCATGCATTGAATAGTTTCGTCTTCGCTCTTTGTTGTAGCATGGGCCCCCGGCCCTTCAGGGTCATTCGCGTGTCCTTTCGTTCCTCCGGGGGTGCGCCGCTTCGCGGCGACCCCAGGCTACTATCTGAAATCCCTATCGGGATAAAAGCAATCCCCTATCGGATTAGAAGCAATCCACATCGGATTAGACGCGGAATAATTATCGAATGAAGTAGGTTCGCAAATCATTAAGTCAATACCTGTTTTTTAACAGCCCAGCATAGGACCCGGCCCGTGTTTGTTGTACACACATCACGGAGCAACGCTACTGAAGTTTTTCGGCAGAATCAACGTCCGTTTGTGCTGTCCGAGACGTAGGTTCCGACTCGGAAAGCATGTAACCACGTCCTCGAATTGTATGGATTAACGATTGATCAAAACCGCGATCCAATTTGCTTCGCAATCGATTGATATGTACTTCAATGACGTTCGTTTCTCCCTCCCACGTCGTTTCCCAAAGTTGGTGGCAAAGCATCTTTCGCGTGAGCACTTGGTTCTCGTGCCTGATAAAGAGTTCAATCAACGACGTTTCCGTCGGCGACAATTTAAGTTCTTTGCCCTCCCGAAAGACACGGCGAGTGGTTAAATCCAATAGCAGTGGACCGAACGTGAGCGTACTCCCCTCTATGCGATGATTGCGCCGAGTGATAGCTGTAATTCGTGCAATCAATTCCAGCATTTCAAATGGTTTTACCAAGTAGTCGTCGGCACCTTCGTTCAAACCATCTACCCGATTTTCCAGCGAGCCAAGTGCTGTCAGAATCAAAACGGGGGTCGGGTCGCGTTGAGCGCGAATCGATTTAAGAACGTCCAATCCATTTTCACCCGACAACATCAAGTCCAATACGACCGCATCTGGCCGGCGATCTCGAATCGCATGAATTGCTGACGCAACCGTGGACACTATTTCACATTTGATACCCTGATCGGCCATGCCTTCCAAGATCGCATTGGACAAACTAGGATCGTCTTCTACCAATAGTATGTTAATTGCCATAGGCTAACCGCCAGAGTGGTTTATATTCTTGGTCGCGTGTCCAAATGTAACGGATTGCAATAGTGCGGCTGCAAAGCCAACCAAATCTCGGCGATCTTTTGTATGGTTCAACATGGGTTGGAAATCATGCGACGCTTCTGCAAGTTCTAGCAAAGACGGAGCAATACCAAATGGTCGCATCCCTCGGGGCATTTTTCTAATCAAAAACTGCATCGCCTCAGCTGGTCTGCCAACTCGCGTAAGCAAGTCTGCGTATGTTTCGATGGCAACCGTGCCATGCTCTTGCGGATCGAGAGACTCCGCTTTCTGCAAAAACATTTTCAATGCTTCGTCAACATGCTCTCCCAATAACGCTCGAAACATACCCAGCGACATTGGATATAGATCCGCGAAGGGCTCTTCGCTCGGATACTGATACTGAGAATGAAGTTGACGACCGTAGTGAGCGAGGTCGACCGCAAACCGCAATTGTCGTTCGTCGTCTAAAATTCTAGCAAAGCGCACCGTCGAGGATAATTGACTCGTATCCAAGTGATAGGTTCCATCTCGCAGCAATGTTGGGCGAGTCGCCAAGAGTGCCTCCAGGGACGTTGCAGCATGCACGTCGCTTGCAGCATCACTTTTTTCTCGTCGTACCAGATCCGATTTCACGCTTGACAATAATTCCGCGTGAACATGTTCTACCAAGGTACCAACCGCGGCTTGCTGGTCGGCTCTACCTCGCATCGAAACCGCAGAGTCGAGCATGGTAATCGTATTGCAGGTTCCTCGCATTTCAAGCGACAGTTTCGTGCCTCGACCGATGTCGATCGCTTCGTGGACCAACAGACCCAGCACGGTATCCAGATTATCCTGGGTGACGGGAACATCGAGCATGGCGTTCGCGGTCGCTTGACGATCACCGACCGCTCGCATGTACATCCAACCCTCTTGCAAATTTCCTTTGCGTATTAAAGCGGTCCCAACTTCGGTGCATGCCCCAAGAAGCATTTTGTCTAACTTGTCCTGCAGCTCCGGCGACATGGCTTCCTGTTGTGTCGAATCGTGAGCTCCCGTCAAATCGGTATGGATTGCGGGTAGCCCAAGCTCAATTCGATGCTGCATCTTCAGTGATTCGAATAGCTCGGGATATCTTGCCTCGCGTCGCATTTCGTCAACGAGCAACGATGCGGCTGACAAAGCGCCCTGTTCATGAATCGTCGTTTGGAGTGTTTCGAATAGGTCAGTCTGTTTCAATTTGAATTGTCTACAATTAGGGGGTAGGAGTCTGCACCAATCAGGAATCTATGCCTGGAGGTTTCCGTGTTTCAAGTCGTTTTCGCATCCTGCGACTGGTCAAATGTTACAGTATTGCCAAAGGATTTCGAGGTTGCTCGAGCGTGCCGCGTGTCACTCCAACGCGGTTCTCGGCTTTTAGTGACTTCCATACCGTTGGTCCGTCAATTTTCCCCGCTAGTAAGTCGGTGTAAAGTCCTAGTAACCGGTTCGTTTCCATTGCAGGAGCGTCCCGAAGCATTTCGATGCGAAAATGTTGAACGCCCATGCGTATCAATTTCGGAGCCGCCTCGGCCCCGCTTTGAGCATGTCCATTGTAGAGAGTATTTCTGCAGCCGATATCGGCATGAAGCACATGCTCGACCCCCAATCGGTCCCTCAACTTGACTTCGTGCCGATCGCAAGGGCGGCCGCAATTGGATTTGTTTGTTCCTGGTGACATTACGGTGCAGAATACGCAATGCTCCATATGGAACATGGGCATATGCTGGTGAACAACTACTTCTAACCACGACTTCGGTAACCCCTGAACCAGCTCCGACAGCTGGTCACGATTCAAATCATACGAGGCGGTGATGCGTTTAAGTCCCCGCGACATCAACCACTCGGCAGTCAACGGATTCGTTACGTTGAGTGAGAAGTCTCCGATTGCATTGATTTCTTGCTCTCTTGCAAAATCCAATGCTGCCAAGTTGCGTACCAACCAGCCATCCGCCCTGTGCTTGGCTAGCGATTTGAACAAACCCTGCTCGCCCGGTTTTTGAATTCGTAGCGTTGCGATATAAATGACTGCCCCGTTGCTATGGGCCGCAGCCACCGCGTCGCAGTATTCACGAATATCCTGAAACTCAACGTAAATGTTCTTCTGACCATGATCGAGTACTTGCCTCAATTGTTGCATCGAGCGAACCAAAACATGCAATCGATTCTCTTGGCCTGGAATTTCTGGTGCATGTTCCCGACTTGCCAGCATGCGATTCGAAGTGCCCGGATCTGAAATGGTCCGCTTAGGAACTTGAGTACGAACGCGATCTAAGTCGGCGACCATGTTCTTGCGAAGCTCACCCAAAATGCTCAGCGGGACCATTGGGTTACCACTGAAGGTCGCTTGCAATGAATGCAGTTCGTAAGGCGTATTGCCTAACCGCGACATTTGTTGCCGAAGTTCGTGTTCCGTCGTCGCATGCTTTCTTGCTTCGGCTGGAACGTGATCCGCTTTGAGTGCGATGGTGCGCTCGCAATTTGAACCGTTGGAACATTTCACTTCGGCTTCGATAGGAACCCCAACTCGAACGCGAAAGTTCATTTCGATTGGAATTTTCTTAACAAACTGTTCCGAAGCAAAACTAGCACGCAACCGTTTGCTCAATTGTGGCGAATCAGTATGCCAAATGGGTTGCCCCGATTTGACCTCACTGTTTTTAAATAGACCATTTTGAAATCCCAGTTCGACGCGACCAGTCGATGGCAGGTCCGTTGCATGCCCGTTTACAAACACCTGAAAGATTCTGCCACCGATTTCAATGCCGGAGATCCGGTCACCTTGCAGCACGATGCCATCACCCTTGATCAACGGCGCATCGAGATCGACCAGTAGTTTTTCACCACGCAGAGCGACAACTTTACCGACACGGACACCTTGCTTGGCACTTGTGATTCCCGGCACCAATCTCTTGTGGTCGCAACCCTCAAGCCAACCCGGCGAGAATCCTCGAGAGAAACTCATCTCCATTTCACGCTTGGCCTGGCTGCTCCATTGGATCTCTTTTCCCGCAACCGCCGCATCGATCGCCTTACGGTAATGGCCCACAATATTGGCAACATATTCTGGCGTCTTTAGCCTACCTTCGATTTTCAGTGAACATACACCGGCATCAATCAAATCCGGTATATGAGCGTACCCTGCCAAATCTTGTGGGGATAACAGATAGCGATTGTCACCTAAATCACGATGCTCTCCATCGCAAATGAGATCGTAATTGAGTCGACAGGCCTGTGCACATTGGCCTCGGTTGGCGCTCCGGCCACCCAACGATTCGCTGGTTAAACATTGGCCACTATACGAGACACACAATGCTCCATGCACAAACGTTTCGACAGGCATTGTCGTTGCCGACGTAATCTTGCGTATCTCATCGATGGACAGTTCTCTCGCCAATACCACGCGATCGACCTGCAATGATTCGATTGCTAGGATCGTTTCCGCCGAGACCATGGTCATTTGCGTGCTGGCGTGGACACTGAGCTCCGGACATATCTCATGAATCAGTCGGACGGCCCCGAGATCCTGAACTAGCACTGCGTCGACGCCAGCGGCAGCGATCTCAGCCACGTGCTTTTCAAACTCGGCAAGCTCATCCGTGAAAACCAGCGTATTGAGCGTTACATATCCGACCAATCCTCGCCGGTGCAACAGTTGCATTAGGCTCCGAAGATCTTCGAGAGAGAAATTAACCGCACGCGCGCGAGCGTTGAAGCCGGTTTCAAGCCCAAAATAGACGGCGTCTGCGCCGTTCTCGATAGCTGCGTGAATGCATTCCCAGTTTCCTGCCGGGGCTAGCAGCTCGGGCGCCAGCCTCGCGGAGGAGGTTTGTTTTGTCATTTCAAAGATCTTATTAACAATGTGTGCCAGAAATTTGTGGAATAGGCTTCCAACCTGTCATTGCGGAATCGACAGGCCGGATGCCTATCCCACTAGCGATCCTATCCTACTATCCACATTGTACATTGGACAACAAGTATCGTCGAGGGTTGCAATTACCTGTAGGCTCTATCGTTTCGATTGCCTGGAGGCGCTATCGCTTCGGTGGTTCGGATTCGCGAACGCTGGTGCCATGTTCGGGGTGTAGGACTAGCAAAGAGAACCGTTGCGTTGCATCCAAATCGTTCGTGCTCAAAGACGTGTAGTCGAATTGCCCTCGCAAATCGGTGTACCCGTCCTTGTAGAACTTGACCTCGCCAGAGTTGTATTTTGCATAGACCTTCACGTAGGCTCCTTCGAGCGGCTGCAGCCCCTGTTTCGCTAAGATCTGCAAACGGCCCAGATTGGGAGAGTGGTTGACGACCAGCGAGTTTGCGTACAACACAAGATTTTTCATGAGACCGCCACCGGAAACTTCAATGACCAAGTTCTTGTTCTTGAGCGACGGCGGCACCACTAAACTCACGTCTCTATGCGAAGCGGACTTTTCAACGTTCATTGCTTCCGCCATGTTCGGCTCAATCATGCTAAGCCGACCTCCGTCCTGTTGAACAAACGGATTACGGCTAAAAAGCAACTCCACATCCATCAAGTAGTACTTCACATTGATGGCGTCCAAATTGCGGTGACGCAATACAATCCTTTCGCCATCTTGGATCAAGTCCAACCCGGGAAGACTCGCTGACTCATTGATGTTCTGTTGCTCCCGAGCTCCAGAAAGTAGTCGATTCGCAGCATCGGTCTTCCAATCTTCTGTCTTTGCGATGTCTGCGGTCTTGCCCGCTTGGATTGCTTTGCGTTCTGCAACCTGCGATCGCACTTGTCCAAACCAATCTCGCCAGCGTGGGTTCGGATAGTTGACATACTTTTGCGAGCGGCTGTCCGCTTCGTCGAATTTGCCTTGAATCATGTCTAGGTATGCGGCGAAGTAATCGTGCTGCAGTTTGCTTTCCATGGCCGACGGGTCGATCTTGGCAAAATGAGCGATCGCCTCTTCGATTCGATTTTGAAGCAACATGTAGTAGACCAATGCAAGTCGCTGTTCCGACTCGATCGTCCTTTGATGAGCCAGTATACCCATCATTCGTTCGTATTGTTCAGCAAGACCGTCGTTAAGAATGACCCTCTTTGGACCTAGCTGATGCATGCGAGCAACAACCAAGGGCCGGAAATCCAAATGTTCGAATTGCAAACGATCGACAGGCTCAATCTTCATAAGCGCCATTTCAAATAACGGTCCAACTCGACTAACAACTGCCGAATTGCTCTCCAAGAATTCACGCAACCTAGGTGCATCATTGTGTTTAATCGAATACGCCCAAAGTGTTGGGTTATAGATCCCATAATCGGTCAGTCTCGCAAGACAGGCTTCAAAAAATTTGCGATTGGCCATTCGCCAGGCGATTGCGTCGAGGTTGATCTTGAACAAATTTGCACCCTTGAGATGAGCAAGGACTTGGTCGTCTGAGCCCCAGGATGCGACATAGGACCACGATGTTTCGTCGACCGAATCGGGGACGTCCAGTACCTTGAGACGGGTCGACGGTGCCGCGATTGCGATCTTGTTATTGATGGCAATTTGGGCGCCATAGTGAGCGAAGGCTCCGGATTGCGGAAAGTAGAACTTCGTACTCAGTTCTTGCGTAGCGAACGGTGCCAAGTCAAGCTTTTGGCCCGCAACTACCTTGGCGTTTTCAAGTGCGATGGCTCCCTGCGGAATCTGTTGCAATACACTAACGCGAACCAACGATGCGGTTGGGTTGGTCAAAACGACTCGCAATCGATAGACCGTTCCCTTGATAAGCGATTGCGCTTTAACAGGTTTGGCTTCTTCACCAGTGTCGCTTGCCAAGAAGATGCTTTGACTAGCTAAGACGGTAGCTGGATCGGCGCTTTGCTCGATGGTCTGCAAACCTTGAACGAATGCAATCGAATCGTTCGTTGTGGCGGCAACCAAGCGACCCTGCTCGACATTGATGGTCGCTGGTTTGGAATCCAATGGCATGCCAAGGACAGCCAGCGCGAGCAGCGTCTCATGAATATTGCTGGCGGCGAGCTCAATATTTTTGGATAGGAAGGGTGCATCACCGGAATGGTTCAGGTAGTCTAGCCAAAACGCATTGGGTCGCACCAATTCCATTTTTTGGTTAGCAATTGGAAGACGGAAGTAATTGCTTTCCGCCCATTTTCGAGTGGATTCGAGGGATTCGTAGAGACGAGCGAGTCGGCCGTTACCCATGCCACCGGGGCCGCCACTACCGCCGCGCTGCCTGGAGAATGCACGCCCGAGATCAGCC
>JANLRK010000462.1:0-2780 GCA_031361585.1 Pirellula sp. | reverse complement strand
CAAGCCTTCGAGCTTCAACTGCTCTGCGCGCTGCCATTCAACCACTAATGCGTCCAGCGACTTTTGCCACAGGGAGTCATCCGGTGAGGCTACATTGATTAGATAAGACGTGTGGGCGATCGTCGCTCCAATCCCGGATTCCTTCCATGTCGTTTCGAACAGCGCCGCGTCGGAATCGCTAATCGGTTTGCAATTCCACTGATTATTGTTCTTGGTCAAGACTGAATCAGGCTTGCGTGCTGCCTTTGGTTCCGGCTTAACCGGGATCAAAGTGGCCTCTGTCGCCCATTTCTGAGGCGACGACACAAAGATCTGCATTACATCACAACCAGTTTCGACAGCACGGTTTAGGGCTGCAAGGAGCCCACCTTGGCAAGAAACATGACTTCCAAAACGATAAGGCATAGGAGAACTATCTTGAAAAATGTGCAAAATGCGGAAACTATTCGACTACTGGTCGCTTTCCTTCGAGCGGATTCGAAAGTTCGACGGGACAGAAGTCTAAAGCTAAAACCCAAATCTGCAATCGACCAGAAATGCAACTCCTCATCTACCACGGACCAGAACTGTGTAAAAGGCCGAGCGATCGACCGCAGCTAAGAAGACGGGGCGAGTTCCAGCAAAAAAAGTAGGCTAACTTGGCTGCTGCAACAAAATAGACTCTTTTCCTACGCGGCGCGTTTCACACACTTTCTGGAAGTGTGAAACGTGATGCTAGGCTTGACTATTGTATCGCTTGCAACCATCCACGAGCCTCAGCGTGTGACTTGCCAGCGAGGACAAGCGAATCGTACAGAAACTGGTACTCTTCGGGCAGGTTGGTAGCAAACGGAAAAGGATCATCCGAGCCAACCGTGATTTGTAATGTAGCTTCATTATCATTGCCTATCCCTGGAGCCAGTCGCCACAGCGGATGAGATTGCAAGTCGGTCAAATTGCCGACTAGTAGATTGCAAACCGGATTCACTTCAATGGCTATACCGCGCATCGAATAACGCTGTCGCACCAAGCGTTGCAGCTCCACGACGGCTGGCCGATCGCTGGTAACGCACACCCATTCGACACTCCGACAACGGCAATAAACCGCTGGCTCGGTCAAATACCTTTCCAGTTGCCGCGTCAAGCCTGTAGGTCGTTGCCGAGTCATTCGGCCACTCATAAAACCGACCTCGTTGAGCTTTGCTTGCGAATAGAGCCATGACACGAGCTCCATCGCTCGGTCGAAGGTCCACTCGAAGTCGTTGTCTTCGCTGTTCTTGGAACTGCCGAAAATGAACTGCGCAAGTCGGACAATTTCGGATTCGACAAAAGTGCGACGGTCATTGGTAAATCTAGCGCCGGATTGTTGATGTTTCTGTCGCTCCCATATCAGATCGAACCAACGATCCTCGCAGGGCATCGTCAGTCGCGTGAACTCGTTCGTCCAAGAAATGGGCTCTATTCCTAAAGCCAAGCCATGTCCTACGCGATCGCCTTGTTGCAATCCAAGGTGTTCGACGGCTTCATCCATGTAGCGCAGCCCCGTGGAAAGATGTACAAAGTCTTCACCCACATGGATAGTCGTACGCAGCGCAGGTAGTTCCACATGCTTGAGCCGACGATAATTAGCCATAGCCCCGAAGATGCGATCGCGGGCGATCTTAAAAAGCGGAGCAACAATCCAACAGGGTACACCGTGTTCATCGCGGCAAACATCAATCGCTCGAAGCACGGATAACAGTTCCGGTCGGCGCTCGATAGTTTTGCCGATGGCGTTTGCAGAAGCCCGTTGTCCGCGCAAGAACTCTTGCCATCGCATACCATTGTTTACACCGACATTCTGTTGGCTTGGATCTGCGTTGTTTGCCAAATCATACGATCTGGGCTCACCTCGGTCCGTGGGGGTTCCGCGAAATTTTAGGAAGTGTAGCACCAGGCCAACCTCAAGTTTCTGCCATCCGTCGAATTGCAGCTTGCCTTGCTTAGCCTTTTCGTCATTTGGATTGGATACGCTCTGAGCCTTTAGCCTTTTTATATTGCTGACAAAGCCATCAAGGTACTTGGTCTGCTTGTCCGCATCTGATTTGGGGCTTGTGCGCACCTCCAAAGACCTCAAGCCGTGTCCCACACCTCCAAGTACGCCACTCGATTCGAATTCTACTTGATCGACTAAACTCGTCACCGGGCTCTTGCGTTCATAGAAGCGAATGAAGTTCATAAGGCCTGGTGTCAATGGTCGCTGAATGCAATGGCGATAAACTTGCCCACGCACACGTTCCACCTGCCAAAACAAGTGCGCGAACAATCGATCCTGAGGATTGTTACGCAAGTAGTTCATGCCGTGCCACAGAAACTGCAATTGAACGGAAGGTCCTTCGTAACCGTTGGCTTCAAAGTAATCGCTTAGGGGATCGAGCGTTTGCACCTCATCCATATTTCTCGGCAAAGGAATCGTGGACACTTGGGTGACGTGGTTAGGTGATCTGCATTGGAGCATCCACATCGCCGTCGATGGCGTCATTTGTCTTCCGTCAGACTCACGCGACTCGTTGAATGCTTGGGATCAGAGGAATGACAGTCTTGGTCGTAAGCTCTGTAGTACAGCGTTCAGGGCGAGGGCAAGTCCTTAGACGACGTTCGTGGCGCATGAGCTGGCCTCATTCGCCTGACCGGTGTCAGAAGGCGTGTGAGGTGGCGTATTGGGTTTAGCAGATGTCTTTTTTGCATCGGATCAAACGTCCGAAAATCACTCCACGTTACGATACTTAAGTGGCCCAAGTCACCCGTTCAAATATGGATGC
>JANLRK010000445.1:0-23939 GCA_031361585.1 Pirellula sp. | reverse complement strand
GCTGGGTTTCTCCGCCTCTTCCATCGTTGACAGCGACTATCACGTTCCAAGGACAGCCCAATTGGTAAATCGTGGGCGTCCATTGAATCAGTCCTGTACGCTCTTGGATAGACATTCCGGGCGGGATCGAATCGGTAGCGTTACCGGCAAGCAATCCGAATGACAGTACATCCAAGTCAGGGTCAGTGGCAATCACTTGCAATTCGAACGGGCGGCCAGCCAAAGCATTTTGATTCGCGATCGGATTCACGAGCGGTGCGTGGTTACTGGCATTGAGAGGATCTGCAACCACCTCCCATTGTTGGGTTGTTCGCCCTCCTCGGCCATCGTCCGCTTGGACCGTAAATGTGTATTTCCCGGGAGACTCGGGCAACCAAGAAATAATACCGGTGGCGGAATCGATGGTGGCGCCATGGTTATCGCCAATAATCGAATAGGCGATCGCATCGCCATCCGGATCGATTGCATCCGCGTCATAGGAGTAAGCGTAGTTGATCCCGATTGGCAGGCGTCCCAGGATGATGTTGGTGCCGTGGCGCAAGAATTCCAGATAGAACTCATGAGTTCCACCATCGCCGATCAATTCTATTGCGACTGACTTTGACTCGTCCGTATTGATTGAAAACCTGTCAGGCGAAGCAATCTTGGAAACACCTGAGCTATCCCGGATCAACACATCAACGTCAAAACCAATGTAACTCAGAGTTGCCTCAATGGCTTCCAAAATGGTGGCTTTTAATTTTTCGGGATCGGTGTGGTCGAGCTGAACGTAGAGTGGATCGTTCGGTGGAATCGTGCCGTTGATTACCGATTGACCTGAACTGTTGAGAGCTCCTGTCAATCTGGCCAGTTCGGAAAGAAGCGAACCTGGGGTTCTCGGATTTCCTAGAATCTTATTGGGGCCAGTGCCGATTCCAACGACCAGAGCTCCGATGTCAATCAGCGCCGATACGGCATCCTGCACGGACGCAGCATCGCTATTCGGAACGTGCGGGTGTCCATGCACAGCGTCGAATTTGGCATCGTGCACGATGCAACCACTTGATGCAATTTCTTGAAAGGACTCACCGACCATGTTCCGGATATCTACGACGGTAGTACCAACTCCATGGACATCGAGTAGGGCGCAGCCATCTTGACCGAGATCGGCACGGTAGACGGAACCGCTGTCGGTTGCCGTAATGACTATCGGAAGAGCCCCAACTCGAAAACCTCCTCCACCGACTCTATTGCGTGGTACGCTCGCAATCAAATCGATCGGCTCCAAAGTGAAATACTGATCGCTCGAATACGTAGCGACCGGCAACATCCGATTCAATTCGGAGTTTTTTAATGAAAACAGATTGGTTCCATTGGCGTCGAAGTAATCCACACGGACTCGAGCATTGGCATTCAACCCATCGAAATAAACTTGGTCTCCTGAGACAACACCAACTTGCATCCTCTGGGATTTGAGGTCGGAGACAGAAAGGTTTTCAATCGAGTTCCAACTCGCAGAGCTCACATCCAATGAAGGGCGAGCTAGTTCTTTTTCAATTTTACTTCGCAGCTTAAAGGTGAATGGAACGATGGGGCCAGAGAAACTTGACGCCGAAACCATGATGAGGTATTCGCCGTCGATAGGTAACCGAATGGGATCGGATTTTTGGAAGAGCGGGTAGGTGTTCCCTCGGAAAGCAATCTCGGACCCGGCTGGTGTAATGAGTGAGCCTGCAGCGAAAGGACTGGGTGAATCGGCCGATTCAAAGGAGACTTCTTGTCCCGTTTTCCCGACAAAGCGAATGAAAGCCGTTTGATGATCGACATCCATCCGCCCCTGAACCTCGTCGCCTAATTTGAGAGCAAGTGAATTCAGTTGCGAATCTATGATTTGAAACTGAACGGGTACATTGCTCGCTTGATCAAGTGAAACAGAGAGCCGGTACCGACCGGCAGGAAGCCCTCCTTGTCCGGGTTGAGAATAGTCCTCAACGCTCCCCGCCAAGTTCCCCGACGTCTTGAATTGAGTTGCATGCAATACTTGTAGTCCATTGGTATGTCCCCATCGGAGAGGGTTGCCAGTCTCTGATTGCAAGGTCCAGCTTCCCGCCCCTTGAATGGACTTGAGCAGCAGCAATTTTGTAGAGTCCAGTTCAAAGGTGAACGCTTGTGGAGTGCCCAAGGTAAGAGGCCCGACAGAAATGATTTCATTGAGTTCAATCGGTATTGCAGCAGGGAGCGAGACAGCATTTCCCGCCGTCAACGTTGCTGTGAAACGGAAGGGAAAGTCAGCGTCGATATCTTTTGCTTCGTTGTATTCGACTTCGGTGGGAGGGATGTTCGACCGAGGACTATTCGAAGGTTCGCGATCGATGACCAAGGCGTATTGGCCTGTTTCCGGAATTGCAAATTGACGAGTGCCTCCGACCGTAGCTTGAGGCTGAAGGCGCTGACCGTTGGGTAGATAGAGATGAATATCGGATTGGGCATCGACGGCTTGCCAATTCGAGACCACTAGCGAGAAAACGTCCCCTCTTTTCGCATTCACTCGATAGATTGTCGCTTGGAGCGAATTGTCGAGTTTCCCAGAGACCGTTTGATTCAATGGCAGCAGGGGCTGGTCGCTAATCTTAACTATTCGATACCCCAGCTTCGAGGCGGTGTCGACAACGAAGTTGTTTTTGCTGTTCACGCCAAACTGCGATTGCGGGACATCATTGTCGGACTTTCCGCCTATCTGGGCTTGCAGACTACCGGCGGAGCCATCGTCGAGCGTGGTGCCGTTGGTCGTTCCGTCGAAGCCAATTCCGGATGCGAGTTGATACAAGGCCTCGACCAGAGATTCTTCTGACGTTAAGCCACCATGTCCTTGATTGGCTCGTTGGAGTGCAGACTCCATCACTTCTTGAAAACGCGGGTAGGATTGGTCGAGGATGGCTTGATTCAGGATAAACGGTCGAGACTCCAGTGTGTCTTGGCTATAGGGAGTCTTGAAGTCCTCGAATCGGGACACACCGAATCCGAAATCGGTATTAGGGTAATTGGCTTTGAGTCTGTTGGCAATTTCAAGAAACCTTGAGCTCAGCAAAGAGTTTGGTCCCTCGAAGCTCTCTGTATCGTCGAGCAACAGCATCACATCCACCTTAGGGGGTGCAGCCAGAACGGAGAACTGGACCGTAGCGTTGACCTTTTCTCCTTTCGCAAGGTTGAACCAAAGCCGTGGCCGATTGGCTTGAGCGGATGGCTGGACAACTTTGACGTCTCCAAGTGGATCCAAATCTCGTCCCGCCAATTCAAACCGGATCCTAGGGGTACTTGTAAAAATTGGGGCATGATTTTCGCGATGGATGACACGGACCTCAAAGGCCTGTGTCGCCATGGCTTCATTGATGTCTGTCGCATCGAGATAGACCATGATGGGGCCGAGCGCATCGGCATTTTGGACGCTATGTGTGAGGGTGCCTGTGCCATTTCCGTTGTCAGTGATATGCCAACCCAAGGGCGCCCGCAGGTCAAAATGAAGTTTGTCGCCATCGGGATCCTTGGCTGCAAAAGAATAAGAATACTGGGTGCCGACCTCGGCAATCACGAGTGGATTTGTTGTGAATACAGGGGGTTGATTGGCTGCTGCGACTCGAATCCAATACTCCTGTGTCGCGGTTTTGCCGCTCGTGTCTGTTGCAAGGATTGAGACAAATGTTTCACCTCGCTTTCCTTCGGGAATTTCCCAGCGAACAAGGCCAGAATTCGAATCGATCGACAAGCCCGGTTCGTAGCTATTCAAGCTGTACGTTATCGCTTGACCCTCGGGGTCAATTGCTACTGCCTGGTAGCGGTAGGGCTCGGATGGAAAGCCAATTTGAATGGGGGCAGAGATGAAGTGGGGGCCAAGGTTCGGCAAAACATAACGGGGGCCATGAATCGACAGCGACACCGAGGAGCCCGTAAGCAATTCCTCATGATGATCTCGTAGATGGTAGTACAGTGTCAGGTCCCCGATGTATCCAACCGGCACCTTGAACTCCAATCCTTTCACACCATGCGCAACAACCGGGCCAATCATCCCCTTTTCATAGGTTAGGTTATTTGGATTTCCTTTGGCATAGAAAATGAAGGCCTCCAATGGTCCTGCCCCACCCACATCGTTTCCTAACAGACTAAGTCCGTCGATCTCAAGGTCGATCGACGCTTGGTTATGATCATTCCACACATAGATCCCTTGATCTGCACCTGAATACGTGTCCACGCCCGACGGTGTATGTGTCCATACAGAGTACGGTTGCACATCTGAACTCTTGGTGTCCGGATTTGACACCGGAATACTGTCAACGGGGACGGCGATACGTCCGCCAATAAAAGCGTCTCCGGCATTGACATTGGCGACGAACGCGTCGCTGACTATACCCATTTCACCATCATCAGCCTTGATTACGTAAGTCATGTAGTCGACACCTACGAAACCGACGGGCGGCGTATAAAGAACATCGCCATCAGGCTGAATCGAGTAGTAACCGCCGTGTACGGTACGACCAAGTTTCGGAAACCCGGCTGGGATGCTGACCGTTTGCAACAGGCGCCTGCTCTCCCAATCGCTGGCTGAGGCTGCGTAAATCGCTCGCCCGGCTAGATCGCGTACTACACCCGAATTGTCGCGTACGATTGCAGAGTCGTTTTCAAAAACATTTCCAACCATGTTTCGAGTTGTGTTCGCGTAAACGGGTGTACTGACACCACCAAATTGATCGTTCCGAGCCAGTGGGGGTTCGGCAAAAGTTGTAAACTGAACTTGGACCTCCGAATGCAATTTGTTGGATGCAATGGAATTCTCGAACCCGTTCAATAGCTTGGCTTCGTAAGGAATCGATAGAGGCGGCACGGTTCCGTAGGTAAATGGAGCATCCAACTGCACCCGTCCACTAGGAAACACTTTCAGATTCAATCGGTCCTTTATTTGATTGCTGTCGTAACCATCGGACAGGCTATCAAACAGACGGTGCCGGTCGCAGTAGACGTATAAGAATGATGGGCTCTCGGGGTCGTAGTTTGCAAAGTACTTTCCGGCATAATTGCTACTGGAGTCACCGATGTAGTAGTAAGAATCGTTATTGGTGCGGCACACTTGCTCGACATAGTCCGAAGTGGTAGGCAACTTAATGTTGGACGTAATTGTCGGAGCGATATTGCCGAATGCCAGCCCTTTTAGTGCGACAATAACGTCGTTGGAAGAGACGGTAGGCAAGACTTCATTTTGCCCTCCGCCGGACAGCGTAAAGCGATCCAAATCGCTATGCGAATTGTTCACAACTTGGATATGGACGCGGGCTGTGTCCGTGCTTGTGCCATTGCTTAACATGAATCCAAAAGAATCTAGGCCGGTGAATCCCTCGAATGGACGATATTTGAACGCGCCATCGGCATAGACTTCGACGCGCCCATGTGTCGGTGATTGGACAACACTTGCCGATTCGTACGCCTTATTGGATAGCGATGCTGCGAAGTAGTTTGGGAAATAGCCAGAAGTCTGTGTGGCTCCATAAAGTTCAACTAGATCGAAAATTACCGACATGTCGTTTGCATCTACCAATCCTAAACCGTTGATGGGGTAACCTTCGGGATAAGTTACGAGCGCCCGCCCAGTATCCCGTGCCCAGGGGACAGAAACGTCCAAGAAAAAATCTGAGATTTTGGGAAGGGTTGGAGTCGCCCCACCATTTTCGGGTGGAATCCAGGTAGCTGTGGACACGAGTACCGTTTTTTGGGTCTCGCCTGGCTGGAAAGTGACTAAACCGTACTGGTCAGACCTGCTTACATTTTCGCGATACACACCGGATCGAATGGAATAACTTGCTATCTCGGTAGACTGCACGGCGGCTGAAAGTGATACCGTAAACGCGGCCACGTTGCCGCCGAGAATAGACACGTCGGACACTTGAATTTCTGGTAGTTTTTCGTCTCGGATCCAAACGATTGATTCGGATACTTGATCCCAAGGGGTGCTCAACGACATAAAGAAGACTTCATCCGTCTCGTCTAAATAGTCGCGATGGGATTGAATACTGATTGGCTTCCATAATTCACCAGGTAGGAACGTAACACTGCTTTGAATCGGTTGATAGTCCGCGGAAGTAGCACTCCCAGAAATCGATTCGTAGGAGATTGTGATGGGTAAATCAAATGGTGCCTCGAGCTGAATTCCAAAGTGACCCTGGCCACCTTCCGGAATGTTGATGGTCAAAGCTGAGTTTGGTTCCGAGTCCTGCTCTGTTTCGTTTGCAAATTCCAACGCGCGCGAGAAACGTACTTTGGGAATTTCGTTGGTTCCATCGGTAATTGTGATTGGGATCTCTTCTAACGAATTCCACGGAGTCTTAATGCGAAGCAAAAAACTCTCGTCATGCTCTTTCAATAGGTCTTTGGTTGTCGGTATAAGAACGGAAAATTTTGTACTCTCCGACAACGTGGCAGAAACGACACCTTGTTTTATTTCGTAGTCGATGTCGACTGCTCCCCAATTCTTGGTCGAATACTCAAACGATGTGCGGGCCCCATAGGCAACTGGCCCATGAACGATTGCCGATTCGGAAATCTCTACAACGGCGGTAGCCCCCTCTGTAACGTATATTCTTGGATCCGAAAGTTTGATGTCCTGACCGTTGATAAAAAGAGTTGGTAGCTCCGCGTTGTTGATAGAGATGGCAGAGGTAACGGTTCCAAACTCAAGCGTCGTTGCGCGAACCAAAAGCGTTTCCAGGTCTTCGTTTTGATAATCGTAGAGGGTGACGACCTCGATTTCTTTTTCGTATTCACCTGGAGTAAACACGATAGTTCCCTGCTTGCTCAGATAATCTCCACCCACAGTCGTCCGGCCTACTCCGATTGCTGTTCGGTCTTCGGTCGAATAGGTCACGGTCAAATTGTCTGTCGCTTTTGCTCGCCATAATTTAAGGTGAGCGGACTCGCCTTCTTGTACAACCTCGGAGTTTATCCAAAACTGTTTTGCATTGCCCGCCGGCCACATACTGGGCAAGGAATCTTCGAACTCGATCTGCCCCGATTTCCGAAATCGGTGACCAGCCCGATCGGTCGCTTGGACGGTGATCGCGGAGTTGAGGGAGGTAAGCGGTTGCGTTGTTGTTTTAGTGATGGAGCCCGTCAGGGGATCTATCGAAAATGCTCCGACGGTAAGACTAGTTGAATTGTTGCTTTCAGAATAAAGAGCATATTCGAATGCTTCACCGAGATCAGGGTCAACAGCTCTGGCCCGGCCGACCGGAGTACTTGCTGGCGCCCAAGCATTGATTCGGGAAGAGGAGATCACTAGGTCCTGGATCGGTTCGTTGACGTCGATAACATGGATGGGGAATGTTTTGTAACCGATCCTGGAATTAGCCCCTTTGACCCCGACGGTAATAGAGCGTTCCGAGTGTGCTTCGTAGTCGAGATTGGAACCCTGATTCACATAAATGCTACCGGCCGGATCTATCTGAAACGCTCCGCCAGAATCGTCTGCAAAAAAGAATCTCCCGCCGTCGGTATCCAATTGAACTTGTCCGAGCAGCGTTCCAGGAGACACATTTTCCGGAACACTCATCGCATTCACGGAAACCCCGTCCGATAGCCGGATGTTCCCAATGACTGGTACTGGCTCATCAAAAAACTTTTGATGAAGACCTGTGCGAGAATTCCAAGTGGCGAAATCAATAATACGTAGATCATCGATCCTACCATCAAACCAAGATGCACCAAAAGCGCTTGCGCCTACGGTTGTATATCCAGTCGATGCGGAAGGTATCTGCCCGCGAAAGTTTCGTATGATCTCCGTGCCTGAATCTATTTGTACCGTGATCTGCTGCAATGAATCGTTGACACTCAAGGTGACGAAGTGCCAACCGTTGTCCAAAATATCGCTTGTAAAGATTGGCTTTCTTTTTTCAATCGAATCTAGTTTGAACTCGATCGCGCCCGTCGATTTCGAAGCCAGCGCCCATCCCGACCCGCTTTTCGCTCTGAATGCCAGTAGATTCCGGTCGACGATTGAACCGCCGATGTCCCGCTTGAACCAAAACGAATAGGAGGAACCATCGCTATTTTTTGGATACTCGCGTGTGATTCGCACTTCATCGTCAATACCATCCAGATTGAACGCCTTTCCCTGTACCCCTGGAACATAGTCAACGCCGCCATATCCAATCCCGTTTTGATTGGAATTGGTGTCATAGGTATTCCCATTTGCTTGCAGCCAAATGGTTTGAGAGAACGGACCTTCACCTTCCGCGGTAATAGGCATTGCGGCCAATAGAAGTCTTGACTCCAGAGATTCCCAAATCGGCCTGCGATTTGGATTTATAGGTGGTTGGCAACGATTCCACACCAATCTTCGGCCCAGCGACAACAAGAAAGTTTGCCACGAGAAAAAACTGCGCTTCATAGTCGCTCCAAAAGGGGAGAGAGTAACGTCCGTTTGCTAGCGTTGAATAATGTAACTACCCAAGAAAGGCTACGTCAAGAAATTTTTGGTGCATTCGCCTTCTACTCGAGGCGATTAGCGGAAGCAGTGATTAGCGGTAGCGGGCGGAGCGGCTCCGCGATTGTTTAGCCGAAAAGCCTGAACGAACCGCAGTTCAACGCTGCGGGATTCCAAATACCGCCGGCTTGTCCAGCGGATTGGTTCTGCTACTCGATGGAAAGGCATGGCGGGAACATTGAGGAAACTGTTTCTACAATTTTAAAGCTTGGTTTTGGAGTTGTTCCAGTTGCTGGATTGCTTCCATCGGGGTCATCGTCGTAATGTCGAGCGACTTCAGTTTTTCGACGACAGCATTTTCCTGCCATTGAAAAAGGGTCATTTGAATATGTCCGGACTTCTTTTTTGTCGGAGCAATGTTGGATTGGCCATACTGATTCAAATGACTGGCTTCGAGTTGACTCAGGATCTCTTTGGCTCGTTCGTTCACATCGCGAGGCACACCTGCCAGTCGCGCGACGTGGATCCCGTAACTTTTGTCTGCGCCCCCTTGAACGATGCGGTGAAGAAAGACCACGTTGTCATCCCATTCTTTGACCGCAACATTCCAATTGCGAACGCCGGGCAACGATTTTTGCAAATCGATCAGCTCATGATAGTGCGTGGCAAACATGGTTCTGGATCGATTGTGATTATGGAGATGCTCCACGATTGCCCAGGCCAGCGACAATCCGTCGTACGTGCTGGTGCCGCGACCGATCTCGTCGAGAATGACGAGCGAGCGCTCGGTCGCAGTGTTGAGAATCCGGGCCGTCTCCACCATCTCGACCATAAACGTACTCTGGCCACGTGCCAGTTCGTCGCTGGCTCCGACGCGCGCGAACAAACGATCCGCGACTCCGATCGTTGCTTTTCGGGCAGGGACAAAACTGCCTATTTGGGCTAACACCAGGAGCAACGCCGATTGCCGAATGTACGTGCTTTTTCCAGCCATATTTGGGCCGGTGATCAAGAGCACGCTACCATGTTCCGCACCGATCATCGCATCATTGGGCACAAATGTTCCTTTGGCAAGCGTTGCATCCAGCACCGGATGTCGACCCTCGTAGATTTCTAAGATCGGCTCGTCGGTCATCGTTGGGCGAACATACTGTTGCTTGACCGCAAGTTCGGCTAATGAACCTAGCACGTCAAGCTCGGCAAGAACATTTGCATTGGTCTGCAACGCTTGCGTATTGGCATGAATAGCTTCGCGCAACTCCATAAACAATTCGTACTCGAGAGACTTCGCTTGATCGTCTGCAGTTAAAACTTTCTCTTCATATTCCTTGAGTTCCGGCGTGATGTAGCGTTCCGCGTTTTTAAGCGTTTGCTTGCGAATGTAGTTGATGGGGACACGGTCGCGATGCGTATTGGTTATTTCTAAGTAATAGCCAAAGACGGAGGTGAAGCCAACTTTTAAACTGGTGATACCCGTCGACGTGATCTGATCGGCTTGATAGCGTGCGATCCATTCTTTGCCGCCGGCTGCCAATTGCCTTAGGTCATCAAGGCGTTGATCGTAGCCAGGACGAATGAAGCCTCCATCGCGAGCTAGCAAAGGGCAATCGTCTTGCAACGCTACATCCAGCTGCTCACGCAGTGTCGGGCACAGATCGATGCGTTTCTGAAGCTGGCTCAAGCGGGCTGATGATCGCTCCTCGAGGAGGGCTTTGATCTTGGGTATTTGCACCAATGACCGACCGACTTGTTTGAGATCGCGCGGGCTCGAACGACCAGTTGCAACACGGGCCAGCAAGCGTTCTAAGTCGTAAACCTCGTCGAGCATCTCGCGGACCGATGCTCGCAAGCGTGTGTCACGAACGAGCTCATCGACTGCATCTAGACGCATTTCGATTTGCTCTTTGGAGACTAGCGGCGATGAAAGCCATTGCGACAGTCGACGCGCCCCCATCGAGGTCACGGTACGGTCTAAGACCTCGAGCAATGATCCATCGCGAGAGGCGGTTCGGATGGTTTGTGTTAACTCGAGCGAACGTCGCGTCGCTGAGTCGATCTCCAAAGATCGGATCAAGCGTGCGGGTTGCAGTTGTTGAATATGATCGAGCGCGGTCTTTTGTGTTTCACGAAGGTAGGCCATGGCGGCACCGGCTGCGCTGATGGCCAAGCAATCGTGAGCAAACATACTAGCGGCATCTTTGGGATCGCTTGTGTCCCAACCCATGCCGGAAAGATCGAGCACTCCAAAGTGTTCGTGCAAAACGCGTTGAGCCTCCTCAATACCGAATTGCCAGGATGGACGGCGAGTGATGGGCCAGCGTTCGAGTTCGCTTTTGGAAAGCGTCGAGTCATCCTCACGAACCATGACTTCTGCCGGTTCGAGTCTTGCAATTTGGTCCATCACGGTATGAGCGGGATAAGCACCAGCTTCGAAACGCCCGGTGGACAGCTCAACCCAGGCGATCCCGAGCCACGCGTTGCGCTCCTGTCCTGCTTTGCCAGGGGCGGGATGATAGATAGCGAGAAGCAGGTTTCCGGACCGCGGGTCGAGCAAGGCGTCGTCGGTCAAGGTACCGGCGGTAACGATTCGCTGGACCTCTCGGCGAACGAGCCCCTTGGCGGTGGCAGGGTCCTCAACTTGTTCGCAGACCGCGACACGAAATCCTTGGCGAACGAGTTTTGCCAAGTAACCTTCGAGCTGGTGGTAGGGGAATCCCGCCATTGGGATGGGGTTTTCGCCTTTGTCTCGGCTGGTTAGGGTGAGGCCCAGGACCCGAGCGACCGTTTTGGCATCTTCGTGAAATAACTCGTAGAAATCGCCCATTCGGAACAGCAAAATGGCGTCTCCGCTGGCCTCTTTGGCTTCTTCGTACTGCTTCATCATGGGTGAAAGATTCATAGCGTGATGGTACCTAAACGAGTGCTTTGAACCAAGTGCCCAATAATTTGTCGGAAAATGGAAACAAAAACCTTCACCGTGTGTTTTCACTACTAAACCCCGATCCATCTGGCTAAAATCGAGGGATTGGTCAGCCAAACGCGAAAGTCTAGAAACTCATGAAACACTCAATCCCCATCCTCAGCGTTTTCCTTGTGCTCACTCTGATTTCGTTTCCCGCCATGGCACAACCACCGGGCGGGGGCTTTGGTGGCGGGGGCTTTGGAGGAGGCGGTTTTGGTGGTGGTGGTTTCGGTGGCGGTGGCCCGCCTGGGGGAATGTCATTTGGCGGGAGAGGCGATCGCGGTGGAGACCGAGGAGGTGGAGACCGAGGAGACCGCGGCGGTGATCGCGGTGACCGAGGCGGTGGCGACCGTGGCGGTGGAGGCGGATTCGGTGGCGACCGGGGTGGGTTCGGCGGCGGCGGTGGCTTTGATCCATCTTCTTTCTTGACTCGCATGGACACCAACGGCAACGGAATGCTTGACCCAGAGGAAGCTCAGGGGCCGGCTCGGTTCATGCTGGATCGCATGGCTCGAAGCAATCCAAAAATCGACATAACCAAACCTATACCGATGTCGGTCTTGACCGAGTCCTTTCAGCAAATGCGGAGTGGAGGACCTGGCTCAGACGGGCGCTTTGGAAGCTCGGAAGAAGAACCTATTTTGGAAAAGAATTCATTGGTTCCTGGCTTCGCAACCGTCAAAGTCGAAAAGCTACCGGTTCCAGGTTTCGGAGCGAGTGGCGAAAAGTTCACCGTGCAAGTCGAAGAAGGTGACCTGAAGAACGCTGACGATAAAATGAGGCAATACGACAGGAACAATGACCAACATCTGGATGAGAATGAGTTGAAGGAAGGACGATGGTCTGATTCCCCAATGCAATACGACAAGAATCGAGACGGAAAACTTTCACGTCAAGAACTTGCAACTCGCTATGCTCGGCGACGACTTGCTAGCGGAGTCACAACAGACTCTTCGAAAAAGATCGATGACATGAACAACAAACGGAATCGCGAGAATCGCGAAGTGGTGGATGACAAAAAGGACAAATCGAATCCGTATGAAAAAAGAGCGAGTTACCGAACGACCGATGCGGATGGGAAAATGCCGCCACCAGCAGGTTTACCGGAGTGGTTTACTCGCAACGACACCAATTCCGACAACCAGGTTGAGATGAAAGAGTTGAACAAGAAATGGACACAAGACAGCATTCAGGACTTCTTAAGATTTGATACCAACGAAGATGGTTTTATTACAGTCAAGGAATGCTTGGTCGGCGTAAAGAAAGGGCACATATTCGGTGCAGGAGGTAGTGCTCCTGTGACAATGAGCACAGCCCCAGTCGATAACAACTCAACCGTTCCAACAATTAAGGCGAGCGGCGCCCCTGTGGCCGACAACAAAGCGGCGGAAATGCGAAAGTGGCTGGCTGACAAGATGAAGAAAGATGACAAAGATGGAAATGGATTTCTTTCGCCTGAGGAAGTCAAGGATGCCGCTAAGTTTGCGGAGTCGGATACTAACACAGACGGTCGCATCGATCTTGATGAATACGTTGCTGCCCGCGGCAGGAAAAGATAATTCAATTGGGTAGGACGCTTCAATAGGTTATTCGCGGAAAGTGAACGGAGGGAGTCGCACCAGTCGCACCCAGTCGCACCCGGCAGGTGCGACCTACTCAGCTAACCAACAGTGCCCAAGCACAGCCGCAGTCGAGGTTGCGGTTTCGACCCTTTGGATGCGTGCGCCAAACGATAGAATGCGGGCGCCCTGGCTCACTGCTGAAACAACTTCTTCTTCAGTAAAGCCGCCTTCAGGACCAATCAGGAATAGCAATTTTTGATCGCTTCGCGCGATTGCATTTGCCTGATGAATGGTATATGTCTTCTGCCCTTCGATCGCTGGATGCAAAATCCAAATGGCAACAGGCTCGCTTTCCGAAGCAATTGATTTGATGTGTTCCTTGATATTGTTCAGGCTGATTGTGGGATGAATATACATCAACCGATTGCGACCGCATTGTTTGCATGCCTCCACGACATAGCGTTCGAGCCGATCGCTATTGGCTTCATTGACAATGGCAACGGATCGCGTTGTGACTAACGGGCTCAATGAGTCGGCGCCTAGCTCCACTAGTTTCTCGATAGTATTGCGTTGACGATCACCCTTTGGCATGGCGATCGCGAAATGCAAACGGTTCGAATGGTCGCGTGGAGCGAACGCATAGGAATCAATCTTCGCGAAAACGCTTCGCTTGTCGATGGATTGGACGGTAGCATGTGCCTCGTTCCCTAAACCGTCGAACAGCACGATGGCGTCGTCGATCGAGCACCGAAGCACGCGACTAGCATGGTGGGCTTCGCCTGGGGGCAACTCAATAGTGCCCTCGCGCGGTAGCGTTGGAATTAGGAATCGATGGAGGGTCATTCGAAATGAAAACTGGAAAGCAAAGATCGCTTGAAAATTGTTTAACCCGCGCAGTGGCGAGCGGGCTGAGTCTCAATTCTATCAGGTAGTGATGGTATCTGAGCTAGAGACGTCAGGCCGTCGCCTACGACTCGGAGTCAAACGATTTGCTTCGAACTTGCGAGTCTGAGAATTTCGATATACACTCTCGCGAAATGATACCGCAATCCAAGCCAAATTACCTAGGTGTGTTTATCACCTTTGCCCGGAACAGTCTTATTCGGGATATGACTTTTCGCAGCAACTTTTTACTCGACTGCGTTTCTAGTGTCTCATGGTTATTGATGAATCTTGGTTTCTACTTGATCGTGTTTCAACATGTGAAGACGATCGGTGTTGGGACTGGCTGGGGAAAGACTGAGTTTTATGTGTTTCTCGCAACAACTTGGTTGATCAATTCGATTGTGCAAACGTTTTTGATGCCCAATGCGCAGGAGTTTAGCGAACTAATTCGAAGCGGTGGACTCGACTTCGCGTTGCTCAAGCCGATCGACACGCAATTCCTAATCTCATTTCGCAAAGTGGAGTGGTCTTCCCTGAGCAACTTCTTTCTTGGCCTAATCATTTTGGCTTATGCGATGGTCCAATTGAGTTACCGTTCCGATCCTGCTTGGACGATCGGCCCTGGAATTTTGATACTGTACATTGTGTTTGTCGTTTGCGGAGTGGTGCTGCTTTACAGCTTGATGATTTGCTTGGCCGCGACCAGCATTTGGCTTGGGAGAAATCAAAGCCTGTATGACTTTTGGTTCTACATTACCAACTTCTCACGCTATCCGATGGAGATTTATCAAGCTGGCTGGGGGCTACCGCTTTGGTATGCCTTTACCTTTATTGTTCCAATTCTAGTCGTCGTAAACGTCCCTTCGCGATTGTTGGCACAGCCCCTTGTGCCGCAACACGCATGGGAATGGGGATTGGCTGCATTTGCATTTGTTGCCACGATTGCATCGGTGTTTGTGAGTAGATGGGTTTTTCAAAGAGCCTTAAAGAGCTACACAAGCGCCAGCAGCTAGCTATGCCACGTAGACTTCTGCTGAGGTCACGTTATCTTTTAGCATCGTTAACGTGATCCCAGCGCGCACATCCTCGACTGCCAATCCAAAATGCCCAAAATCTATGTAAGCGATATTCAACCGCAAATGCAGGTCGACACAGCTTTTCGAATCGCGGATCGACAACTGCGAGCGAATAGGCAGGGAAATCTCTATCTTTTGATGCAGTTGCAGGATCGGACCGGCATAATTTCTGGGATGCGATGGAATGCGGACGAAAAGTTAGCGGAACGATTCGTCAAAGGCGCCTATGTCCAAATCCAAGGAGCCTCCCAGCTTCACAATGGAATTTTGCAGTTAATTGTTAACCAAATCGCATTGGTGGATGAAAAGACACTCGACCCTGTCGACTTTGATTCGGGCACTCGCGTAGATGTCGAACAACTATGGTCCCAGTTAGGTGAATTGATCGAAACGATATCGGACGAAACGGTTCGAAAAATCGCCGATTGTTTTTATCAAGACCCAGCGATTGCCAGGTCCTTTTGTTTGGCACCGGCCGGAATCAAGACGCACCACGCTTATCCGGGCGGCTTGTTAGAGCACGTTGTATCCCTCATGCAATTAGCGGACAAGGTCTCATCGCACTATGCCGTTCTGGATCGAGACCTGTTGATGGCGGGTGCCATGTTGCATGACATTGGCAAGTTGGAGGAGTTGTTATTTGAGGGAGAATTGAGTTACAGCGATGCGGGGCAACTGCTTGGTCATCTGGTTCAAGGGGTGCAGATGCTTGATACGAAGGTCCGCGAAGTCACGGAATCAGGCTTTGAGGTCGATCGAGCGATTGTATTGCGACTGCAGCATATCATCGTTAGCCATCACGGATACCTTGAGCACGGTAGCCCGAAGGTCCCAATGACTATGGAGGCGTTGGCGTTTCACTATTTGGATGAAATGGATGCCAAACTGAACGCTGCCTTGGCCTTGGTCGAGAGCGATCGGACTCGCGATGCCTGGACGAACTACAATCCGACGCTAGGTCGAAAGATACTCAAACCGTAAGCACGTAGGTCAGCCTGTTCTCCCGAGTGTAGTACGGCACTCCGTGCCGTTTTTCTTTGCACGGGTGCACTAGGTTGGGTTTGCGCCGAGCATTTGAAGTCCGGCTCGTGCGGGTTCCCAGTCGGGGTAAATTCTTGCGGCCTCGCAATAGCATTCTCGAGCTGCTAAATCCCGGCCCAAATGCCATAGACATTGCCCTAGAGCCACACATGCTTGGTAGCAATAAGGATCTAGCGCCAAGGTCCGTTTGCAATCTTCGGCTGCCTGTTCGATGTCTCCATCGCTGAATCGGACCCACGCTCGAAGCATGTAAACGTCGGATCGCGAATCGGCTTCCTCCACTAAGTGGCTTGCCAATTCGATAGCAGATTTGAACAGTCCATCGGCAAGCAATTGTTCGACTTTTTTTACCGTCAGACGATGCCACGGGCTTTGGCTTCGCTGAGCTATTGCTCTTCTGGCCTCGTCTGCGCAGGTTCGCACCATTCGAGCGGAATCGCGGAGCAAAATGCCCAATGGACACGCATGCGACTCGTCTCCAAGATGACTCAGCGCCCAAGCCGCTGCTTGTCGGACACCGACCTGCTGCGAGGCAAGCATTCGCTTGAGCGTGTGCGGCGCGTAGTTCGTGCGAACCAGTGCTATCCACTTCGACGCATCATGGCTCGACGCACCCACTTCGGTTTCGCAGTCTGCGAGGTAGTTTTCGAAGTAATGGAGGAGCTTGGCCATGCGAACTCAACTATTGGCTGCGGCGAAGAGGACTAAGGTAATGTATACTTTTTTGGTTGGCTCACGCGAGGTGAACTCGAAATGCTAGGAATGATTTCAATGATGTCACGCAACCCTACTGTAGTTACTCTTGACTCACTTCGCAATCAATTCGATGACCAAGAATTCAAACTTGAGAAAGCAAGCGGATCGCGCTTGACAATGAATCGATCGGCAACTCTCTGTCTCTTCGCAATGCTAGTATTCTCAGTTCAAGCTAAGAATGCATCTTGTCAGAATTCGATGGCGCATCCAAGCATGAGTGCTAGTGCAGTTTCCACCCAGCAGACTCTGCAGGCTCCATTTGATCAAGCGATTGAGAATGAGCCGCTCGAGAAGTTATTGGATAACCTATCGTCGGCTTATGAGCTCCCGATTTGGTGTGATCGGCGCATTGCCAGAGACACGCTAGTAACTGTCGAAAGAAGGGAGGAAACGCTAGAGAGCGTCTTGAACCGTGCCGCCGTTCAAGTGGACTCAATATTGATACCATTGGCTGGTGTCATCATGATCGTACCGAAATCAAGAGGCGATGAAATTGAGGCGTCGCATTGGAGGCTAGCCATATCACGTTCGGCCAACGCCATGAAGCCAATTGGGACTAAGCCATTTGGCTGGCCCGATGGCTCGGTAGTTTCCAAAATCATTCATGAGTTTTCAACACGATGCTATCCAGAGCATAACCTTACGATAAAAACGGATCATGACATTTGGCGTGCCTTTGAGTTTCGCAAGACAACAACGCCTGCGGCCATCGGTACGTGTCTGTTGAGTGGTTTTGATCTTTCTTTGAGTGAACGAGATGGCAAACTTGCTGTGACGCCCATCGCGAACGTCGACTGCCAGGTCGAATGGATCTATTCAAGAGACGAAGTCGAAAAGAAAATTGGTGAATTAGCGTGGAAGGCTTGGCGACAGCGATGGCCTGATGCGAAGGTTGCAAAATCGGCAAAACCTGAAGGATGGCGAGTGTCAGCAACGGCCGCATGCCATCGCGATTTGATTGGTCCCATGTTCCCCAAAAAGAAATGGGAAAAGCCGAGGCCCAGCGAAGTGGGTTTGGATAGAAAGGTGTATTCGTTTTCGTTTGAAGGCGAGCTTGAGCTTCTGATTAAGTCACTTGCTGCTAAGACCGAACTTGAATTCTTTCCGTTACCCCTGCCTGCGAGTCTCGAATCTGCCAAGGTCAAAATGAAAGGCGATAAGACACCTCTCGACGACATTTTGAAGGAGATAACCAAGCAGTGCGGTGTACGTTTCAGACGAGATGGAAAAAGAGTCGAGATCATTCCCTAAACGTGGCCGACGCTGCTAGCGTCGGTCCAGTTGCAAGTAGCACGGCCCCCTGGGCCGTGCGCATTTTAAACGTTGTTCGCGGTGAATCGGATGCTAGCAGCATCCGCCACTCCTTTTTGCGGCGAGAAAAGTTAGAAACTGCAGATCAGGTTTTCCTGCACCATCTATTTTGCTCGATCAAACACATCTCGAATGGCTTTGAAATCTATGGAAGCAGCGATTTTTTCTGGAGTGAAGTTAGCTTCGTCAAGTAGCGATGCATCCACGTCACCACCAAACTTCCATTCCCGAAATCGAATTTCGTTCTCAACGTTTTCATTTCGACTTTCGGTTGATATGCGAGTCACCCATGGTACCCAATAGTTCTTATCGACTTCCTTCCATTCGGTTCGATTGATCGCGACCGTTTTGTACTCTTTTAGCAACTCCTTGGTAACCGTGATGTGCTTTCGCGGACCGCCTGTTGCCAAGGCTCGGGCGGCGGCAATCTCTTCTTCACGAGACATACCGATAATTGGCTTCATGAACTCAACTTCTTCGACAAGCCATCCTTCCTCTTTGTTGAAAGTCAATCGCAATACCGCTCCCGTATCTGTGAAGACAGTCAATCTTTCTCTGCCATCCTTCAATGTTTCTTCGTCAAGAGTATTGGGAGAATACGAAGTGATGAATTTTTTGTGGTCAACATGCAATCCACCGGATAGGCATTTCACCAGTTCAAATGGATGATTCCATTTTGTTTCGGTGGACATCGGAACGACTCCGCCCTTGACTTGGAACTGCTGCACTAGCTTGTTTTGAGATGGAGAAAAGTACCAACCAACATTTTCGTGAATCAACTGACATTCACGAGCCATGTTTGTCAAATCGGCGTCATCCAAGATAGGATATTCAAGACTTGCATGCAACGATTTTGCATTGCTTGGGAATTGACCATAGTCGATTCAGTTACAAATTCCGCGGCTTGAATACGCGGTTGACGGGTGTCGAAGAAGCGCATGTAGTAAAGGACATTTTGGTATAGCTGACGCTAGCAGCGTCAGCCACGTGGCGGCCGCGGCTAGCGTCGGAACGGATCCTCTTCATTGTCGACAGGTACAACGAGCCAGAAGTCCTTTGGAAGAACTTTGTTTGCTTCGTTGATATCCTCTTGCTTCATTCGTTCGGTAAGAACTGTCAGCTGATTTATTTTGTTTCGAAGGGACTCCAACTTCCTAGCTGCGAACTGATCTCTCAAATGAACTCGCACGTCGAATTGCATCCGAAGAACTTTCATTGCGGCAGTCTTTTCGATTCCCTCGAGCGAGCCGGCCCTATTGATCTGCGCTTTAATCTCATCCGAAAACAACTCTGGTAGTCCCTCCCTCCCTCGCGACGAATCGAGTTCAGAACTCCTTGCTTCCGCGCCCCAGTAGCCTAACGAGGCTGAATCGAAGCTGATAAGTTCCTGCAGAATCTGTTGAAACGTAACTACTTTCTTGTCGACATACATCCCGACAGGTTCTTCCAGGGAGTTAACGATGAGAGAGCCATTTTCGACGGGCAATTCCGAAGTATTGGTCGCGGAAATAGCGAACCATCGTTTTTCACCCATCACGTACTGAACATCATTCAGATTCTTATTTTCAATGGTGACTGGGTTGGCTTGTATTTGACGAGCAGGGAAATCGCCGGGCATGCTAACGAACGCGATCCCTAATTTGCTATTTGCGTGCACCAAGAGAGGGCCGCATAGTGTCGCAAACTCTTGCGTCCGCATCATTCCACTAGTATCTTGGGATTCCTTAGGCGGCAAACCCGCACGTTGCGCTTCGAGGAGCGTTTTGTATCGCTGAACGCGAGAAATCAGGCTTGGCGTGTTTGTAGGCGGCATGCCGTAAACGATTGCACCTGCCCCACTTGGCTCCTCGAGGTCTACTGGACTTTCTCGAGCAACCGTTTGGGCAGCGAACTTGGACGTGATCATTAGGACTTCGTTCTCGATGACGAAGGTTAGCTCCAATGGTTCCAAGATCAAATTCAGGGCTGATTGAACGGATACAACGGGTAGTTCTATGGTGACCGGCTCGTCGATCGTAAGTTTTCGTTCCTGGAGCGCTTTAGTATCGATCAGAATCGGGATATCGAATTGAGCCCCAAAGATCTTAATGACAGTCGAAAGCGGCGTGCCGTTGAAATGCACTTCGCCTCGGTCAAGCAGCGCTCTACGAATCTTTGCTTCGACTGTCTTTTCCGCAGTCGAAACAGCAGAAATCGGGAAGTTTTCCAACTGTGTATTGAAAACGCTTTCTCGGTAGCGAAAACTGGAATATCCGCCAGTTCTTGATGCCAGAAGGTAGGTGACAGGAATCGACACATCTTTATCTTGGTTTGGGAACTTGATTGGCTCAAGGATGCTATTCGGCATGACCACGACTCGCTGTCCGATGTCGGATGCAATGACGTATCCAAATGCGAACCTGCTCTGTAGAGCCACACCTTTGTGCTTGAACTGGGGTGCCAGTTCTATGCATCTTTCCCGGATGGCTCGATCGTTCACAAGCTCCAACCATTCGGAATTTCCGGGATCTTGACTAAAAACCTCGACCGTGCGATGGGGAGAAACGAGGATTAAGACAAACGCAACGATACGAAAAGCGTTGAAGGCTCGAGTCATAATTTTCCTTTGGATTTGAGTTCAAGGGTCACTTGGTCGACTTGCTGCTCAATGTCTCGGAGACAATCGACGTAACTTTTGTCAGATGATTCAATCGTATCGCTGGGCACCAGCTTGGATGCGCTGGAAAGGTTATCGGTCGTTCGAGAAACTTGCATTTCAAACTGCTTCGCAACTTCAACTAGTGCCAAGTCCAATTCATTCACCCGTAATTTCCATTGAGCATCGATTGATTTTGCTGGCGATTGCGAAGCCGAAATTGCGACTGCGGAACCGATTTCTGGACCGATTTCTGGACCGGCGGCATTGCTTGAGGCAGATCCTGAAAGTTGCGGCCCCCTGAGGCGATCAGATGGTCGCCAGAAAACCGCAGCGATTACACATACGATTAGCAAACACAAAGCCGCTCCGATGGTTTTCGCTGAAACGAAGCGGTAGACGGGTTTTTTTACTCGCATTGCAAACTCCATGGGCAACGTGCATGCGATGGGATCTTGGAGATGCCTCAACGCCGCCTCGAGCAGCGATCCAACTTCCTGCGCTGACTCGAATCGGTCCGTCGGCTGCTTGCTCAATAACCGTTCGACCAAGTCGGCCAACCAAATTGGAACCCGCGGGTTGTAGGAATGTATCGAGCGAGGTGTGTCTTGCGAAATTCGATTGAGAACGGCCATCGGAGATGCGGCCCTGAATGGTGGGTGCCCAGTCAGCATCGTGTAGAGAACACTACCCAAGCTGAATAAATCCGACCGTGAATCGAGCGTTTCGCCGCGTGCTTGTTCTGGGGACATAAAGTCTGGGGTGCCAGCAAGAAATCCGCTCCGAGTCAAGCTCGCGTCGTCCGCGGCACGAGCCAATCCGAAGTCGGCAATATAGGCTCGTTGAACATTGCGTTCCAAGAGGATATTGCTCGGCTTGATGTCGCGATGGATTAGCCCCTGCGCATGAGCGGCAGCCAGCCCCATCGCAACTTGTTGCGCGATCCGAACCGCTGCCAACACATCCAGAGCTCCCTCAGCATCGATGTTCGATTGCAGAGTCTGACCTGGTATATAGGTCATTACGAAATAGGGCGGGTCATGGTCTGCTACAACGGAATGTATCGGGACAACATGGGGGTCCACAATTGAGGCGGCGGCCTGAGCTTCGCGTGCAAAGCGTTGCCTAGCAACACCGACAATCGCCAAATGCGGTGCCAGCACTTTGATTGCAACGAATCGATTGAGTTCATGATCGTAGCCCTTTAGCACCAAACTCATTCCACCCAGTCCGATCGGCTCCAGGATTTCAAACTCACCCAACCGACCGAGCATCGCTGGATTGTCCGACTTGTCAACGACTTGCCTTGCCAATTTTTCTAGCGACGCTTGATCGTGTGCTCTCGGATCCGTCGATCTCTTTGGAACTTCATGCGACGAAGAAAGCTCGTGGTCCCAGACATCCTCGCTAAAAATCGTCGACCAAGCGAGTGATGGGAGCTCATCCCCCATTCGCGATCTGCAACGAGCACACCGTTCAATATGCCTTGACCATGTATTGGCCTCATGCTCCGACTGGGAAGCAAGCAGCCAAGCCCTCAAATCGACAGGTAAACACGGTTCATTGGTTTGCATCATGAATCTTCGTTCGCTTCCATTCGTTCAACGATATCGCGAAGCTTGGCAATCACACGTGATCGAGCAATGTAAACCGCGCCCGTGGACATGCCAAGTTGTTGTGCGACAGTGGTGGGTGCAATACCGTCAACACTAGAAAGCCAAAATGCATCCCAACTGGCCGACGTAAAAAGTGGGCGAGCTTGAGCAGCGGCCATCCGGAATCGATGTCGATAATGCTGGATCTCTAAATCGTGTCGCATCTCCTCTTGTTGTTGTTGGTCAGCGACGCCCTGGTAACCACCATTCTCACTTGCTGCTAATTGGTAAGCCTTAGCCACTTCGTTTTGACGCGAGCTCCAGGCTTTCCAGCATAAATTGGAAATGATTCGATTCAGCCAACGTCGAAAGGAGGCAGGGCTTCCATCGCTCTGAAATTGAGGAAGATACCGAACAAGGGCGACTAAGACTTGCTGTGTCACTTCCATTGCGTCCGTGTGCTGGAGTCGACGGCAGCGCAACGTACGGTAGATGGGCGCTTGATAAAGGGCAACTAGCTCGGACCAGCCTTGGGAATCGTTAGGATTTTGCAAAACCCGACAGAGCAAGCTGATTCTAGTTTCTGGGAGCTCTGCCATGTTCGTCGACTGCGCAATGAAGAGTAGATAGAATCGCCGCTACTACCGTATCTAAGTCTTGTTCCTAGATCAATCTTTCACGCAAATTTGATAATTGTCGTAGGTGTGGTTTATGCTACGACAAATCGTGCCAACTCGCTAGCAAATGTCTATAAAACGAATAACAACCGGCAAATCCCCGTCGCTTTAGTCGGTGAAACGGGAGAGACCTTCAGCGAGTGTCCTCGGGGGTTGATTCAACCCCCAGGTTCAACACGGTTCTCGAATGCGTTGCCTTGCCTTGCATTGGTTGCGTTCCAAGAACGCGATCACCGGTCAACATGGTCAGACCGAACCAATAATTCTCGTTTTGGAAGTGATGCAATCGATGATTGCGCCACAGTCGACGATAGAACCAGGTTTGAGGTGTGTACGATGTATGAATGAGGTAGTGGACCCATTCGTAGTTCAAGATAAATAAGAAGGTTACCAAAATTCCGGTCAAGACCGCGTGCAACGAAACAAAACCGAACGCATAACCGAGAGACCAGATCATTGGCACACCACCCAAAAACAAGACGACAAAATAGGTCGTCGTCAGTCCGTACTTTGGGTCCCATGGATTGCGATGATGAGCCCGATGTGTTTTGGTGATGACAAGCTCAACTTTTCGCCTGCCGAAACGAAACGCAGGCAGATGCTCAAGCCATGCGTGAATGAGCCATTCTTGGAATGGCCAAAAAACAACGACCCCTAATATCACCCACAGGTCGGCCCATGAATACTCAACGATCGATCCTCGAACACAAAAGGTCACTAAGCAGGCAACGGCTAGAACGCGCGGTCCTCCGTGGTGGAACATGCTTTTTGCCGCGCTGGTTAAACTGATTTGCGGACCGAATCCAGGCTTCTTGTCCTTGGCTGGCAAAGCTTCTTCTTCGGTCCAGGTGTAAGCCCGCACCCAAAAGAACAATGCCATCAATACTGCAAAATAGCCAAGGTAACCCAGTGCCAAAGCCGCCATAGCGATCTTCACTTAATTGGTCGAAATTTGAAGAGTCATGATTCGACCCCCCGACAGAAGTTTTAGGCTTG
>JANLRK010000535.1:0-15379 GCA_031361585.1 Pirellula sp. | reverse complement strand
CGAGCAATTTGCATATATAGCCAATAAGCTAGACGCCATCCAAGAAGGAGATCGCACTGCATTGGACAATTCGCTACTAATGTACTGCAGTAGCATGCTTACAGGCGGGCACGATGCGACTAAGCTGCCTGTTGCGATTCTCGGTGGCGCCGGCGGAAAACTGGAGACAGGTCGAGTTCTGGATTACACAGGCAAGCCCAATCGAAAGATGTGCAGTTTGTATTTGTCTTTGCTGGAAAAGTTTGGATTGAGCTTGGAAAAATTTGGTGATTCAACAGAACGCTTGTCCGAGATTTGAATGTCTGAGGTAGGTCGCACCTGCCGGGCCTGCCGGGTGCGACTCTGATGCGACTCTGTTGCGACGCTGACCTAACTAGGACACAAACCAGCCAGAGCTAGCAAACGCGATTGGTTTTCATATGGCGAAGTCCACTCACAATTTGCAGGCAAACTCGGGGGACGAGGCGTTTTTAGACCGTTCTTGGCAATGTTCGTGATCACTTTCATGGGAGAGCGATCCTTTTGACGAATGTGACTTAGAAATCGGTGATGAACGCATTGACCGGTGTGGTTTTGATTTCTTGCTCGGAGGCGCGACACGATGCGTCACAACTTTATTCGCTCTATTGGTTTCGCCACCCTTGTGTTTGCAAGCGTTTCGAGCTCAAACAACGTACTCGCCGAGACTCTCCTACCCGCTTTGGGTGCGAGAGCTGCTGGGCGAGGTGGCACGAACTTCGCCTTTAGTGACAATGGCTACGTCTTGCACGACAATCCCGCTGGGTTGCTCGGTGCCACGAGGTGCGAGTGCGGTGAAACCAAGGACTTGCTCGAAGTGAGCGGAGCCTTGCTATTTCCGAGTTTGCAATACTCGGACCCTCAAAACCCAGGCCTTAGCGCCAGCAATGATCTATTCGGTCTTGGAGCGCTTACGCTTGCGCATCGCGTTGATGACGACTTGGCAGTCGGTTTTGGTGTTTATGCACCGGCCGGATTTGGTGCCCGATGGAATATGAATGGACCGCCTGGGCCACTCGCCGGCCCCCAGTTTTACAAGTCCATCGGCATGCTCATAAGGTTTTTGCCAGGTTTTTCCTATCAAGCAACCGAGCAATTGCGCGTCGGTGGCACATTGGGCATCGCCGCAAGTCATATCGAACTCGAGGGTCCGTACTACATCAATAGCGCTCCGTTCACTGGAACACCCACGGTCATTGATGTGCAATCCACTGGAACAGCGCTGACATGGTCTACCGGTCTTCAGTACGACGTTACAGAACGGTTAACTTTGGGGGGCAGATACCAAAGCCAAAATCGCTTCAAGAACAATGGAAATGCTCGGGTGACGATTCCAGGACTGGGAACTTCAGCCTATGACATGACGCTTGATATCGTTTGGCCGCGAACCCTCGGCGTTGGCTTGCAATACAAACTTACTGATACAAAGCGAGTTGGACTCGACTTGGAATGGCAACAGTGGTCGCGAGCGATGAACAAGATCGACTTTGCATTTAGCAATCCTACGAACCCTGTTTTCCAGCAAGTCGCTGGTCCGACGCTCAACGATTCCATCCCACTGCGTTGGCATGACGCCATCGTTGTCAAGTCTGGCATTGAGCAGGACATCGGCCCCGACAAGACCATTCGAGCCGGATACAGCTACAACAATGACGCCGTTCGAAACAGTACGATGACTCCCTATATCCCAACGATACTGTCACACTACTTTACAGCTGGGTTTGGTCTGAAAAAATTTGGGTGGGAATACGACGCTGCTTATCAGTATTCGTTCAGACCGACATTGCACGTCGGCACCAGCGATTTAGCTGGCGGTGATTTCTCGTCCAGTTCATTCCATACCGCCGCCCATTGGATGTTTCTCAGTGCTAGCCGAAAGTTCTGACCGCATATTTCCTCCGGGGGTGCGCCGCTTCGCGGCGACCCTCGGCTACTATCTGCAATCCCTATCGGGATAAAAGCAATCCCCATCGGGTTAAATGAAATCCCTATCGGGATAAAAGCGGAATAAAAATCGAATGAAATGGATTCGCAAATCATTAAGTCACTGCAAGCCTTTTTAACACCCCAGCGCCATGCTATTGGTAAATTTCAATCTGCCGCTGACTTGCTGGAAATGGCGGTCAATGGAAACGCCAAATGCCAATCGAGAAGAAATGCCATAGCCTAACGACAACGGTGCCATAGTTGGTTTGAATATCGAGAGTGAAGTAGTTGCCTCGATTCCTTATCCACCAGAATTTTCCAGGGACATGATTGCCAGGACTCAGATGCATTCCAAGTGGTTGCCAGCTGTCTTTCCAACCTGTCACGAAATTCGGAAGGCGAAATGCTACGGGATGCGTCGAGTATGTTAGTAACAAACGAGTCATGTTCTCGCTTCTTGCGGTATTCAGGTTGTCGCGATGGCTCTCGCAAATAGTTGCTCAACCACTCAAGTGGCATCGAGTACATGATCGTGCCATGGTAGAGCATCCAATAACGCTTGCAACGAAGAGCATTGCCAGAGAATTTTCGGTTCGCAATCGTTAGATCGCAAGTTCCTTCCATTGCGATCTGCAGCGACAAATGAAACGAATCCGTAGCGTTCTGAACCGCAATTTGTATTCGAGTCATTACTTCCCGGTGCGCTACGTCCAGGGATCGCCATGTTGGTCGTTGTTGGTAAGAGATCAATACAGAATACATCAGACATCCTGGGCCAGCCACGATCGAAGCACCTCCGCTGACTCGCCTCAGAACGGGGACTCGATCCCGCTGGCATGCAACCGAATTAACTTCTTCCGCCCATTTGCTGCTCCGGCCAAGCACGACGCAGGGAGTTGCCAGCTCCCAAAGTCGCAATACCTCATTCTTCTCAGCAAAATCGTTCGGAGTGCACTCGAGAGAAGAATCCTCTAATGAAATCCGATCGGCCACTTCGACTAACGCTTCGTCTAATGCAAGGTTCTCCTCGGGCGTTGGAAGCGTTTCGTTAAGAAGATACATCCGCTTGTCGTGACGTTAAATTGTTCGCGATATTGGCAACACGGGCTCCCACAAGCTAGAAGCCGCTCGAACCCTAAGCGACTAACTAGTGGCAGCAACTTCGACGCGATGAGCGTAACGATTAGTCCACTAAACGCCAAGCAAATCGGAAGCATTGACCATGTCTTCAACGTCCCGCGTTGCGGCAGAACGCTCAGTTGGCTCACTACCCAAGAACCGCTGTCATTGTTCCAGGAACAAGTCATCGCTCCATAGCCGATAATTCTAATCGTCTTCGGCGCGTTCAGCTACTAACCATCGCCCACGGGTTGATCAATTTAGGTGACATGAGTTGCAAGATACGATCCATCAGACCAAGATAAGTGTTCTCACTCGCAGTAGCATGCCCTCCTGGGCCGTGAGAGACTCGGGGGCATGGGCCCAAGCTACGGTAAACCAATTCCTGCCAATCGACGAAAAGAAAATAGAGCTACACTCGAAGGACCTCCAATGAAATATTTGCTCCGTATTTTAATACTTCTTTGCACAAGCGTTCCATATGGTTTGTTTAGCCACGACTGTCTCGCACAAGTCAAACCGAGTCCGGGAATGATGAGGTTCCCCGACGTAAGCGAGGACAAGATCGTTTTTGTGTATGGAGAGGATTTATGGTTAGCGCCGAGGGCGGGTGGGATCGCTACTCCCCTGGCTGCCCCGTTAGGCGAAGAGGCCTTGCCTCGATTTAGTCCCGACGGAAAAACGATCGCGTTCGTTGGCAACTACGAAGGCAACGAAGATATATACACGATCGCAATCGCCGGTGGACCTGCAAAGCGAATCACTTATCATCCAAGCGCGGAGTTGTTATGTGATTGGACAGCCGATGGCAAACTTCTTTACTCGTCCGACGCATACGCAGGCTTGACGCGACAATCGCAACTCTTTGTTCGTGGCGTTGACGATCCGCTTCCCCAACGCTTGGCGGTTCCCTATGGAACGAATGGTTCGTTGAACGGCGACGGGAGCATATTGGCTTATACACCGCATAGCCACGATTACCGAACTTGGAAAAGATATCGAGGTGGCATGGCATCCGATATTTGGCTACTGAATCTCAAGTCGAACGAATCCAAACAGATCACCGACTTTGAAGGAACGGACAGTCTGCCAATGTGGCATAGAACAACTGTTTACTACGTGACGGACGCTGGGCCGGAACATCGACTCAATATTTGGGCATACGATTCTAAAACAACCGAACGGCGACAAGTCACCAAGTTCAAAGATGATGACTGCAAGTTTCCGTCCATAGGACCAGGCGTTGACGGAAAAGGTGAGATTGTTGTTCAGAACGGCGCGGGCTTGCATTTGGTCAATCTTCAAAACGGTTCGACCACTCCGGTGCAAATCATTGTTCCGGGCGATCGTCCAAAAATTAGGCCACGGAACGTTGACGCTTCTGAGTTCATTGTCTCCGTCGATCCTTCTCCCAATGCAAAGCGAATCGCTGTCGAAGCTCGCGGTGACATTTGGACCGTGCCTGCGAAAAATGGCTCGCCTCGGAATTTGACCCGGACCAATGGTACAGCCGAACGGGGTCCTAACTGGAGCCCAGACGGAAAATGGATCGCCTACTTTTCGGATGCAACAGGTGAGTACGAACTGTTTATGACCCAATCGGACGGCGCGGGTGAGGCCAAGCAGTTGACCAACGATGGGAAGTGCTTTCGCTTTAACTTGATCTGGTCACCCGATAGCAAGTGGTTGTATTCCTGCGACAAGACGGGCGCGATGTTCCTTCATTCGATCGAGACCAACGAAACCAAGAGTTTTCATCGCGATCCGACAGCAGGTCAAACAACTGTCGCTTGGTCGCATAATAGCGAGTGGATTGTCTATGCTTTGAACGAAGACGAACGGTCACCGAAAAGCGTTATTTGGGTCTATAACATCAAAGACGGTACGAAACGCAAGCTGACCAGCGGCTTTTTCAATGACGATTCCCCCGTCTTTGACCGCAAAGGAGATTTTATTTACTTCTCTAGCTCGCGAGCTTACAACGCACCCAAGTACGAAGACACTGGAACGACATTCATCTATTCCGGTACCGAGGTATTGATGGCCATGCCGCTTCGAGCTGACGTCAAAATACCAATCCTTGCTGAAAGCGATGAAGAGTCGACTTGGAGGAAGGACGATTCAAAGAAGGAATCGGATCCTGACAAGCCGAAGGACAAGGATGGTGACAAGTCTGTTGAAAAGAAAGTCGAATTCAAACCGATAGCCATAGAGGCAGAGGGCATCGAAGCGAGATCGTTTCAAATTCCTGTTAAACAAGGGAACTTTGGCCAATTGGCTGTTAACGACAAGGATCAATTGGTATACGCAAGGGTCACTGGTAGGGGCAGCGATTCCGAGGGCCCAGCTGGCAACTCAATAAAAATATTCGATTTTGGAAGCAAAGAAAAAGACAAAAAGGAGCAGTCTGTCGTAGACGGAAAGGCTCAATTTGACATGACGGACGATGGCAAAAAACTCCTTGTCCTGGATGGTAAAAACGCGTGGATCATAGACGCGGCTCCTGGTCAGAAACTCGAGGATGCGATCACCTATGCCGGCATGAATGTTACGATCGAACCTCCGGCTGAGTGGAAGCAAGTGTTGCGAGATGCATGGAGAATGGAGCGAGATTATTTTTACGACCCCAATATGCATGGGGTCGATTGGCCGGCCATGCATAGCCACTACGCAGCCATGCTCGACGATTGCGTTTCTCGCCGGGACGTGAGTTTCCTGATTCGTGAAATGATTTCGGAGCTGAACGTTGGACATGCTTACTATCGCGAAGGGGATGTCGAAAAAGCCCCTCGAGCAGCGACCGGACTTCTTGGTTGCCGATTCGAATTAGCAGATGGTGCCTTTAAAATTGCAGAGCTCTACCAAGGTGCTGACTGGGATTATGACGCACGCAACCCCTTGGTCACGAGCGGTGTAAAGCTGGGAGAATATGTGCTAGCGGTAAACGGTATTCCGATCGATGCAAAGGCCGATCCGTACCTGGCCTTTCAACGAATGGCGAGCAGCGTCGTCACGCTGACCATCAGCAAGGACTCAAAACTGGATGACGCGGATCGCAAGGTCACAGTGAAGTTATTACAAGATGATGCCGACCTACGTTTCCGAAGTTGGATTGAGGCAAAGCGCAAGGTAGTGGAGGAAAAATCCGGCGGGCAGGTTGGTTACATCTATGTTGTAAACACAGGAATCCCTGGCCAAAACGATTTGGTACGGCAGTTCTTCGGACAGATCAACAAAGAAGCATTGATCGTCGACGATCGATGGAATGGTGGTGGCCAGATTCCAACTCGCTTCATCGAATTATTGAATCGACCCGCAACCAATTTTTGGGCATTGCGAGATGCCCGTGATTGGGTTTGGTCTCCCGACTCGCATCAGGGTCCGAAGTGTATGTTGATCAATGGTATGGCGGGCTCTGGTGGCGATATGTTCCCCGCGTTGTTCAAGCAAAGCAAACTGGGCAAGCTCATTGGAATGCGAACATGGGGCGGCCTAGTTGGAATTCGAGGAGAACCCAATATGATTGATGGTTCTAGCGTGACCGCACCCTCGTTTGCTTATTACGAATTGGATGGTACATGGGGAATCGAGGGGCACGGTGTCGACCCCGATATGAAAGTTGTGGACGATCCTGCCCTGATGGTTAGCGGCGGAGACCCTCAGCTGGATGCAGCGATAGCGTTGATGAAAGAGGAGATCAAAACCAACGGATTCAAGCAGCCGGCTCGGCCCGCGTATCCAGATCGCAAGGGCTTTGGAATCAAGCCTGAAGACAAATAGAGGTACGTGCGGCACGCTCTGAGGTACGTGTGGCACGCTCTGAGGTACGAAGGGCGTGGGAATCGCTAGTACTTCCGGCCCACGCCCACGCTGCGCTTTGGGCGTGCCACACGAAAGGGTCGAAACATTTCGATACAAACTGGAAGATCGCCTATCTCTTCAGGCTCAATGGATTGCAAAGGCAATTTCAAATTCAATTGTACAGGTCGAATTTTTCTGTCGATTAATTTTTCTGTCGCATGGAGCTCAAGACGGTTGCAGAGCTCATGAAATCGCACGAAGGGCAATTTTGCGCTGCCAGTGCAGCATCAAAAGGCTTCACCGCATTGCCCTGACTGACGCAGTCAGCTCAATCTTTATCTGCGGCCTGGCGTTGCTGTTGTGGGGTCGTCGGGCCAAGAGTGTTTAGGGTAACGACGCTTCAGCTCTTTTTTTACGATCGGGTATCCGTTGGCCCAAAAGGAAGCGAGGTCATCCGTTATTTGCTGGGGTCGCATGTTCGGCGAGAGCAAATGCAATAAGATCGGCACTCGTCCCATGGCGATTCGCGGCGTAGCCTTCATCGAAAAAACTTCTTGAATCTTCACAGCCATCGTCGGGGGTTTTCCAATGGAGTATTGGATTTTGATCCAACTGCCGCTTGGTACCTGAATTTTTGCGGGCGCTTCTTTTTCAATCGCTTGCCATTGGACGTTACTGAAACGCGCATGAATCCAGTCGATCCAAGGGGCTTCCCGGAGTTCGACCAACGATCGCTTATTGCGACATAAGTCCTTTGCTACGTCTTGAAGAAATGCCTCATCCAGTTCAGGTAATTCCAAATTCGGCAGCCAGCGCCGGAGGCAGTTGACGCGTTCGACAAGTCCTTGAACGCGGTCATCATCCACTGGAAACACTTGTTCCCAGTTTTTGATCGCTGCTTGCCAAAGGATAACCGCGCATTGTTCGGCATCTGAAATGGCAGTCGGGGTTTCATTGAGAACTAGATCGAGCCAAGTCACCTGTCTTCGTGCAACGACCTGTTTCTGACTGGGATGGAAGAACAGTTCGTCCCGCGTAAGGATTTGATCCTTCGGAAGCCATTCGAAATCGACACGACTTGCTTGCCTGACCACTGCATCACCAACTCCAGCGTCAACATCAATGCACAAGAACAGTTCTGCTTCGGTGACGCCGCTCTGCGGAGAAAGCACAACACCCTTGCCACCGACCATCAGTCCGTGAACCTTGCCAAACGCGCGGCGTTTTGCTAGCCGATCGGGATATCCGGATAGCAAGGCCTGCATCAGCGATTCTGGCTGGGAACAGCGTTGACGTTCTCGTAGGATACTTGATCCGTTGAGGCTGGCTATGCATTGTTCCTGTAGCTGTTGAGCAGCGCTGACAATCGAACGAACTCCATTGCGATGCAGCGTACCGAAGGGTGAATCGCTATTGTGCCCAGCCAAATAGTCTTCCATAGCCACAAGTCGCTCGATGCAATCGCTATCCCATCGTCGAGCGGATCGTGTCTGCAACGAACGGTTTTGAGTGAAAGGATCCCGTTCCGAAAGCAATGCGCAAAGCAAACAGATTCGTTCTAAACAACCTGCTTCAAATCCCGCAATCACTATGCGAGCAAGCCTCGGATGAGTAGGCAATCGAGACATGGCTTTGCCGATTTCTGTGACTCTACCCCGACGGATCGCCCCCAACTGTTCAAGGAGGCTACGCGCTCTCGTTACCGAATCCGGTCGAGGCTGTTCGAGCCAAGGAAAATCTTCGCTTTCCCCTTCTCCCCAGGCATATAGCTGCAGTATCGCGGAAACGATATCCACTCGCCGAATTTCGGGTTCCAAAAATGCAGCTCGGGCGCGTTCCGAAGCTTCAGTCCACAGTCGGAAACAAATACCTGGTGCAACACGGCCCGCGCGACCGGTCCGTTGCGTCGCCGAAGCCTGGCTAATATTCTCAAGCGAGAGGCGATTGAGTCCGACATCGGATGAAAAGCGCATGACACGAGCCAATCCACTGTCGACTACGATTCGGATCCCTTCGATCGTTAAGGACGTTTCGGCAACATTCGTAGCCAGAACAATCCTGCGAATATTACCCGGTTCGATCGCCTTGGATTGCTCATCGAGTTGCATCGCACCGAAAAGCTGCACTACTTCGCACTCTCGGCCCAGTCGTGATTGAACGAGCAAATCAAAGCATCTCTGGATTTCGCCCTTGCCGGGTAAGAATGCTAGAATATCCCCGTCATGATTTTCTGCTGCATCTCGAATCGTCCGGACCATACGATCCACAACGTTCTCATCGATTATCGAATGACAATAGCGGATGGCAACCGGGAAATTCGGTGAGGCGACGCGAACGATTTTTGCGCCCCCGAGTTGCGATTGGATCAGACTGGAGTCCAGCGTAGCCGACATGATGACTATCCTCATGTCATCGCGCAATTCAAACTGAACGCGTCTCAACATCCCCAACAACAAATCGGAATCCAAGGAGCGCTCGTGAAATTCATCCAACAATACTATGTTGGTGTCCGATAGTGCTGCGTCCTCTTGCAGTCTTCGGAGCAAGACCCCTTCTGTTGCAACGATGAGTTGAGTGTCCTTCGAAACCTGCGAATCGAAACGCACTTGATAACCAATTCGATGCCCGATTCGGCTACCGTGTTCCACTGCGATTCGTTCGGCGACGGATTTCGCTGCGATGCGCCTCGGCTGAAGCAAATAGATTTTCTTTCCAAACGAAAAGGGCAACGTCATGAGTGCTGGAGCGACGCGCGTCGTTTTCCCCGAGCCGGGCGGGGCTTCGACGATGGTTATCGGATGGCCTTGAACCAACTCGCAAATGGTTGACAAGTGGCTGTCGATCGGCAGCGGCTTATGCATAACCGTACTTGGCCGCGTAATCCTGCCATGCAGTCATGATTTCGGATTCTTCTCCCGGAATGGCACCAAAGCGATTGGTCTGATATTCCTTTTCCTGCAAGGTCCGGTTTTGAAGCAACGGCTCAATTATTTCGAAGTCTTTCAATTGGAGTTGCTGGTAAATTTGCTTGCAAACTTGAACAGGATCTTTTGCCAAGTCTTCATACCGAACGTCGATTAGCTGTTGTTCGCTTAAGCCAACTCTATCTTTTTCAAACGACGTGTACATGGTTGTCAGCGATCCTAACACGAAATCCTTTAGCTTGTTCTGGTATTCACCAACCTGAATCGATTGAACTTGATCGAGTGAGTTCCACATTTTCATGGTCGATGGAAAAAGTTTGCGAGGGTCACGCACGATGTGAACAAACTTGGCGTCAGGATACATCGATTTGAGGATGCCAAGTCGCCCCGTGTGCGGTGGGCTTTTCAAAATCAACGGCTTTTTCGTTTTGAAAGTGAGGGCTTTCAAAAACCAGTCGAAGAGATACTTCCAACGTTCCAATTCCTCTGGACTAAACCCATTCGACGCTAGAGTGCTTTGAAATGGATAGTCATGGCATGGAAAAACTAACCTCAAATAAGGAGTCGGTGCACCCAGGTTCATCAGCGCAAATTCATCCTCCTGTGGCAATGCCCAACCAGCTTTCATGTTGTCCATAGGACGTCTGTTTGGGATCAGCCAATTGCCATACTTCGCAACAATGGATTCGGAAAGCAAGAAATGCAGTGGAGCGAAACACTGATAGGTTGTGGGCGATGCATATCTATCGTTTAACCCAAGGAGCTCATGCAGAAAAGTTGTGCCACTCCGCCAATGACCAAGAATAAATAGTGGCGGACCAGCTAGCCTTGTTGCAGCGATTCGACGTCCGAAGATCGCGTGCTGTGCCAGTCCAAGCAAGTCAGACATCGGCATGAATGCGGTCACGCCTGAGGCGATATGTAGCTTCGAAAGCGAGACGCGAAAGGAGTTCTTTACAAGCAAGGGCAGCCAAACTCTGGACGGCATTCCGTGCCAGATCCTGGGCGAGAGAACTGGATACTGGATGATTTGAGGCGATTCTTTAGAAGCCATTCGCCAAATTCGTCGTTAAAGCTAATGCTATCGATTGAAGAACGCGAAATCCAAATCCGGTTTGGGCGTCCGAATGCGTAGATTATCGTCCTCTTTCGGAAAACGATATAGACATCGCCGGGGAAACATAGCTAGTTTTCCGAATACTTGTCGGATTTTCTAAAGTTCTCGACGCGGGACGGACCTGGATGGATTTTTGGACCAAGCTTTTTTTACGTCACCGACACGCGATTGTGCCCATCGGGATTATCGCATGCCTCGTAGTCATTTTGGTTCCTCTCCCCCCCGCATTGCTTGACGTGCTGCTTTCAGCAAATATTGCAATCGCCGTCGTCATTCTTTTGACCACCATTTATATCGAGTCTCCACTTGAGTTCAACATTTTTCCGGCGATGCTCGTCGCGACCACTCTATCGCGTCTGGTCTTAAACCTAGCTACTACACGGTTAATTCTAACTCGAACCGGCACGGACAAGCTCGACGCGGCTGGGCACGTGATACAAGCCTTCGGCGAATTCGTTTCCGGTGACTCCCTGGAAGTCGGAATCGTGTTGTTCATCATTATCTTTTTGATCAATTTCATCGTGATTACCAAAGGTGCATCGCGAATTGGTGAGGTCGCCGCCAGATTTGCGTTGGACGGAATGCCAGGACGCCAAATGGCAATCGATGCCGATTTGAGCGCTGGTGCAATCGACGAAAAGGAAGCGCAGCGCCGCCGCGAGGAGATCACAAAGCAAGCGGATTTCTATGGTTCAATGGACGGTGCCAGTAAATTCGTGCGTGGGGACGCCATCGCAGGTATTGCCATTACGCTCCTCAACATTGTTGGCGGGCTGTACATGGGCTACATGTACTCTGGGATGACACTATCCGAGGCCGCAAATGTCTACACCAAATTGACCATCGGTGACGGACTCGTTAGTCAAGTCCCAGCGTTTCTGATTTCGTTGGCAGCCGCGTTGCTTACCACCCGTAGCACACAGAAATCTGATTTCTCCGGCGAGTTTCTTCGGCAAATCTTTTCGCGTCCACAAGCGTTGATAATCTCTGGTGTCTTCTTGCTACTAATGACCTTCACACAACTTCCAGCGGTCCCGATGGTAACCATGGGCGGCGGCTGTATTGGTCTGGCTCTGATCATGCAACGTCAAAAAAGGCAAGACGATAAATTGGTCCAGAAAAAAGGACACGACGCTGACATTGCAAAAAAGGCAGCTCCCGAAAAGAAAGTGGAAGACTACCTCGAGGTTGACCCTTTGCGGCTTGAATTGGGTGCCAAGCTTATTGTATTGGCCGATCCCAATCGCGGTGGAGATCTTATGAAACGCATTTCAACAGTACGTGCGACCCTCGCAACCGAAATGGGTGTCTTATTACCAATGGTGCGAATCAAAGATCGCATGAGTCTCCCAGAGTATAACTACGAATTGGAAATGGCAGGCAACCGTATAGCGGCAGGTATACTTCGCCCCGATCGCTTGCTGGCCATCGACACCGGCCTAACCAAGGGCGCTATTGTTGGCGACGAAACTACAGATCCCGCTTTTGGTAAACGAGCCGTTTGGATCGATCCGCGAAATCGTCAACAAGCGGAAATCTACGGCTATCAAGTTGTTGAGTGTGGCGCAGTCCTAGCCACACACGTCCAAGAGACCGCACGCAAACATGCCGACGAATTACTTACTCGGGAAGTCACGAAACAGCTTATCGATCAACTCAAGAAAACCTCCGCGACGGTTGTTGATGAATTGATCCCTGGGCAAATGAAATTAGCCGAAGTACAACAAGTGCTTCAGAACCTGCTCCGCGAGGACATTCCCATTCGGCAGTTGAGCATCATTCTCGAGACGCTGGGTGACTATGTCCATCGGATCAAAGACCCGATTTGGCTCACTGAATACGTCCGTCATCGATTGGCGAGAACCATCTCGCATCGCTATCGCGATAGCGCCGGCGTCCTTCGAGTAATAACCCTAGACCCAGCGATGGAAGACCGCATCGCGGCTGGGACCGAACAAACCGATCGCGGTATTTTCATCCGTATGTCGCCGGACTCCATTTCAAAGACCTGCAGTCGGATTGCAGACCAAGTCAAGAAACTCGACCAACTTGGCAAGCCGAGATGTGTTGTCGTCAGTCCAAAAATTCGCGTTCCACTTCGGCAAATCACGCAAGAAGCGTTGCCGGATCTTCGCGTCCTCAGTTACAACGAAATATCGAGAGATACGAGCGTCGAATCCATCGCTATGGTCAGTGATCAGTAGTCCAAACGAACGAGGTACTCGAAGATGAATTCCCCCATTCGAATTAAGACCTTTCGCTCCAAAACGCTTCAGGAAGCCTTTCAGCAGATTAGAAGCGAATTCGGCCCCAGTGCTTCGATTCTTGAAACCAAGGCGGCACGCTTCGGAATCTTCGGCCGTACACGAATCGAGGTAACGGCGAGTTCCAATACAAATAATTTCAGTTTGGAAGACAACGATCCAACTGCAATTGACTCGGAGGGAAGTACGGATGCTGCTCAGCACATGGACTCCTGTGAAATCAACTGTTCCACGGATTTAGATACGGACAACGATCTTGGTGTCGTCGAGTCCCACGTGCAAAGTGCAATGGAGGTGGCAAAACCTGACCGCGTCCTTAGCCAAGTGCTTCAGGAACTCGTCGAGGCTGGTATCGATACAGGTATCGCGCAGCAATGGATCGAAGCCTCACGTGTCTCAAGCGATTCTTCGGTGAAGCAAGATGTCTGGAAGCTCCGTTCAGAAATCCTCGGCTGGATCCGCGACTTGGTTCATGCGGCGCCCCCCATGCCGCTTGACCATTCTAAACAGCAAGTGATCGCATTGGTCGGCCCAGCCGGCGCTGGCAAAACATCCTCACTTGCAAAAATCGCAGCGAGTCTTTCGATGGAACGCGGACTTTCAGTCGGAGTGCTCTCTGCGGATTCAGTCCGGACGGGATCAAATCAGCTCTTACAAAACTATGCCGAGGTTTTAGGATGGCAATTTGAGGTTGCCCATTCGCTCGAGCATGTGTCAAGCTGCATGGAAGGCTTATCGAGTTGCCGTTTTGTCTTAATCGACACATGTGGTTGTTCTCCAGCCGACAATGAGTCGCTCGATGAACTGAAGCGTTTGATCGCGATAGCAAAGCCAACGGAAACTCATCTTGTCATTTCAAGCACCAGCAACACTCGATCGTTTCTTCGATATGAGAAAAGCTTTGAGCTGCTGAAACCGAATAGGCTGATACTTACACGGCTCGATGAATCAGGGGGCTTAGGATCTTTTTTCTCCTGCCTGCAAAGCTGCTCGCTCCCCGTTAGCTACCTAACGAATGGTCGAAACATTCCCCAAGATCTGATTCAAGCGACCGAATTGCGGATTGCCCAACACATCATGGCCTTAGCAGATTAGCCGAAAGTAACGTAGCATGGGCGAGTAGTAGCGACCAAAGAAATCCGTTGCGAGCACCTATCAAAAACGGTGAACCGCGACGTGAGACGGAATCATTCCGCGATGACCCTGTAACTTCGCATGGATTGCTCATCTACTTCAAGTGACGGTCCAAAGCAGAACGTTGCCGTTCAGCCTGCGGCGGGAGAAGATGTGTCGATGTTCGAAGTGATTGATCCGCCGCTTGGGTGCAATTGTTGGTTCTGCACCATTTGTCGTCACCATTTTCGGTCTTTGGTACTGAGGATTTCATTATCCGGACCGAGCAGATTTTGGAAAGTGGAATAAAAGTCGAATCATCAGCGTTCGCGCTACTGGATACTTCGAGATAGTCAGATGCAACATCAACAATGCGGTAAAGTGAAATGCGTCCCGTAACGAACTGCGAATATGGGGGCCGGTATGAATTGCGTTCGCCTGTAATTGCATTCAACTGATCAACTGACGCCTTAGAAGCCACTGCCACTTCACGGCGCTTGTCGATTTCGGCAATGGTGCTTTGGTATGTTTCCAAGTCTGCTTTGTATTTTGCAAGCGATTCCAAGTTCAGTTTATGTTGATCAGGCGTATACACAATAATGGTGTACCACCAAGTTTCTCATTTTCCGCGACCCCAAGTTGTGTAGCATTACTCAGGCGCGAAGCAAGAGTTTTACCCGTCTTTGAGTTTTGCCCGGGGTCAGACGCGGGATTCGGATTTCGGTTCTCTTGTGAATCCCGAATCCCAAGCCTGACCCCACGCCACGCCCTCCCCAAGCCTGACCCCACGCCACGCCCTCCCGATGGAACACAATCGAGGGCATCACATCCGTCATTGCATGGTAACGCAATCTGAAATCCAAAAAAGACGCGATGAAGCAATCTCACGATGCTCAAAGTTGCAGGGCAGAAATGCGGTGTAGCACGTCCGACCCTTGGTAGCCAGAAAGCCCGAACTATCCGCAGCACAAGGCATGCGGGATTCCAAAATACCGCAGGCTTGCCCTGCTGGATTCTTCTGCTTTTAGGCTACATACAAGCAGGCCCTACGCGCTGCATACGGAAGTGCCAGCCATCGTGCCATCGCAACAAATCAC
>JANLRK010000404.1:0-5186 GCA_031361585.1 Pirellula sp. | reverse complement strand
CCGGTGGATCGTTCGGGCTTTTTGGCTACCAAAGGAGATGAAGATCAATTAACAGACTTAGTCGTCTTATTAGTGGCCAGCTTTTCAGCACGTTGCGCGCGTTTCTTTTCATCTAACGACCGTCTCGCATCAGCCATCTTTTTCTGAATTGCAAGTCGTTCTGCTTCTCGAGCTTGAATTTGCCGATCACTTTCCGCGGCAGCCTGCATAAACGCCAACTGTTGCTGCATATAAGCTTGCTGCGCGTAGGCCCTTTGCATGTAGGCTTGTTGTTGATAATTCGGTTGCAGGTAGGACTGGGGCGAGTACTGCGATGCAAGCGGTGACTGGCTATTGGAGTAGCCGGATCCCGGTGACTGACTATGATTGCACCCGCCGCCACCTCCTCCCGGTCGTTGAGCCATTGCGACTTCAGAGCCAAAGAATCCGGCCAGCAGGCCTAGGGCGATCGAACAGGGCACTCTCATGATTTTTTCCTTCCCGAATGGGATACTAACGTAGAAAAGGGTTTGTGATTCCAAGATGAGGTTTTTGTAAGAAGAGAAGTTATCCACTATCGGGGGATTGGCGGGGGCCCATCGGGACGCCCACCGCGACCGCCAGGTCCACCGGGGCCACCAGGTCCGTCGGGGCCACCACGTCCGCGCGGACCACCACGGCCACCGGCAGAGCTAGTCGTTTCGAACAATACTTTCATCTCTTCCTGCGTCAGGATCCCATCTGAATTCTTATCGGTTGCTTTGAATAGATGTTTGAGGCGATCATCTATTAGCTCTTCGCTCGACAATTTTCCGTCGGAATTCTCGTCCATGCTCAACCATTTAGCGACGAAGGCCTCGAGAGTCGCGGCTGCATTGGAGCTTCCACGCCCAGGCCCCCCTGGACCGCGCCCCCCTGGACCTCCTCTGCCTGGACCACCTCCCGGTGGCTGCGCGGATGCAAGGGAAGCTAAACCGATTGCGAACACGATGACAATTATTGACGATGGCGTTCTTGATTGTTTCATGATGTTGTTTTTCTTTTCCATTGTGAGTTAGAGTCTGGCGTCAGTGGCTTATGCGCAAAATCGCGGCGGTAACCGCCGTGCCATCTAAGACTAGTGCTTGTCCTCTGGCGTCCTCCCGAGAACGATATCAAATTTTGCGTAATAGTCCCCCGTTTTCGAATCGGGAATAGGCAGGAAGTCAGCTTGAATGAGTTCTTGATCAATCGCATCACCTGCTTCTGCAAAGATTCCGTCTCTTTTATTACCTTCGTGACCGCGGATCATCAATTGCGTCGTTAGCAGCTCTCGATCTCCACGTTTTACTTTGAAATGGATATGCGGTGCCGGTCGACCTGGATACGGCACGGGCTTGATCGTTCGAAATCGGTACTCGCCTTTGGAACTGGTTTCGAATCGTCCGAACCCTTGGAAATTTAGATCTTGTTGCTTCTTTTTCGGACCGCTATCACGAGAGTGCAAATAAACTTCGTTTGCGTCGCATTGCCAAATTTCGACCGTCAAACCTTTGATCGGATCCCCTTTTGAATCGAGAACTCGGCCTGATAGCTGGGTGATTGTGCCGACTGCAGGGGTGATGCTGTTGTTGATTACCAACAGGTCGTTGTCCAGATCCAAGGGCAAGTGGTCAGGGTAAAACGGGCCTTCGGTCAAGGAAGGGGAACTCAAAAGGTCTGCAAAAAGGCCCTTGGTTGTGTAGAGGCCGGCTGCAAATGCTAACGATGTCGTTAACATTCGCCGACGTGGAAGTGGATTTTTCAGAAACATATTCGATGGCAACCCGAAAGTGAGATGGAACAGAAACGTGCAAGACCGTTGCTACCTATCTAGTACCTATCGGACATCAGTTTCCGCCAGAATATCTTTCCAGTTCCAAGGATCTAAGAAAAAGTTTTGCGAATGTTCTGGGAATTGGTAGGTCAGAAATCCTCGAGTCGAAACGCTTTGCCGACCAACTCTTGCCATAGGGTTTGCTGGTGCGGTGTTAGTATTGAGATAATCCTTTCTACAGTCCTTGCGGTCTGGGAAGAAAACAGATTGTGGTCAAAATCACGGTCACGCCCGGGACCGCGGTCGTTCGGTGGTGGGCCTCTCCTCCCTCTTCCACTTCTCGGTCCTTCATTGAATCGATCGAGAGCTGGGGGTGGTTCAAACTGGAAGCCGGACTTTCCTGGCCCGCCATCGAATCGCGGTTTGCTTGGTCCGCTCATTCCTTCCCTTTCTGCTTTGCGATCTGGTCGCTCTTGCTCGATTATCAGCCCTATTTCGCGACGTTGCGATTGCGTTAAGCCAAGCGTCTGGACGATCTCAATCGACTTGAATGTAAAGGGGAGTTTTAATTGACGATATACTTCTCTCAAGCGTCTCCACTGTGACTCATTGAGCTTTTCGGCAAGACTTTCAAATTGAGTCAAAAGTTCTGCTGCACGTGTGCTGTCGGCATCATCCACAGGCATTTCATTCTTCGAAAATTCCACCTTATCAAGTGTATTTTGGATATCAGCTGCATCTTCCCGAGAGATGCCCAACTCTTTTTGAATCGATGGATAGGAAAGCAAACGCAATGGATCCAATCGATCGAGCCGAGTCAGCGCATCCACTATCTTACCGACACGTTGCTTGCCAGCTGAAAGTTCATTCTGCAAGGATGGTTCGTCACCTCGCAATTCGATGAAATTTTGATAGAAGTCTAACGATGCCTGCAAGAACTCTCGCCTGAGCGCTTTGAGATCTGGACGATTTGCTAACTCGGTCTCACTGAGTTCACTGAATGTGTCAACGGCGCGACGCGCCTGCTGAAAACTAATCTCAGCAATGGCTCGTTGTTGTTTCTCTTTTTCCAATGCTTTCGCCGTTTTCAATTGCTCACTAAAAACCACGATGGTCGTCACGACCAGCCCGAGAGCCGCTAGGGTGGCGAAGATCATGGCCACAGCGACCAAACTGGAATGCCGTCTTCTCCATTTTGCAAATCGTTGCAACACCGTCGGCGGTCTGGCAAGGATGGGTTTGTCATCCAACCAACGTTGCAAATCCTCCGCCATTAGCTCCGCCGTCTCAAAGCGATCGACTGGATTTTTCGCGATTGCCTTGCGCATGATGATTTCCAACTCAAACGGTATGCTCGGGTCGATGCCGCGTGGGCTTATGGGATCCTCGTCTGCGATCTGGTTAACAATTTCTTGATAACCTGTGCCCGATATAGCGGGCCGCAGCGTCAGCAGTTCGTAAAACGTTATGCCTAACGAGTAGATATCAGTACGATGGTCCATGGGCGTTTTACCGCCCGACGATTGCTCTGGACTCATGTACCGAAGCGTTCCGAGCATATCCCCCGATCGCGTCAAATTGGAATCGCTCTGAATCTGTGCAAGCCCGAAATCCGTAATCCAGATATTTCCGATGGGATCCAACATCAGATTGGCCGGTTTGATATCTCGATGCACAACTCCGTAAAGATGCGCATGAGCAAGGGCTGAAGCAGCTTGAACCATCATCCTCGCAGCATTCTTAAAGTATCGGTTGCGACCGGATCGACTGTTTATCGATTGGGTTGCATCCAAATTTTTCGTTTCGAGTGTCGACGAGTTCGACTTGGTATCAGAGGATTTTTGTTCTTTCGTCGTTTTGGTTTCTTTAGCTAGCCGCGCCGAATCGATGACCTGAGCCAACGACCGTCCGTCAATCAATTGCATCGCGTAGTAGTGGACTCCTCGATCCACTCCAACGGCATAAACAGGAACAATGTGGGTGTGGTGAAGCTGTGCTGCCGCCTGGGCTTCGTTTCGGAATCGCTGCAGTCGAATGGTATCTAAACCGCCCGCGAACGAAAGCACCTTCAACGCCACGCGGCGACCAAGCGATAGTTGCAGGGCCTCGTAAACGATACCCATACCGCCCCGCCCCAACTCGCGAACAATTCGAAAGTCTCCGAGTGCAGCCGGAATGTCAGCGTCGAAGGACATCGGGATTGGAATCGAATTTGGCACATCGGCAGGGCGTTCCCTACCAAATCCGTTTTCGACTAGAACCAATCCTGCAAGGCACTGCTTCAATTCATCCGCAATGTCGGGATACTCCAGGCAAAACTGATCTGGAGTTGGATCTGTTCCACTTTCAATCATCGCCATATAACGTTTGACGGCCGCAACGATGGGCGAGTTACAAGATGCAGAAAGTGTCGCGTCGAATTCTTTTTCTGTGCTGTCTTCGGGACTCATGGCAATGGCGTATCCATTTGTTGTTTGAGTTTTGCCAAGCCGCGTACCCAAAGTTTTTCAACGCTATCGACCGATCGATTCATGGCTTTGGCAACATCAGCAAAGGCGAGGCCCTGGATGTTTCGGAGCAGGATGGCCATTCTGTAGTCCTCAGGGAGTTTTTCCAGTGCTGCCGAGAGCTCAAGCATTTTCTCGCTTTCCATTAGAGCGTGGCTAGGCGAAGCGACTTTGGCGACCAATCCACGTTGCATGCATCCAGATGCATGTTCCAAGGAATCAGCCAAGGACCGTTCCATATTCAGGTCCCGCTGTTGTGTACCAAGAAACCGCCGAAAATGTTTTGCGAGTAGATTGGCAAGAATTCCTCTCAACCAACCTGCGAATTCGGCATTGGATTTTCCGCGAAACGTCGCTATTTGTTTGTGTGCTTCAAGGCAAGTCTCTTGCACCAAGTCAGACGGATCGGCCTTTCCTTGAAGTCGCTGATGGATTTGTGCTGAGGCTAACATTTTCAAATAGGAACGGTGGCGGATCAAGATCTCGCCAAGCGCCTCCCGATTCCCGGCGATGGCTTCGGAGAGGAGATGGTGCAATGCAGAGGATGAACTGTCAGCCATGGGAGCTGTGGAGTTGATAAGGTATTCAACTTGGTATCGAATTAACGCTAAATCATCTATTCCAGCATACTAATTATGCTAATCGAACGGCAAGCAACGACATCCATTCGGCATATTTCTTGCTACGGAATCTATCGAAGATTCTTCTCACGCTGTTTTGTTACGGCGGTTCCTGTTAGACTTCCGGCAGCGCTACCAGCGGCTGTTAGGGCTGGTCTAAAATAGAATGGAAAATATGCAACGCCAGGGATAAACGACGTGGCCTGTGCGACCGTTTCACCACCCAGTTGGGCATAGACTTGGGGAATTAGATCTCTTTCAAGCGGCCAATTTTGCTTGAGTCGA
>JANLRK010000529.1:0-13003 GCA_031361585.1 Pirellula sp. | reverse complement strand
CCGATCGCATTCTCAAGTGTTCGGTAGTCTCGCATTAAAGTCGGTGCGCGTAACAATTGGAGCGATCTCAAGCAGGCATGGCCAACGATATGAATCAACGCAACGTATAAAAATCCGAAGCCAATCTCAGCCACAATGATTCCAACTTGGCATACGGATGCAAACGCCAATGCACTCTTCACATCCGACTGAACACGAGACACGAGGGCTGCATAAATCGCGGTGCTAACACCCAGGGTAACCACCATCACTCGTAGGAAAAGTGAAGCCTCCAAAATGGGTGCAATACGGAGTAACAGGTAGGCGCCGAGATGAATGGAAAGGGCACCGTAAAATACCGCACTCGATGGAGTTGGTCCCTCCATGGCTCTCGGCAACCATCCCGAGAACGGAATCAAACCGGACTTGCCAGCTGCCGCGAACAACAACAAACTGCCGACCAGTAGTGCATTGTATCCGTTCAACGCAGATACGCCCTCGGGCCAAGCCGCTTCGCCAGTGATTTTGGAAAATTCCCCATCGCCAATCAGATGATGCATCAGGATGGCCGCCATCAAAAAGGATGCGTCCGCAATGCGATAGATTGCCCAGACCCGCTGGCCATTTTGGACCGGTAGAGGACGATCATGAAAATACGCAATAAGTAGCGCAGAGGATAAGCCGACGAGTTCCCAGCCTAGAAAAAGCGTTTCGATCGTTCCCGCAAGGAAAGCGAAGAGTAGCCCGACCAGAAACATCGCGAAGAATACAAAGAACCGGTAATATCCCGTTTCTCGATGGAGATATACATTTGCAAACGACCCAATGACTCCAACAAGCACAAAGGACATGATCGTCATCGGAACACTAAGCCGGTCGAACACGAATTTGATATGGAAATGGAAATGCTCTTGATTGAGCACAACAAAATTCCCAAACTCAATCGTTTCTAGCCTCGATCCTGTCCAAAGCATGACAGTCAATATGGCGACAGATGCCATCAATCCAATAGATACGTTGATCTTGGTTAACCTGTCAACGGATCTTTCGTCAAGCGGTCGATGAAAGAGCCCAGTGAGACCAAGTATCGTCAGCGTGATAACCGGACACGTAACGACGACAAATCCTAAGAATTGAACCATAAGCTATTTTGGCAATACCGAATTGAGTAACGTAGGGGAATCCTTTAACTCCTGTGAGACCGGTGCATAACCAGCAGCGACTTTAGCAAAGCCTAAGTGATTGCGCCAACCTCGGTACCAGTCATGAGAACGGGACACCGTCGGGATCGTATTCGCACTTGCCTCATAAGGAAGAAATGCCCCGTTTCTAAAGCAATAAACTGCGTTCGAATTGGGAGAGAGCACGGCAATCTGAACCCAGTTATTGCGAATAAATCGGTCAATATTTGGATTGCGATCCATAATGGACAGCATCGCTTCTGGAGTCGACTCGATCACAAACAGGATACGTAGCGGCTCATGGATTTCGATCATTTGTTGACTCAAGCCGGTTCGCAAATCGCTGGCGGCACCTTCCATCACTCCTAAAAGTGAAGTAATATTATGCGGCAATTTCGAACCGCATCCGTAGATGAAATTATCGACCGTAGAGAAATAGTATTCCAAGCTGATACCAGCGCATACCGGTATTACGGCTTGCAAAATACGGTTCAAAATCTTGAATGTTTCGTCGTCTTGTGTGGGATCGTACGATGTCAGAAAACACCGTCGGTCCATATAGAGACCTCGAGTTCGCAGTCGACGGCCAACGAAGCAAACCGCGTTGGTCGCGTGATTGTATTCCGGTCGAGCTTGAGCAAGGTCTTCTGCACGTGCCTCTACATGCTTGAGCGCATCCTCGGGCGAAATCGTCAGAGGCGCTAACTCGAATCTTCTCGAACGCTCTTGTGCGTTCAAAGCGCGAGCCACATCCAGTTTCGATTGAGCGAAAAGAAAATCGGCGTGATGCGATGTGGGTAGACGATCAATATCCAAGTATTCAATGCTGTCATCGCAGGTGTTATGGTAGCCAGCCAAAAAGAAACATGTTTCAGGGATCGTCAAACCTCGTGCCTGCAGCAAATGACGCACTCTCAAATCGTTGGCCATCAAAGCGAAGGCCCGAGCGTTTGGACCGCCGCGACCGCCGCCGCAAGCACCGCAATTGTAGGCGGACTCATGCGGATTGTTTAACGAGGCCGAACCATGCCCAAGAATAACAACCAGCCTAGAAAACCGCTTGAGACCAATATCACCAAGAAGCCTTTCTACGATGTTGGCCATCTCCTCCAACGTAAATCCTTGTTTCAGTCCGCCATCCGCCGTGGCGTTGACACCGTTGCTACCGTTGCTACCGTTGGTTGGAACAAGTCTTTCAATGAACAAATTGGTTGACACGGACGGTCGGACCAATCGGCTCATCAAGTCTCGGACTCGGGAGGTCAAGCGCGGAGCAAGTACTCTTGCCACCATGGGGAGACTTGCCACCGAACCCATGATTGCCGTCAGAGTACCCGCGGCAAGCGAACGACTGCCTAGATGAAATTGATGCGACGCCCTCCCCAAAACGCGTCTCGCTTCCGCTTGACGCTTCTGTAGTTCCTGCTGAGAAAGCTGACCAATCTCATCCACGAAATGCTGAGGCTTAACGACGATCGGACAGAGGGGCAAGTAGTGGGCGTCGGTGGCAGATCGGAAATACATTACAACCGAGAAGAAACCCGCTGCACCGAAGGTTTCCACCCTCGTTTCAATCTCTTCAAGATGCCGTCGCAACGACTCTTCCCGATCATCTATGCAAGTAATCAGTTGAAAAACAGGCAAACTATCGTCAGGGCGTGGAGTCGGAATTGGGTTCTGACAAAGGGCATCCAGTACTTGAATGCGATAATGCCGCTCATAGGCAGCATGGAACAAGCGACGTCTCTCGATCGACCTAAAACTGCTGATTTCGCTTAGCAACGATTTCCACTGTGCCGGTTGCATCAATGCCATTTCATGTGGAGCCCAATTCATCAGTTGTGCGGCCTGGAAAAGAACAAATGCTCGCTGCTCAACGCTCTGGCTTATCAACTTCCGCCCGTGAAAACCAAAAGCATCCGATGTTCTTTGCATGGATAACTCACGGCCCAATAGCAATTTCAAGGCAGTAGCTGGCAAGTAGTCTTTTGCCGCATACAAAAGTACCGCGCGATCCAACAGCAGTCGAATCGCCAAAAACTCAATCAACGATCCCTTCGCCGCGGGTTGCGGAGTCCATTCAGCATTCGTTTCCAGTTGCCAGATCATTCCGGTCCAACCAGGCAACGCTAACAATGTAGCTTGGACGAAGTCATCGACTCTGTCTGTTGAGATGCCGAGCGCTTCAAGAGAGCGAGCAATCGAGTCCATGGCACAATCGCCAAACGCTGATTCCGCGCGAAGCAATTGCACGAGCTCATGCATCCAGCTTTCGGTGATCTGAGACTTGCCAATAAATAGCTTCAAAAAACAGCGATAAATCCCTTCTTCTCGATTCGGAATAATCCACTGCACAAATCCTTGGTCGATAAAACTGCCCAAAAATCGAATGAGCAAATCATGAACTGGCACATCGCAATCGAATTTGGTACAGGATAGAACGATATCTCGATGGCGCCGTACCGGTACTTCATCCGAAACGATATCACCCGCAACTTCCGCTCCATGATGACAAATGCGATACAAAAACCCTAACGCAAAGCTTCGCCACGTATCCTCAGTCCAACGTTCGATTCGATTCCGATTGAACTCACTGAATAGACTCCGTAGCAAGTCTTCAAGTGAGCACGGAAAACGGTTCGAAGAATCCGGCATTTCACGCATGGTCCATCGCCGAACTGCATCCACCATCGCTTTGTCCGTGGTAACGTGCACGTCAGGGCGAAAGCGTTTTAACGCATCGGTTTCAGCAATGAACCAACGCAGTTCATTGTCTTCGCCCGTTTGAATTACATGGTCCAGCATCATCCGTCGAAGTTGGGATCGTGTGGTCTCCCGAAAAATGCGTTCGCTCGCTCGCTCCCCCAAATCGCTTTCAATGACAGCCGCGAGATCCTCAGGACGAATGCGCCCTCTTTCGACCTCTTGCCGATACTGTGACTCCGAGAGGTATGGCTGAGCTCCGTAGATTTCTAAGCCCTTCACAACCGCTTCTTCGAACTTGAAATCCTCAAGGGCATGAAGTGTATTGTGATGGACGAATACTGAAATGGGGCCCTGAGACGGGAGAAAATGGATCGCATGTTCCATGGCATGCCGGACTGCGCCAGCGACGTCAGATTGAGAATGGTTTTGCGTGTCCTCTGTCATCGATTCTAAATTCAATGGATGTCCTGCCAACTGTCTGTCCACAAGTCGTACTATGATGTGTTGTGATGTCAGCTATCGTAACCGAATGCAGCCGGGTTATTCCATAGATGTTCTCAGTAAACCCCCATTTTAAGCCCTTGCGTCAATTACAAAGCTGTAATGATTTTAATGAAACTTCGAGATTCATTTAGTTTCATTATTCGGTTTTTCCGTATCCTTCGATCGATACGATCGTCAAAGCTTGCCCCTAAGCTTGGCCGCAACGGCAGAATCATCTCATTAGAACGAATTGCGTCCATCAGTCCCGCGTTTCAGGAGTAAGTTTATCGGGATGTTTTTTCTGAAATCGAGTATAGACATGCAGCCATCACAGACTCGGTCAAATTTGCCCTCCAAATACTTACTCCCACCTTGGTACGCAGTTGTTCCTGGAGTAGTCGGTTTTTCCATTGCACTTGCGATCGCTGTGACACGTTGGCCTGAACCGTCGATGCATGACGATTTCGGCAATCTTTTGGTAGCGTCAACGTTATTGCAGGGTCGGCTCGCCAACCCAGTCCCATCGGCTTGGCAGTCGATGGAGACTTTTCATGTTGTTTTTCAGCCATCGTATGCTTCGAAGTACCCCATCGGCCTCGGTGCGATTCTGGCACTCGGCAAATTAATGTTCGGATCTTTTGCCGCAGGATTGTGGCTTTGTGCCGGACTGGCTTCCTTTGCCATCGCTTGGATGACCAGTGCGCACTTCCCTCGACGTTGGGGATTGGCCGCGGGTTTGATGACAGCCACGCACCCCTACTGGCAAAACGGTTGGTCTCAGGAGTTTACCAATGGATGGTTGGCAGTGACGGGTGTCGCTTTGGTTCTCGGTGGCTTGCTACGAATTCGCAGAACGTATCGCAGAACTTCCCTGTCGAACGGGACGATTACTTTGCGTAGTCGATATACGGCGATCGTGGCTGTTGGCTGCATTCTGACACTTTTTTCGCGTCCGTTTGAAGGCGGACTTGTTTGCGGATTGCTTGGTCTCTATTTTCTCCCTGTGCTAGTCAGACGGGATCTTTATTTAGAAGCTCGATTTTGGCGCGCAGCCTTGCCTGGAATTGCAATTCTATGGTCGGGCATTGCATTGCAACTGATTATCAATCAATCGATAACCGGCCATGCTTTCGAACTGCCTTATCAATTGCATGAATCCCAATACGGAGTCGCCCCGGTCTTCATTTGGCAAAGGCCACACGAGCCGATTTTAGGGCATCGATTTGCGGAACAAGTGACGTTTCATCGAGGCTGGTCGATGGATGCGTACAATCGGGCCGCTTCGTTCCATGGTTACTTCAATATGCTCCGGCAGCGGATCGAATTCTTGGTCAACCACTGGGGACAGCTTTTGGCTTTCGCGCCAGCCTTCATGATCGTGTTGCGTCCCGAAAGACGCAGACTTATTGGATTCATTGCATTGCTCCTTATTGCCGTTTTGATAATCAACTGCATCCCCTGGGCTGTACCACAATACGTATCGCCACTCATTCCAATAGCAATGTTTATTGCCTGCTCAGTGGCTCGCGGATTGATTCATCGAGTAATGCAAATGTTTCAAATACCAACTCGACCGATTGGCATTGAATACGCTTTCTTTGCATCCATTATTTTGTTTCAGTGCGCAACGAGCTTGAGTATCGCTTGCGCGCGATGCACCCGGGGCGATGGCTGGGAGACAACTTGGGCTGAGAAACGGGCACGCGTGGTTCAAGAGCTGAAAAAGCAACAAGGCTCCGATGTCGTGTTTGTCCGTTACAGATCCGACTACGATATCGTAAAAAGCGAATGGGTATTCAACGACGCGAACATTGAAAATTCGCCCATAGTATGGGTCCGATGGGGATCGGCGGATCTGAACCAAAAGGTTTTGGAATGCTATTCGGATCGCCGATTTTGGCTGCTGGAGTTTGACTCGCAGGCAGAACCGCAGTTGAGTGAATTCTAAGCCTATTTTTTCGGTCGCCTCGTTTGAGCCTCGACGATGTTCTCGTAAGCTAACTCCAAAGCCGATCTCGCAGTCTTCGGCTTTGCCAATGCAAGAACGAGATGAGTGCAACCGGCTTTGCCCCACGCGCCACTACATGGTCGAAAGATGTCAGCGTCGGTCTCCAGGAACGCGGCTTGTTGCGATGGAGTAAGCTTAACCATTCCCAAGTCACCGTCAGCTGCATTGAGTGTTGCAAAGATTTTGCCGCCGAATCGGAAATCTGGATGGCCAATGTGTTCAGCCTCCTCGGCTCCAGGAAACGACATGGCGATTTTTGCAAATTGTCGAGGCGTCATGATTGTTCCAGTCTTTTGCCGAAGCCAAGTGAGATAAGCTTCCAACCTGTCGGCATTGAACTAGCTGGAAGCCTATCCCACTTTTAACAAAATTCTTACCCCAAGTGTAAGGTAATCGAGAAAATGGGGAGAGTACTATACAAGGATTGAGATTGCTATGAACCACTTCCCGGAAACCAGAGTCAGTTTAATACTGCGTCTTGCCAAGCCAACAGACGTTCAGGCTTGGCAAGAATTTGCGGACGTGTACGCGCCCGCCTTGTATTCCATGGCCCGACGTCGTGGTCTGCAACCTGCGGACGCTGAGGATGTTGCCCAGGAAACGCTATTTGCCGTTGCACGAGCTATCGAGCGGTTTGAACCGGACCGGCAAAGGGCACGCTTTCGTACCTGGCTCGCAAGGATTGCACGCAATATGATTGCCGATTTCTGCGCTGGCAAGCTAAAGCGACCCCTTACGCAACTCATCAGCGACAGCTGGCTCAAGTCAGTGAGCAGTACGTCGAGTCGCCCATTGGATCCTATGGATGACGTGTTCACGCACGAATATCGTTCGGCTTTATTTCAACTGGCAGCACGCCGCGTTCAAGCACGCGTCTCCGCCATCACTTGGCAGGCATTTCACGATACATCGGTCCAATCAAAACCGGCCGAAGACGTTGCCAAGCGATTGGGAATGCCACTTGGAAATTTATATGTCGCTCGATGTCGCGTTCTCAAGCTTTTGCGAGAGGAAGTGCAAGTCCTCGACGCTACGCTATCCGGCGAATGGGATCCAAATCAAGCGAATGATCTTGAGCACTCCAACTTACTCTTTGAAATGGGAGGAGAGCAATGAAACGAAAGTCGATTCCTTGTCCCAACTCTGACATTCTTCGCGATTGTCTCGAATCAACGTGCGAACCCAATCCTGCGCTTTCAGAACATCTGGTCACTTGTTCGCATTGTCAATCGACTTTGAATTTAGTTGCCGGTCAAGAGACGTGGTGGGATGAAGCTCAACAATTCCTTTCTGAGGAAGTCGATCCGATCGCATCGCGAATCAGTTCACGCGTCTGTCCGTTGACATCAACAGAACAGCCAACAACAACCGGTTCTGACGTCCTACTGGCACATGAGCTTCAGCAATTGCAGAGCCTACTTGACACGCCGAGCCATCCGGAACTGCTAGGACGGATCGGTCGATATGAGCTCGAGCAACTGGTTGGCCGAGGGGGCATGGGACTTGTGTTTCGGGCACATGACACCGAACTGCATCGCGTCGTGGCGGTCAAGACTTTGGCATTGCACTTGATACCAATCGGCGCGGCGAGAGAACGATTCGTACGGGAGTCGCGAGCTTGCGCTGCGTTGGCGCATCCACACATTGTTCCGATGTACGACGTTGTGCACGATGGTGCTGTACCTGCGTTGGTGATGCAGTACATCGCCGGCCCCACGCTTCACGCTTGGATTCAAGAACGAGGGTCCATGGCTTGGCAAGATGCGTTGAAGATTGGCAGCCAACTTGCAGATGCTCTTTCCTCAGCGCATGAGCATGGTTTGGTTCACCGCGATATCAAACCAGGGAACGTACTTCTCGAAGCCAACGGTTCTCGAGCCTTGCTCACCGACTTTGGACTGGCGCGAGTCCTCGATGCCGCAACCATGACACAGAGCGGCATTCTTACAGGTACACCGGAGTACATGTCACCTGAGCAAGCCAAAGGTGAGTCGGTCGATGAGCGCAGCGATCTCTTTTCGTTGGGCTCGTTGATCTATACGATGTTGGCGGGACACGCCCCCTTTCGTGCAGCGGAACCCATGGCGATCCTTCATCGCGTTTGCCACGCGTCGCATACGCCACTCCATCGACTCAATACCGAGATCCCAGTGGAGGTTTCGAAGCTTGTGGATCGACTCTTGGCTAAGAATCCCCAGCATCGTTTTTCATCGGCTCACGAACTGCGCGAAGCAATGCTCGAACTACTGCGTGCACCTCGCAGGTTGCTTGGCAAGGGTCGGTCCAAGGTATTGCGTTGGGGGGCGATAGCTGCAGTAGCATCTTGCCTCGTCCTCTTCGTCGGACTTTTTGAACCGTTACATCGATGGATTGGCGATTTGGTAGATGGCTTGCCTGATGAGATCCGAAATAGCCATGAAGGAATACCTCGATCGAGCGAATTGGCTAGGCAGGACGCGGATGCATCCATGTCGAGCCTGAGAACGAAAACAAGCGAATCAACAAGCGGATTGGGATATGGAATCACGGTTGGAATCTTCGACAATTTTCAAGCAATTGATCTGGAATTGGATCGTTTGAGTGAGGAGGGACAAAGAGCTCTTCAATTCTATCGATCAACCTCCGTAAAGCTGCAAGACAATTCTATCCCGATCGATCCACTCGAAGGCGAATTGGCAAGACTGAAACAAGTTACAACAAGGCTCGAGTCCGAGCTATAGTCCTCCTCACACCCTTACTTTTCCGGAGATTATCAATGCGATATCTATTCAAACCTCTGTTGCTCATTTTGTTGGTGGCATGTTTAGCAACCGCCAGCTTTGGCCAAACCTCGGGTAGGTCGAACAAAGGCGGTAGTGGATCGGCTGGATACGGAGGCGTTGGCGAAGGTGGTGGCGGATATCCCGGCGGTGGTGGTGGTAGTGGAACTCCCGGCGGAATGGGAATGGGTGGTGGATATCCCGGCGGAATGGGAGGGTATTCTGAAGGTATGTACGGGTCTACAGCTTTCGTTCGGCCATCGCTTGCTTTCACGATCGATGGAAAGCCCTTTCAAGCGACACGAGTTTATTCGTTCCAGTACACTTTCCATTCGTTTCGCCCTCAAAAAATTGAGTTGGATAGTAGTTACGGTTCCGGAGGTTACGGCGGCATTGCAGCTGGAAGTGGATTTGGAGGCGGCCAAAAGAATGGTGCTCTAAAGGGTGGAATGGTTATGTCAGACGGCAATTTGGCAGGTAACATTGAAATTATTTTGAACGCATACGTTTTCGATGACGAAATCGTCAACGATCGAACGCGGATTGAGTTAGTGCTCCAACAACTCCGGCAACCAGTTGATGCTTTAGAAAAGTCTGGGTATGCGGCTTCCTACGGTGCGAGAATTGCATTAGCGGGAATGGGCAATATCGAAATGAGGGAGGAGCTCGCTCGGGTAGGTATGCTGGCCTTTTCATCGCTTGCGAAAAAAGGCGATAAGGAAGTTGCAATACTGTCTGAATCTGAAATCGACCTTGTTTCCGACATGATCTGCCAATCAATTTGGAAAGAGGATGTTGTCAAAGCGCTCTTCACCAACAAAGGCCAAGGCAAATCGGCGTCGGAAAACGAAAAGCTATTGAAGCAACTCTTAGCGGAACAATACGATACCCAATTAGCCCGACAGGAAATGGAAGCCGAATCGATCAAGCAAAGATTGGATCAACTTGTCGATGAATTGAAACGCCGAAAGCTCGCCAAGGACCGAGTCGTCGAGGTGCAACTTGGCCGAATTATCCTCGATGCCCAAGGCTTGCTCAACAACGAAAAATGACGCACGCATGTCCGGCTATTGGATAAGTCTAGCGTTCTCGGTAGCACTTCCTGGGCATCGCAGTGAAGCATTACTGGACGGTTAGGGCTTGTCCCCACCGTCCTCAAGGTTTGGCGTACTAACGATATCGCGCTCCGTTAAGCAACCCCGCTTGACCTGCTCCACAAACTCCCCTAACGAATCACGAATCGCTTCGTTGATATCCGTGTTGGGTGCAGTTGGAAACGCCTTCATAAACGGTTCGAACTCCAATTCCGAAATGAACGGCGCCTCGCCAGCACCGATCGTAATTTTGAACCGCGATTCGATGCCGAGTTCTCTCGCTGCCTGTCGCAATGCATCGACGATGTGTTTCGTATCAACAGTGTGATGCGGCAACGTAAAAACGCCGAAGCCATTGAATGGATCGACCAGCGAATGCGCAAAGGCCGCACCGGCGTCAGGGGCATAGAGATAGTCCTGTTGTGTTCGAAACGTAACCTCGTACGGAAGCCCCAAAGCTACGCATTTCATGGCAGTCGTAGGACTCGACGTTAGTCCCGCATCGCGTCCTGGCCCGAAGAGCACGCCGGGACGCAAACACAATGTTGGCACTCCGGTATCATGTTGAAAGAACTTCGATACGTGCTCGCTAGCAAGCTTCCAGGCACCATAGACATTGACCGGCTTGGGCTCGGAGAGCATCGGCACAACTCCTATCGGGTATGCCGAACGCGGCCCGTAAACTGCGATCGAACTAGCGAAGACAAAGCGTTGCAATGGACGCTTCGTTGCCTTCATTGCTTCAACGATGTTTTGTGTTCCAGCTAAATTGATTTGCAATCCCAAGTCGCGGTGTGCGTTGCAATCGGGTGTTTGCAGAGCGGCCAGATGGGCGACATGTGTAATCTGCTCCTCACAAAGTACCCCTTCCAATTGCTGTTGATCTTGTACGTCTAGCGAAAGCGCTTTCAGTCTAGAACGATCGGCATCATGGAAAACGCGGTTCGTTCGCGATTCACTTACGCTACGGCTGCATACAATGACAGCTGCATCGGTGTGACGAAGCAACCATTTGGCAGTTTCAGATCCAATGCATCCGAATCCACCTGTAATCAAAATGCGATTTATGCTCATCGAGTTTCCTTACGTATGTTCATTTGGCGAACGGCAGTTATTTTGTACCCGTATTGTCAGCGCAATGTCACTTTCGGCAAGAGTGACCTACGGTCGACAATGTGTTAGTTCGGACGCTAGCAGCGTCCGCAACGTGGCGGACGCTGCTAGCGTCCGATCGCATATTTCGGAGGTGCTGTATGAGGTATTCGCTGGCCTCGAATGGGCTCCAACAACCCCACGTCATTCCACGCATGTATCCCGTTGCGAATGAAATGGACGGCTTCCGATTCACTCTGATTCCTAAGTTGAACATAGGACTCCTCGACTTTCCCTCGTAGTTGCCCATTCTCGCACGAGAGGTAACCGTCGGTCCATCGAATGGGATCTCGGGCCATGACACGCTCAAATTGAATGGTAGCCACAAAATACCAAGTCGCAAACGCGGAAAACTTAGTAAACGAGGGCAGCGATCGGTAGCATCCACCGACTAGCATATCAATCCATGCGATCTCATTGCGAAGCTGAGTATCATAGTCTACCCATCGAGAGGATTTGCAGGAGTCGACTGTACCATCTTGAATCAGCAACTCTGCGATCCTAAGGACGCCACTCAACGCGTGCGCGATGCCAGTGCTGTGCAACGGATCCACAAAGCCATACGCTGTCGGCAATTGAACCCAACCATCGCCCACCGCCCGCTGGCGACAACGACTCAGACGATTGCTCCAACGCAACCACGGAGCCTTGCTCTCGACGGGCCTTGTTTTCGCGAGCATTTCTTGAATGGATGGGTAACGGCTGATCCATCGCTTCCATACGAGCTCAGCATCAACCAGGGTTTCGACGGTTTGCCAACGATTCGTTGGTTGGACCATTCCGACACTCGTTATTCCATTATCAAACCGAAGTGTCCACATCCATCCGTCGTCCGTGACATGATGTTGGGCTGAATCATCCGCGTTAAATTTTGCAGTGGGATCAATAGCCGATTCGCAATTTAGGTGTTTAGGAAAGCTTTCGACGCCGTGAAAGTGCCCGAATATGGAACCTGTTTGAGTCTTCATCCAAGCGTCATCGCGTTGATTTCCCAACCATCGTTCGGAGAAATCGCCACCGCCGCCGGCATCGATAATCCAACGCGCCTTCAAAAGCCGGGCGGTGGGAGACATGTTGACACCGGACGGCTCGCGTTGTTCCGCTACGATTCGCATTTTCCAAATTCCATCATCGCGATGTAGCTCGTCGATGATTGCGCTCTCAATAAGTTCGCAGCCGCTAACAACGGACTGTCCGGCGAGGAATGCATCGACGTCGCTACGGAGCCAATGCGTATCGCTCCAATAGTCTGTTTGCGAAGCAGCCACCATGAGAGACTGAGAATGCTCGTTGCAATCTCGATACGGCTGTTCAGGTAAATGCGAGAAGTAGGTGAAGCCTCGTTTCTTTCCGCAAACGATTTGCGGATAGGATTCCTTCCAAGTGCCCCAGGCAGCCAATGGCCGAAGCTCTGGCATCCGCCAACGATCCGCCAGATGGGCCAACAAAAAATCGGCGGTCGGCGTTGAGGACTCGCCGATTGCAAACCTAGGATGCGTTGCTTGATCGACAATCGCGACCATCCAACCTGATCCGGCCAGAATTTTTCCGAGGATACTACCTGAGAAACCCGAACCTACAATTACCGCATCAAAGATTGCATTCACAATCGATCTTGATTTCATCAAAAGGCAGAAATAT
>JANLRK010000341.1:0-1803 GCA_031361585.1 Pirellula sp. | reverse complement strand
GCGGCACAGCTCTACAAGTCGCTTGAGATGCGAGACACAACTGCCAACACCAAGTCGACGACAAGCAATCCGCACCAAGGCAAGTACCGAGTCGAAGTCAGCCGCTACCTGGGCAACACGACCTATACGGGCTCATCCGCCAAGGCATGGTATTTACTAGCGGATCCGAACGACCTGCCTGTCATTGAAGTCGCTTTCCTTAACGGTCAGGAGTCGCCAACAATCGAAACGGCCGAGGCGGATTTCAACATTCTGGGTGTGAAGATGCGCGGCTATCACGATTTTGGTGTGGCACTTCAGGATCCACGTGGGGGAATGAAGTCAAAAGGCGAAGCGTAAACGCGATTGACCTGCGTTCGAATCAATAAACCGTACTACTCGAAAAGGGGACTCATAACGGATGTCACACGATTATTTGAAGCACGGCGACGCGATCGATTACGCCAACGGAGGTACGGCGCTCGCGGCTGGTGAAGTTGTGGTTGCCAATAGCAAGCCGCTGGGAATCACCCATCGCCCGATTGCAGCCAACGAAACGGCTGGTATCTGTCGTAAGCAAGGGGTTGTCTTTAACTGTGACAAAGCGGGTGCGACCACGTTTGCGGTCGGAGACGACGTCAATTTTGTGACGGCGACCAAACTGGCGACCAGTGCCGCGGTCGGTGCCGGCATTATCGCACTGGGACGCTGCGTTGAGGCTGCTGGCAACGGACCCACGAAGGTCAAGGTCGCCATCAACTTCAACTAGGTTTCCGTCAACTCACTCTTGTTCGAGGCAGACCATGTTCTTCTGGAATTCCAAATTGAAGGCTGAGAACCAAAGGCTTCGTGAAAGCCTCGACGACTTGAAGTCAGACCTATTGGGAATTGTTTCGGCTTACCCATTTAGCAAGCCAGGAGTGAAGAACAACCGCCTCCTACAGAGTGAGTTGGCCAACGCGGAAGCGACCATCATTCAAGTCAAAGCCATAGTTGAACAATCCGGCAACTAATCAAACCTGTAAACGGAGTATAGGTATAGCAATGGTTCGATTAGCGAACGTAACCGTCTGGTCAGCGATTGTGCTTGTTCTCTTGAGCATGCTTTTTACTGGCTGCACGGATCGCCAATGGCGAGAACTGGCACGACCCTCTGTGGAAGTTCCAGCTGCGAATGTGCCTCTTGCGCTTCGACAGAAGAACTGGCCGGACGCCCGCGGATCCGGCTCCTGCGTTATCGCGTCGACCTGCTCCGCTCTCCAGTGGCACAACAGACCTGAATTGGCCGAACGGTTCCGTACCACTTACGCGGGTGGTCAAACGGAAACCAGTATCAAACAGAAGTGGGCTGCCAATGGTATTAAATTCGTCGCTCCAGAACATGACCGTGAATACGGCGATCCCGGTTTTCTAGAGTGGGCAAGCAACACACGCCGAGCAGCCATCATTTGGTATTTCCCAAATCACTGCGTGACGTTCTGTGGATTTTCAAATTGGCAGGGTCGCGAGGTCGCTTGGCTGCTTGATAACAACCGCAAGGAGCGGTTTATCCCAATTCCCAAGCAACAGTTTTTAACAGAGTGGCGAGGATATGGGGGCTTTTGCGCGATCCCATTGTTAACACCTGCCCCAAACATTCCATTCCAAGCTTATGAGGTGAACTAATGTCCAGAGCCATTGTGGTATCGGTGTCCGTCGGGACAGGGCTGCTCATTGTATGTATGGTCTTGATGCTTTGCTTAGCGATTGGCGCGACGTATTGCGTTCAAAGTACCGAACCAAATGTGGCCCCTGCCATCTTCAGGCCAAAGTCTGGAGCGATAG
>JANLRK010000328.1:0-21052 GCA_031361585.1 Pirellula sp. | reverse complement strand
ATCAACGGCGACAATACGATTTCCCAAGCCGAATTTCCAAGCCTCGCGAACCGTCCTGTCTGAAACGTGGCTAAGCCACTTGATGTGTAGATTATCCCAAAGGATACCGTTGCTATCACGAAGATCGCAAACCATGATCGCATACTCAACACGGTTCTTTGATCCAGATCAATAGGTCGATTTACCAGGGAGCGAAGAAGCATGGCAGCGGCAAAACATCCCACGACTACAATGACGCCTTCTTCAAAGGAACACGCAATGATCACCGTCACCGTCGAAGAAAGGAATCGGGACGAAAGCAACAAGCGATAGGCCATTAGCAAGAGTGGGACCGCAACTGTCACCGGATGCCAGCCATAAGTGTAGGCAATATTCATTTGACCAATACACGGATGGAGCAACCAAGCCAAACCCCAAAGAGTTGCCGACAGGACGCTACTCCCTAATTTGCGTGCAATCGACGCTAACAACACGGCTGGAAACGCCAACGCCAACGACTGCAGTGCAATAACCAGGTACACACTCGGCCATAGCCACCAGATAGGTACCAAGAATGCAAGTCCAGGATTGAAGTGGTCCCAAAAGGTCGGTAGCACGGAAGTTTCTAGCAGGAACCCTCTCCCAGCCGCCGTGTTTGCAATGCGTTGCGTGAAATGGCCGAAGTCGTTGAATCCCAGACGAAAGTTTTCATAGTACCAATGACCTTGGAGAAACCACCATGCAAACGCGCCCATCGCGGCAACGCCCAAGATCGTGTGCCCGAACCAACCTGTGTTCACGAATGCCGCCCCATCCTCAGGCTGACACACCACGTCGGTCAGCCTGTCCTCAGGCTGACACATCGAATCCGACGCTAACATTTCGAATCTTGACAATCGGTTCAGCGCTAGGCCAGTGAAAATGGCGTACCAAACGATTTCCCATAACGCTGGTTCCGGTGTTGCCTCACTCACACACCTTGCAACAACGAGCCAAAGCGGCAAAGTTGCCGCCGATGCAAACGCAAGTCCCAACGGCCAATGCCTGTCATCACTTCTGAAGTGCACGCAGAACGGAAAGGCCAAGGCGATAATTCCGAGGGCTATCAACGCAGTATTAGAAACGGCGAGGACCTCCAACGCGGGCGTAACCGTCGAGATCGTCTCGTAGGAAAACACGAGATGAAATCGCGTCGACAATGCTGAGCCCGTTGCAAGCCAAATACTCGCAACGATCAAGGCTAGGTAGATCGCATTGGACGAGCGAGCACCTTCGGCGGCCCCATCTTGAAGGTGAGATCCTTTGGGTAAACGCGTCGAGGAAGGCACTGTCAGTATGCCTTTCTATAAATCCAACGCATCGAGTTGGTCGAGCAACGAATCTAGTTCATCTGGCATGCGTTCTTGCTTCGGAGCAACCGCCTCAACGGTCGCCAAGCTTTCGGCCGCGTTGGAAGGATTGAAATCGACTGCTGCCCGTCCCGCCAAAATCAGTTGTTCATTCCTTTCCCTGGCTGCCGCCTCGGCGGGGTCCTCGTCGCGCTCAGGCGCTCCAAACAATTTCGATAGATCGATCTTGAAGCCGCCGGCATCCACTGGGGCACCAGCGATAGCTGGGGTCTTATGTTGTGGAAACATAATCGCATTCTCTGGACAAACCCGAGAACATGCGGGGCAGCCCTTTCGGCAGTTGTCAGGCTGTTCGACTAAAATGGTTTCGCCTCGGTCGACGCCATAGACACCGAACAAACAAAAATCGATGCACTCCATGCAATTCGTACATCGGCTGTAATCAATAACAGGATACCAGCGTCTTTGCGGGTGCTCGTCCATTCGCAGCGGGACGATACCAAGCGGCGACTCGTGCGATGCAGGAGCACTCGAACTGCCATCCAATCGTCCTGACCCGTCCATCGAAAGGGCAGTCGAATTCGTCGGATTCAAAAACCGATCGAGAGATAAAAGGTCTTTTTTCGGTGCATCTAGTTGTTCTTCCACCAAAATGCGTCGAAACTCCGCAGCATAAACATCGCCTGTACTTCCGGCTCGCATATCGATCGAATAGATCTTTCTCGATGGACGCACGGCAATATTCGCAACACGATCGCTAGCCTTCTCATCTTCTTTGTCTTCTTCCTCTTCGTCATCATCGTTGACAAGATCCAGATTCAGCAATTGCACTTCACCGTGCTGCCCACGTATCTCATGGCGATCCAGTACCCAGAATCCAGCTCGATCGAAGAGCCAACTCAAGATCACAATCGGGCCACTCCACTCCCTCATTTTGGTGACGCTTTGGCTATCCGAGGCCAAATCATACAAATGCGGAACGACCAGGCATGTCGTGTTGGGTAGGCTTGCAGCGATAGTCGCAATCGAGTCTTCGAGAGAGCGTTTTTCGGGGCTTCGACTTTGGCCCTGCGAAACCACAATCAACAATCCGCTCGAAGCGGAGCTACCGTTATTCGCACTCACCATACTTTTACTCCTCGTTCGAATCAATCGTATTGGCTTGCCCTTTGATGGTTCTTTGGGCAACATCCCACGCTTTTGCAAGGTGTTCTAAATATTGCTTGGGACTAAGCATTTCGCTCGAATCACCATGCATTTCCATCAGCCAGCCATCGCCGTATTTGTCCACGTTAATGCCTGACGGATCATTTAGCAATTGCTCGTTGATGCGAACAACTTTGCCAGCCATCGGTGCGTACAGCCCGCTCTCGGCTTTCTTGCTTTCGATGTTACCAAACTCCTGGCGATTTGTTAATTCCGAATTCTCTTCGATGCCGAACTCCAAGAAATAAATATCTTGCAAAAGACGCACGGCGTATGCCGAGAAGCCAAACCGAACAACATTCTCTTCTCGCGGCATGGCCCACATGTGGTTCTTGGCATAGAGTCTATCTGTCGGGAATTCGGCTGCAAAATCCCCCATCATGAACGTGAGCGATTCGCTCATGTGTACCGAACCCCACGAAACTGGGGTTCAAAAAACGCAGGCAACAGGCCGTCGACCCGTAGCAATCCCTCCATCGTCAATTCAATTCGATTGCATTTGCCTGTTGCATCCGCCTTTAATACGACAAATCCATCCTCGACGTACTCGTTCCATTCGCTTTGCCATCTTTCTGCGATATCGGTATTGAATTTCGTTTCAAAATACCCAACATCGAGATACCCTCGCTTTAACTGTAGGATCATTTCGCGAATGAGCGATTGTTCCTTTGTTGGTACGAAAGCCCGGCCTATGGGTAGTCGATTCTCGTCCAGCAATGCTCCGATGTATTGAGGCCATTCCGGTACGTTTTGATAGTGAACCCCCGAGACGTGCCCAAAGCTTGCAATGCCGGTCGCAATTAGATCCGAACCACGCCACAAGTTATCGCGGTAGGAAAAACTAACCTTGGTAGGATCCTTGACGACCGTGTAAGCGCTACTGACTTGGTAGCCAGATTTTTGGAATTCCTCGAATGCATACTGAACCCAGTCTCTTTTCGTTTGCCAGTCCGCAACCGGAGCCGCCTGATGGGTTTGCAATAGGTCTTTGGAATAGACGGTATTGAATGGCAATTCCATCTGATAAATCGTGACGCTCTCAGGCGAGAGCTCAAGTGTCCGCCGAACATTCTCTCGCCAGTTGTCCCAAGTCTCGCCCACCATCCCAGAAATCAAATCGATATTCACGTTGGGAAATCCCGCAGCTACAATCCATTCCCAGGCTTTGTGAATCTCCTTGGACAAATGGGCACGACCATTCTCTTCGAGGATGGCATCCGAGAAACTCTCAACGCCTAGGCTCAGCCGAGTGACACCGAGTTCTCGAAGCGCGTGTACTTTGGATTCGCTCAACGTCCCAGGTTCGCATTCGAAAGTGACCTCTTCGGCTTGGTCCCAGGAAATGCTTTTGTGCAAACGGTCGAACAGCGACTGCAATTGCTTGACCGATAAGAAGCTCGGGGTGCCACCTCCGAAATAGACAAATCGAAACGGTCTGCCACCCATGACTGGCAGTTGCGAGACCAGTTCGATCTCACGGGTTAACGCCGACACATAGCGTTCGATCTCACCGGCGTTGACGTCCGTGAATACTTTGAAGTAACAAAATTTGCAACGCTTGCGACAAAAGGGAATGTGCAAGTACAAACCGAGCGGAGTATCCACTTCCTGACCGGAGGCCAATCGCTGTTTCTGAGGCGGATTGGCCATCGCAGCTTGGATGGTTGGCAACGCATCACCTGTCCATTGCGAAAAGGGCGGATAGTTGGAAATGAAATAACTTCCGACTTCTGTTTTCTTTACTTCTGTCGACATGGATGCGATTGGGTGGTAGCTTTTGATCGGCGCCCATGAATCGGCGCAGGGTCGCGAAAGTCGCCAAAACCTTCGCACATAGTGTAACCTCGAAACTAAAATCGTGCAGAACGAATAGCGAATCATTCATGCAAACGCGGTGGGACGTCATTATTGTAGGAGGAGGTGCAGCCGGGCTCTGGGCGGCTGGAACGGCTGCCGCGCGTGGCCGGAAAGTACTGATCCTTGAGAAGAACAACAAAGCTGGCGTTAAAATTCTCATGTCCGGCGGGACGCGATGCAATATCACGCACAACTGCGATAGCCGAAAGATCGCAGATGCTTTCGGAAAAAATGGCCGAGTTTTGTTATCCGTATTGAGCCGGCTCTCTCCTCAAGATGTCGTCCGACAAATGGACATTGAGGGTGTACCGACCAAAGTGGAAGAGACCGGTAAAGTGTTCCCCGCAAGCGATCGTGCGATCGACGTTCGCGACGCGGTCGTACGACGATTGGCCCGCGAGGGAGCCAGTTTGGTAACTGGGGCTGCTGTCCAGTCCATTCGGCAGATGCCTTTGCCGAGCGGCGGCTTCGAAGTGACCGCCAAGGTCCAAGCCCAATCATGTGTCAACTTCGTTTGTGACTCAATACTGATAACCTGTGGTGGTTTGAGCTACAGTGGCTGCGGGACCACCGGCGACGGATATCCATGGGCTCAAGCGATGGGGCATACGATCACTCCACTCCGACCTGCGTTGACCCCTTTGCTTTCCACCGAAGCCTGGGTGCACGAGCTAAGCGGCATAACACTCGACGATGCCGAGGTGACAGCCAAAGTCATCGGACCGGATGCCAAAATTGCAAAGCTGGAGCGGGCAACTTCGCGGGGCGGATTGCTCTGGACCCACTTCGGTTGCAGTGGGCCCACCGCCATGAATATTTCGCGATGTTTTTCCGACTTGTCTAGTGAGAACCCTGCAACCATGTTGGTGGATCTGTTGCCTGACGTGTCTCGAGAGGCTTGCGAACAGTGGCTAATCGATTCCGCCAAAGAGTCGAACAAGACGATTGCCAATGTGCTTAGCCAACGCGTTCCAAAGCGACTTGCATCTGCCTTGGTCGCAATCGTAGGCTCGACCAACGAGGTGCATACGGCCGAGATGTCCAAGAAGGTTCGGAACGGTTTGGTCGAGCGACTCAAAGCATTGTCCGTACCGATCCAGGGCACGCGCGGCTATCCCAAAGCGGAGGTGACAGCAGGTGGCGTCGCTCTCGGTGAAGTCAACTTTCAAGACATGCAAAGTCGCAAGACACCTGGCCTCTACTTTGCAGGCGAGATCCTCGATTTAGATGGGCCGATCGGTGGCTACAATTTTCAAGCTGCCTGGAGCACCGGCCACGCCGCCGGTCTGCATGTGTGAGGGTCACTCTCGGCAAGAGTGACCTACGGTAGGTTGCACCTGCCGGGTGCAACTATGAATCGGATCGTTTCTCTACTCTTTGCTTGGCTTCATGCCAGCCTTCAGCCACGCAAGGTCGAAACGGTAATGCAAGCGACTGCTGATGAGGTGAATCACCCCATCTGGCGATTGTGTGGCGGCGAGGTACCCAGCGTGTTCGGCGCGGGTCGAAGTAGCCGTGAACGTACTCGTGTGACCACCCCCGTCAAATTCGCCACTGCCAGGCGTCAAGAGTTTGCGGACCGGCCACGTTTTTCCCTGGTCGAACGAGAGCGCGGCATACATCCCGTGGCCAATGAACTCTGCGTTTTTCTGATCGATAAAGTTCATGCCGTTGGCTTCGGGTTCGCTGCGTTTACCCGACGTAAAGGAAATAAGTAGTAATGGGCCTTCATTCAATCGCCGCAGAACAAGTCGTTGGCCGCCGCCGATCGGCGGAAACGGACTCGCAGAATAGGTCCATGTCTTACCTAGATCCGAGGAAATACTCATAGGCATTTTGCCATTGATAGAGTCACCTCGCCCAAGGGCCATCAATCGTCCATCTTCCAGCTCAATGGCGGTGGCATGTATGCCTGCGATAGTGCCTTCCCCGATTCCTCCTTCGGTGAAACTTTGTTGCGGTTTACCTTCGCCGGGATCAACCCATGTCATGCCAAGGTCGCGACTAATGTGCAGAGCTGTCCCGCCGTTGCCGCCAGGCACGGCATCGCAGTTTTGGATGAGCACTCCAGCCTTTGTCAGCAGCGTACCAGTAATTACCTGATGGCGTCCGATGATTCGTGGATCTACGGCGAAAGGAGCTGTCCATGTCACGCCATTATCCCTGCTGGTCCTCATTAACAACGCCAACAACGCCCAGCCCTTACCACCATCTGGTGCCATGCCATTGAAGTGATAAATGGTCCCTTTTCCATCATGAAGAATACTTGAACCATGCATGTTACGATTGGGCGCTTTGAAAAACTCGCTCGATGGCTCCCACTCTTTTTGCCCCGCCCTGAGTCGGCTGGCTAGGACGGTAAGCTCGGACCCCGATTCGTCCTTGGTGGTGTACCAAATCGCTAGCAAGTCGCCATTTGCCAACCAAGCAATCGAGGGCTGATGATTGTGTCTATGAAACGGCTCTGATTGGTCCGCTGGAGGCAACACATAAACAATGGGAGTTGCAAGGAAAGGTTGTGCGTTAGGCTTTTTGGTCCAGTCGAAAGTATTTTGCGATACATTTCGAGCCCATGGCGGAGCCGTTTTATCGGGAACCGGTGTCATCGTTACGACGCGGCCATCGGTTTCTTCCACCGCGAAGTGACGATATGTCAACGGTTTGACAACGTCTTGGGCGGTAGTCACGGATGCAACCAAAGTTGCGTACAACAAAGCAATGCTCGCGAGATTGCGTGGCTTGAAAATTCTGTCTGATTTCATGATGAACATCTTCTCTGTCTAGGTGTGACCCGAATGAGGTTTTTGGGAGGCCAAAGGTTTGGTGGGGAGGACAGGCAGACCTACGTGTTATAACATGTAAGCGACCATAATAGTGCTGCCATGGATTCCGTGCTAGCAGATGTTGCTCAACAATTCTCCAATGGAAATATAGTTGCTATGCAAGAAATGAACCGCCAAGTCAAACTCGCCGCTCGACCGATTGGATGGCCAAAGGATTCGGATTTTAAGCTTGTCGAATCTGCGATTCCGGTTGCGGGACCCGACCAGGTCTTGATCCGGACACTTTATCTATCCGTGGATCCGTATATGCGAGGCAGAATGAATGACCGCGCCTCGTATGCGGACCCGGTTCAACTGGGCGCGGTAATGACCGGTGGCGGTGTAGGTGAAATCGTGCAATCGAATCTTGCCAAGTTTCCAGTAGGGACATATGTCCAAGGGATGTTGGGGTGGCAAGATTATACCTTGAGCGATGGCTCGGATATTCATCGTGTAAACCGCGAACTTGCTCCGCTCACCGCGTATCTTGGCGCGCTCGGCATGCCAGGACTGACAGCTTATTTTGGCCTGCTCGACATTGGCCAGCCGAAGGCCGGTGAAACAGTTCTCATCTCCGGTGCGGCGGGTGCCGTGGGGACGATCGCAGGCCAAATCGCGAAGATGTATGGCTGTCGTGTAGTCGGGGTAGCGGGCTCGGACGAAAAAGTTCGACTTCTGACCGACGAACTGGGCTTTGATGCTGCGTTTAATTATCGTAGTGAGAAAAACTACTTCGCTAAATTAAAAGAGCTTTGCCCACAAGGCATCGACATTTACTTTGATAACGTTGGCGGTGAACTCACCGATGCAGCCTTTCACTACTTGAACATTCACTCGCGAGTCTGTGTTTGTGGGCAAATCTCGCAGTACAATTTGGAGGAACCGGAGGTCGGTCCGCGGCTGCTCTGGAAACTGATCGAGAAACGAGCCAAGGTACAGGGGTTCCTAGTACTGGACTATGCGCCACGATTCAAAGAAGGCTTCTCGCAATTGGCCGAATGGTTGCGAACGGGCAAGCTTCAATATCGCGAGAGTATCGTCAACGGACTAGAGAATGCACCACAAGCATTTCTGGGAATGTTACGCGGCGAAAACATTGGCAAGCAGATCGTTCTCGTTTCGAAACCCAAAACCTAGGACGCCTGTCAAGACAAGTCAAAGCTACGTAAGCCGGGACTTTTTCACGCATTGCTATGCGCCATTCTCTCAATCGACTGAACGTAGTCCATCGGCAATTGGTGCTCTTGCGCACCTGTCAGGATCAAATTCAAATAGGCAGGACTCGGAGTGGATGCCTCGTTCGAAAATGCTTCACCAATATAGACGATGCAGCTTAGAATCTCACCGGACTGAGTCGTTACTCGGACCGATTCTCGGCGGTAGCAATTTTGCGCAACGCCTTCCAATAGGTCGAGTTGAAGCATCGCATGCGGAGTGCACCAATAAGCCACGCCATGAACAACCGATCCTTTTGTTGGAACGATCGTCGCGAAAACATCGTCACTGGCGAGAACCTTTCGAAAGGCAAGTCGATAGTTAACGAGTTGGGCCAAGCAGGAAGTCGGTACGGATCCTGTTCGACTGAGCATTTGCTGTTTCGACATGTTGCTGCCGTACGAAAAATACCACGTTTCGCTTTGCGGCACGGTTGTATCCTTGGGTTATAGGAGATAGTCTCGGCGAAATCTGGATTGAATCCATCGCTTTGTTGCAAGCCAGCTTCTATGATAACCGATGAATTCACTTCGCAGTTTTGATGGTGCTCACCCAAGGGTTGGTAATGTTCATTCGGGTCGGTTTTGAAATTGCTTTTACCTTTCCCGAGCCTACTTCGCTTGTGTTGATGCTCAGTCTGCATCCATCACGTGATACCTCTATCAGGTCGGCTGAACAAATAAGGGTAGAACCTCGTGTTCCGATTTCAAACTATTTGGATGTCTACGGCAATCGATGTAGTCGAGTCTTGGTCCCAGCCGGCCGCTCAACTTTCTTCAACGACGCAATTGTTGACGATGATGGCAAGCCGGATGTCTTAGGATGGGGGGCAATTCAACATAGGCCACAAGACTTGCCGAATGACGTCTTGCTTTTCCTGTTAGCCAGTCGTTACTGCGAAGTAGATAGCGAACTTCGCGATATTGCTTGGTCGCAATTTGGTCAGCAGCCAGCGGGTTGGAGTCTGGTCCAAGCCATTTGCAACTTCGTACATGCGCATATCCGCTTTGACTACATGCAAGCTAGGGCGACGCGTACGGCACTCGAGGCATACCGTGAAAGAACGGGTGTTTGTCGTGACTACATGCATTTAGCGATCACCCTCTGCCGTTGCTTGAATATCCCAGCCCGTTACTGCACGGGGTACTTAGGAGACATCGGTGTTCCTTTAGCTCCCTATCCGATGGATTTCAGCGCCTGGTTTGAGGTGTACCTTGGTGGCAGGTGGTATCCTGCCGACGCCCGAAATAACACGCCGCGAATCGGACGGGTACTAGTTGCTAGAGGAAGGGATGCGGCCGACGTTGCCATCACGACCACCTTTGGTGTCAATCGATTGGAAGCCTTTCACATTCGCACGGAGGAGGTGTTGGCCGACGGCTCGAAAGGTTTGAAGTAACCAGTGCGCCGGCCCGCCACGCTGAGCCGCCTAATGGATATCCAACGTCTGCAAGACGCGGATGTTGTCTTCGATCCTAACATCGTCCAGTGGCAAGGATTGTTGGTAAATTGCAAGCGACTCTGTGAACATTTTACGAGCTTCGTCCGTTTTCTTTTGAGCCATTAGGTTTTGCGCCAACGACAAAATTCGATCGGCAAGTCGGGGGTGCTTTGCGGGGCGGTCGTGGCGTTCGGCATTGACGGCATCTCGAAGCAATCTCTCTGCCGTAGCTAAATCGCCCTTGTGGGTGTGAATCGCGGAAAGGCGTTCCAATGAAATCGCATCCTTAGGGAAATGCAACTCAATAACCGCCTCTTTCATCGCACGTTCGTCCATTGTTTTCGCTTCATCGTCTATCCCACAGGCTTGAAGTGCGCGTGCGCGAGTGTGTGCACACCAGGCGACCTGGTAAGCAGTTTTATTATCTCGGTGTCCCCATAAAGCTTCGGCGTGCGCCAACGCCGCCTCTGGACTTTTGGCATCGAGTAAACACCAAGTTAAGCCATAGTGTGCCTCCTCTGGGAAGTCCCCTCGGGCGATTTGCTGCGCCATCGCTTCCTCGTATAGCTTGCGAGCCTCATCCATCTTGGATGCGCGCATGAGTTCCGATGCAAATTGCAATTTGACATCAACCAGCTTTGTGTGCTCGGGACAAATCGCATCTCCGTCATGGATGAGTTCCTTCACGATTGGAAATACAGTTCGATAGTCACCGCTTTCGTAAAGTAGACCGGCGTAGTCCCCCCGAACAAGGAGAGCGTATTGGTTTTTTGCGGGGAGAACCTTTCCTAGGCTATTTAACACCAATTCGTAATTTCTTCGTGCATTCACGAAGTCTTTCGCCTGACGAAAAGACAAACCTACAAAGTAGTTTTGAATGATTTCGGCTTCCCAACCCTTTCCAGCTAATATGTCTATGTCTAAGTCATTGAAATCGGACCACGTCAAATCTTCGATGTTTTTCTTCTTGCTGAATATGAGACCGACCTTTGCGACTTGAACGGCCAAAGATTCCCTTGGTAAGTGACTCTCTCGAATGCGAAGGGCTTCCCTCATCAGTGGTACCGCATCGTCGTGTCGCCGGAGATCGATCAGCAATCGCCCTAGATGGAACTGCACGTCCGCTAGAAACAGTTGATCCTCTGAATTGTCCACCTTTGGAAACCCATCCAAGGCAGCCCGGTAAAATTTTTCAGCCTCTCCCAATTGCGTCCGATCGTGTTCTAGCCAGCCCCGATAAAATTTATTGACCATCGAGTCACGCGACGACGTCCAGCGATCCAAAATTTTTGAATCCGACTGCTCTCGTATTCTGGTTGCCTCATCTAGCAACTCCCTCGCTTTGCGGAATTCGCCCGCCGCGCGGTAAGCGTTTGCGATCGCGTCAAACATTTTGGCTTGAACTGCAGGTTGGTTAGCCAGTTCGCTACGAAATCGATCTACCGACCTATCTAACAACGAATTCAAGGTCGGGGGTTCAGCCGCCGAACCGTCGTTACTCGAAAGTAAAAAATTAAGCGGATTCGTCGAATGAAAAATCGATTCCAAAGACCTAACGATTTCATTGTTTGCTTGAGATTGTTTGTTCGCTTCCTCCGTTTGATTCTGTGCTTCCTTTAGAGCGATATGTGCGGCCAAACGCGCATCACGCTCGCCTCTCCAACTACGGGCAACGACCACGGCCGCAATAGACGCGACGAGGGTTGTCGCGATCAGCAGCAAAAAAGTCGAAGCGATCCACCCGGAAAGTCGACGATTTCTCCCAACCCACTTTTTGGCAATCACCCATTTGGATGCCGGCTTGGAATGGATCGGGTGACCGCTTCGAAATCGAACCAGTTCGTCCTTGAGCTCCTTGGCCGTCTGAAAACGTTCCGCCGGATCTTTCTCCAAACATTTCAAACACAACGTGTTCAATTCGAGGGGCAAATTGCGATCCATTCGAATGGGTGAAGGCGGATCCGCATGCAGAACTTGAAAAAGCACGATGCGCGTGTTTCCACGAAACGGAACGTCGCCCGTTAAGAGCTGAAAGAAAACCACTCCGAACGAATAGATGTCCGTTGTCGATTTCGGTTTGCAGTCGCCTCCATTGGCTTGCTCAGGCGACATGTAGGCCGGCGTGCCGATAACAGATCCGGTTTGAGTCAAAGTTGCATCTTTGTCATTCCAGTCCTTCGCTAAGCCGAAGTCAACGATTTTGATAGTCCCATTCTTGCCTATCAGTATATTGTGAGGCTTCAAATCGCGATGCACGATCCCCATAGAATGAGCGTATTCCATGGCTTGCGCAATTTCGATTAGCAAATCGACAGACTCGTCGATGGTGAGTTGCTCACTCTCCAGTCGTTTCGCAAGTGTGACGCCATCGATGAGCTCACTCAAAAGAAAACAAGTTTCCTGTTCCTGTCCTACCTCTAAGATTCGGACGATGTTCGGATGGTTCAGTCGCGAGGCAGCTCTGGCTTCACGAAGAAAATGATCTGCCGTCGAATGCATATTGGGATGAGGCACCTTGATCGCCACCAGTCGGTTGAGCTGCTGGTCAAAGGCTTTCCAGACGCTACCAGAGCACCCTTGTCCCAAAAACTCTATCAGACTAAACCTTCGCCCCAATTGGCTTTGAAGAAAGATCTGGCTGTGAATGCCGTCGGCCTTGGCATTCCCAATAAATTGATTTCCATGTGCAGTGGAGTCAGCAATCCTTTGGGTGGCTGACTCCATGTGCCATTCCGTTTGAATGCGTGCTAACTCAGCCAGCACGAATGGCTGAATGGAAGCGCTGGCTCGTTGAACGTAGGGGTCGACGTCGAGCGGCATCTGCGACTCGCTGAGCTTTTGATCTGACTCATATCCATCACAGATTCCTTCCATCTCAAGCAATTCGTGCTTTGATAGGGTAAACAATTCCGAACTTAGCATTTAAGACTGACTCCAAATGGATCTGATAGTTCTTAGTTTTCGTTCGATAGAAGTTAGGCTGCAACGGACGTCCTGAGCGATCTCGCCGTTAGTATAGCCTTCCATTTTCATTAGCGCAACTTTTTTTAAATCGTCGTGCTCAAGGGACTCCAATAGACGGCCTATCTGCTCCGCGCACTCAGCTGCAATTTCCGGGTTGGGTTCGCGACTAATAAACGCGTTGACTTCGCTTTCTTCCATTCCTTCCGAACCGTTCGAGTGGGTTTTGGCGATGTCCCGCTTGCCTCGCTTATCGTAGCTCTGTTTGTCGGCGATTTTACGCAATGTAATCGTCAGCAGAAGCCGCCAAAGACTCTCTCGATTCGATAGCTCTGGAAATCTTCCGTCGCGCAGGCCGATGCAAAAACTTTTCATTGCGCTGACGACAATATCCTCTTCATCCGACATAGCTCGCGAAGATGGCTGAAGCCGGGCGCGGGTCAGCGTCATGAGTTGTGCAAAAAATCGATCCCACAATAGCCTAGCCGCGTCCTCGTCTCCCTCGCGAAGTTTTGAGATTAAGGCTGCTGCTGACGGCTCGTTTACCATGCCAATGAATTCGAATTCCAGAAGTGGGGGTGGGCGTCGAAACGATGTTTCGTCGCGGACTTGTTCCCGCCCCTAAGTTTATACGCGTTTGTCCTAAATAGCCAGAATTTGAACACTCCTCGCCAATCGCCGGTGCCGGTAAACCGACACCCGTGGTGCCAGAATTTAAACGATTTTCCGACTTGCGGCATTTTTTGAAGGGTTCGGGACTCAAATGCGGATTGTATGGATAGCAGCGACGGTTCATTGATTCCGATTGTTTTTGCGCCGAAGCAAGAATCGATGGAAGCGCCATAACGCCTAAATGGGACGAATCTCGGATGTTGACTCCAAAAGCAAGATGTCAGGCAGTTAATGGATCGATGCTTCGTAGCTTTCGAGTGCAGTTGGGTTGGTCCCAGGTAGAACTCGGACACAGATCTGGCTATTCCGAACGTGTGATTCGCAAAGCGGAAGCCGGAGGATCCCTGCGGTTTCAGACGATTCAGGATTTGGCCATGACGATGTCCGTGAATGGACAAGCTGTCTCGTTTCAAGACTTAACCATCGACCTCGAATCCATTGCTAGACGATTTGTTGAAAGCTACGATTCGCTTGGATGCGACATGTTAATTGCGTGTAGCGATATTTTCGCGGACGACTTCGTATTCAACTGCTCGGCAGACGCGAATCATTCCCCCTTTGCCGGATTATGGCAGGGTATTTCCGGTTTTCAAGAATTTCTCAATCGTTTCTTCGCTACCTTTTCTCGAGAACAGGGAATTCTAAAACCCGTTTACATGGCGAGCCAAAATCGTATGGTGGTAAGGTTTGAGGACCGGGTAAGCTATCACCATCATGAAATGTCCGCCTATTGGGTTAATTTGCATTTTCAGTTTCGTAACGGGTTAGTGACTCGTATCGATGACGAATTCGATAGTCTCAATCTTTCCAATTCGGTAGAACGCTTGCAACTAGTAGACGAATGGGCGCTGATTTAGAAATTAACCCGTAACATGGTCCCTGGGCCTTGTGTCGCGTGGCCGCCGGACTTCTTCTTCTCTAGGAAACAAAGCTACGTGCAGAACAATCAGTGTGAGGATCGCCCTACCGCATTTGGTTTCGTCTTTCGCGTTAGCCTATGATGTTTTTCTGAACGCGTATGCATGCCCCATTGTAACGGTTCGTCTTGCTCATAGCGTTTCCCAAGGGTTAAGGCTGTTAATGCTTTGGCCAACTCGAAACCTAAATAAAACGCGTGCGACTCGTCCACATTTCTGGACTGTGGCAACAGCATTAGCTCCTCTATCATAACAAATGGGTCGGTCCCACGAAGGTGAACTCCTGCGCTGATCAAATGGATTTGCGTTTCGTCGATGAAGATTCGATAGTTGTTGTCCCTGATGTTGCTCGCGACGTTGTCGATGGTTTCCGCGGAGTAACTTGCGGACCTCGGATCTCGCAACATGACGAGCCGTTCGTCGAGGTGTTTGGGGGGAATCTTGTGCCTCACGGCGTAGTTCACAATGCGACGCGCCAGATCGCATTCTTTGACGCTGGATTGCGCCCATGGGATAACCTGAGTGGTGAGTACGCTAAGGATTTGTTGTTCTTCGCAAAAACCAAGCAGCACCGTATTCAGTCCGGCCGAATCGCAATCGGTTAGCTCGGTCAAGTTTCCAATGCCCATTAGCATGGATACTTCCGGAAACGAAGCTCGCGTCGTAAGGTAGCGCCCCAACGAGGCTGCGAAACCGCAACCGATCGGTTCTAAAATAGGATCCAGCCTAAATGGGATGCGATGTTTGTCTAGGAATTCTATCGTTTCAAGCAAGCTGCGTTCGAAGTCAACTGTTTCATCAGGAACAACGACGACTTCACAACCCCATTCAAGTGCCGCTTGACGATTTGTTTTATTAACAGAGAGCACCAGCGTCACGCCGGCAGCCACCGCCGCAGAGGCTTCCCAAGGGTCAAAAGTGTCAATCGATAAAGTCAACCCTTGATCTCGCAGGGCTTTGACGGCGTCCGCTACGTTGGTCCATCGTACACTTGGCTCGCAGCCCAAGTCGATGCGGTCCGCACCGTCAGTAACGAGCTGCTTTGATTGTGAAACGAGGGCTTCGATCGAGAGCCGAGACGCATAGTTGATTTCCGCTATAATTTCGATCGAAAATCGACCATAGTCATCTCCTATGAATCGTTTGCGACCGAAGCTGATTGGTAGATCGCGAACATCTTTTGGGCCACACTCGATGGGCTTGCTAACAGCCGATCGAATCTCTTCGATTCCAGATTGCAAGTAACCAGGGAGTATCACTCGAGTGGCTGCTTCCGGAACTCGCATATGTTTAAGCAACCATTGAGGGGTCATAAGTGCTGCGACCGTAATGGGCAGCACTTCGATCGAGTATTCGAAGCCTAGCTTGTTTGCGATCGACGCCACAATTTCTCGGAGCGCCGGTTCTGCGAGCTTACCTGTTACGAAGTGAATCGACTCGCATTGATTGCCCGAATTCATGAGTGCTATTTCTGGAATATGCTAAAGAACTTTTGATGCATGAACCCCGGTTTACCACTTGACCGGTGCCGCACAAATACTAGAACATAAAACATAACGAGAAGCCCAATGAGCTCGTAGTCATGATGACTCGAATTCGTGGCCGGTGCTTCTCGTTTTTTTTTGCCCTGATTGCATCGTCGATTATGATCGAAATCCTACACGAGAGTGCCTGGTTCTTTGTTATCAACAAACCATCGGGCGTCCTGACGCAAGCCGTACCAGGAATCGATAGCATTCAAACGCTTCTTGTAAAGCAACTGCGAGGTGTGGAGTCTGGATTGCCAACACCGTTCATTGGCATCCCCCATCGACTGGATCGCGTGACTTCAGGCGCTATGGTTGTCGCAAGGAATCAACGGGCTTTAAGAAGACTTTGCGACCAGTTCGCCACTCGAAAAGTCACGAAAATCTATCATGCTGTGGTGCCTCGGATCTCTAATCCGCACGAGGTACGGTGGCGAGATACCATGCGAAAGGTTCCAGACGAGCCACGCGCAGAATTGGTATCCGCGAGTGAACAGGACGCACGGGAGGCCATACTCCGATTTCAAGTCATTGGTCAGCATGAACTAACCGATCAAAGGCCCGTTAGTCTGGTCGAAATACAACTAGAAACAGGTCGCATGCATCAAATCAGGCTTCAATTCGCATCGCACGGACACCCGATTCTGGGCGACCAATTGTATGGAAGTGAAATCGAATGGCTGGGAACGACACTTGGCGAAAGAGAATCGCCGATCGCTTTGCATGCGAGAAAGATTGAATTCCGCCATCCACAAAATGCGGAACTCATTTCGGTGGAAGCACCCTACCCAGCAGGCTGGCCCGTCGTTTAACCCCGGTTAAACAAGTCGCTAGCCCGTCGATCGCTGCAATGCAGACTTCTATAGCAGCTGATGTTTAACCGCTCGAGGCCCTCAAGCCTCGAGCGCGTGCGTCAGGGAAAAAGCCCCCAACTCAGACAACCGTGAATAGCCATTCAACGAGTCTCGCTCCGCCTGCCGCTGCGCGGGTTAAACATGGACCACGTTTAACGCGGGTTAAACAAGTCGCAAGCTGGGTTGCCCTTGCATCAGATTTCACCAAGCGTAGAATTTTCTCGTTCCTGCAGTTTGGCTGTTGGGTGGAATTTCCACAAATCCATCGGAATGAATGAGCGATGCGATATCACCCGAGCCTAGACTTGGTACCAGTGTCAATTGGCCATCGTCCCTAAGCGATACCAGACGAAACCAAGTCAAGTCGATTGTCTTGGAGTCGTCAACATCGAGTCGAATCCATGGTACTTGTTCTGGCCTTGAGAGGCCTGCCATGTGCCGAATCAACTCACGTGCAAATCGTCGAAACGTGATGGCGACACTGTTTGGATTTCCGGGAAGCCCAAGGATCAATTGACCTTGTGGCCCGTACGCTCCGAGTATTGGCCTTCCGGGGCGAATTGGGATTCGATGAAAAACAACTTGGCCACCGGAGGAACGAATCGAGTCGGGCACGTAGTCCGTGTCTCCCATGGAAACGCCTCCTGTTAACAACAGTACATCGCAGTGGTCTAGCGCGTCGCGAATCGCCTTTTCAATTTGGTCGGGTTTGTCTAATACTTTGCAACGTTCTGTTTGGAGCCATCGGTGAACCGCCATGCTAGACTCGAGGAACGGACCGTTCGAGTCGCGGATTTGCCAAGCCTCTATATTTTGACCAAATTCCATCAGTTCATCGCCGGTATTGATTATGCCAACTCGAACTTTTTTGAACACGTGTATCGAGGACTCGGACAAGAAAGTCATGGCCCCAGTGAATCGGCAGGCCGACAAAAGCGATCCGCGTTGAATAATGGTATCGCCAGCTCGTGCATTTTCACCCTGCCTACGGATGTTTTGCCCCAATAAGATTGTCTCCTTGGGCACGAGAATCCTGACCTCCGCAATGGACTCACTACAGTCTTCGCGCCGAACGACACAATCCGCTTGGTTTGGAACAGGCCCGCCGGTAAAGACTCGCATTGCGGAACGCGCGGCGAGTTGTTGCGGTGTAGAGCCAGCGGTCGCCGTTCCACATACAGGTAACGCATCTGCATCGATATCCGCCCAGCGCACCGCGTAACCATCCATCGCCGAGACATCCGTTGAGGGATTGTCTCGAAACGCGTTGATGTTTTGGGCAGTAACCCGATCAAAACTTTCCAGCGCCGAAACAATCTCCGTGCTTACGATCCGCAAGTGTTGTTTGAGTTGATCCATCTTGGACAAGACGAGATCTAATTGCGGAAGCTGTTGCATGGGCGACACCTTCAGGAATTTCCTGAGTATGGAATTCTGCGATTACTTCACTGTCGTTGCGTGTACGTTATCTGCATCCTCGCCGGAGCATGTCGCTTCGGCGTCCTTCGACAACTGAACCGCAGGGAGTTGGGCCGTTGGAACGTAGGGTTGAACCGATTGCAAGCCAACATAACTAGGCGCGAATGGAACGGGTGATCTTCGCAGCAATGCGATTTGACGACGAATATTCGACAAGTCTTCTTGAATTGTTTGGACGACACTACCAGAGCCCTGGAGTTTACCTGATTTTGATTCGATCGATGCAAGCTTGATTGCAAGTTCGGCACGGTCGACAATACTTGCAGTCAAGGCATCCGACATCTGATTTCGAGCTTCGGCGACAGCTAGTTGCGTAGACAGGTTCGCATTTCGATTTGCAAGTGATTGAATCTGTTGCATGGCTACTTGGCGTTCGTCCATCAACTGGCTGGTCATTTCCAATCGCGTCGATAGATCGGTCTTGGCAATCAACAGGTCGACGATGGTCGTGACGGGTACGGAAATATTGACTTTGCCCAAACCGCTGCTCCGCAGAATCGAGGCCGCTTCACTTTCGCCGTATTCGTTGCCAATTTGTGCGATGTCAACAGCTGGCGGTGCGGGTGGAGCGATGGGGAGCACGAGGATTGGTTCGTCCTCGCCATTTTCATTGGCATTGGATTCTTCAGTCTTGTCGCAGGCAGTGCCAGCTACCGGTTCGTCCTTAACATCAAAGCACTTATTACCCGAACATATTCGGTGACCACAAATGATGACGTCATTGACCAATTCACCCAGTTGGATTCGCGGGATTCGTTCGGTAAATCGCATTGGTTTAGCGATTTGCGGTACCGCATTTCGTGTCCCTGGGTTGCGTGTACGTTTGAGTAGATCAAAATTGCCCGCTTCAAGGACATCTCGCAACTTACTCGGTGAAACTGGTGATTGTCCGAAGTGGATGGCCACCTCAGCTGAAAACTTGGGGCTCTTCAAAAGCCACTCGCTGACAAATGCAGCAATACCCGATGGTGCTTGGCTGCCTTCCAACGGAACCGTTTCGCATGCGACTACGCTCTCGTTGGAGCAAGCTGCATTATTGGAACATGGCGATTTATTGGAGCACTGTGCGGCTGAGCATTTGCCGTCCAAACAAGCTTGCCCTTCACAGCAGACCCCTCCGACGCATGGGGCCGCTAAGCATGTTGCTGCTTGGCATTGTTTTACTTTGACGGGAGAGGAGATGTCCGCGTCGTCGCTAAAGACAAACTCTGCCGTCCCGAAACTAGCTGCCAATGCAACCAAGAAAGTTTTGATATTTGACGCCGCGTCCATGCTCGCATCTCCATAAAAGTCGGTTGACTCGGAAATAGTGTGTCGGGCTAAGCCATGTGCTCCCGATCCAAGCCCAACTCTAGCTATTTCCCAAAAAAGATTAAAGATCGAATTTGAATCGTCACTTGATTTCGATAACAGCCTACAAACCATTGGAATTACCGGCTATCATCGAATGACTGAAAGTCTGGCTTTGATTTAGATACTTTGCAAACCCTACTTATGTCATCTGTTCCCTTAAACCGTACCGGCTCCGTTTCTACCGTAGCCCGCCCCGTCGCAGTCGTCGACATTGGAGCAACCAGCGTGCGGATGGCTATTGCCGAAATCGATCCGCGCGGCAATGTTCGCATCCTGGAAGAGGTCTCACAAGCCGTTTCGCTCGGAAAAGACACCTTTACGATTCAACGTATCCGCCGGCAGAGCATCGAGGAATGCGCCTTAGTACTCAAGAGCTACCGACGCCTCATGCAAGAATTCGGAATCTCTAGGCCCGATCAAGTTCGTGTGGTTGCTACCAGTGCGGTTCGAGAAGCTAGCAATCGTTTGGCGTTCATAGACCGCATGTACATTGCAACTGGCTTGGAGGTTGAATCGTTAGACGAAGCTGAGGTCAACCGCATCACCTACATGGGAATTCAGCCCCTGTTGCAAGCCAACCCTGCGCTGGCTTCCGTCAAAACCATCGTCGTCGAGGTTGGGAGCGGCAGCACCGAGATTCTAGTCGTTCGCGGCGGAAACGTCCTATTCTCAAACACCTATCGACTAGGTTCCCTGAGACTGCTGGAACAAGTCGATAAGCTGAACACTTCGCATGCAAAGCAACGCGCCATTATCGAAAGCCAGATCCATCGCCTTGTTCACCAAATCTACGAACACGTTGACTCGGACAAACAAATCCAAATGGTTGCAATAGGAGGAGACGTTCGACTGGCTGCAGCCAACGTCGCTGGAGCCGAATTCAACAAGCAGATCTGCAGCGTGCCGGTCGACGGACTCATGGAGTTCGCCAAGTTGGTCAGTGTTCTGAAAGAAGAAGATTTAGTCTCGCGATTTGGCTTAACCTACGCGGATGCTGATACCGTTTGGCCTGCCCTGATGAGTTACGTTTTGTTAGCGAAGGAGTTTCAATGCGATCAGATCCACATTGCGGATACCAATTTGCGAGATGGACTTTTGAGCGATTTGGCGGTTCGCGACGCTTGGACTGCAGAGTTTCGAAATCAGATCATTCGATCCGCCATCAACTTGGGACGAAAGTTGGCTTTTGACGAAACGCATGCTCGCCACGTCGCGACCTTGTCGCGAAAACTATTCTCAGACTTAGTCGAGGAACATCAACTCGATCAACGCATGGAATTGGTGCTCTACCTGGCCGCGCTACTCCACGAAATTGGAACCTTCATCAATGCTCGTAGCCATCACAAGCATGCGATGTATCTCATTCGAAACAGCGAGCTGTTTGGACTGTCCGTTCGCGATGTGCTCTTAGTCGCATTGAT
>JANLRK010000299.1:0-6826 GCA_031361585.1 Pirellula sp. | reverse complement strand
CTTCGCTACAAACTGTGGCCAATCGTTTACACTCAAAAATCGCAGACTGGTGATGCAGTTGCCAACAGAGATTTGTTCAGCTGCTTGCGCTTGCCCTTCGTCGAGAACTAGTTGCTCTGTAGTCTGGCCAGAGTCAGCAAGTCGGTGTTCGAGCCAACTGTGGACCAACGCAAAGTTTGGATTCTGTCCATGAAGATGGCGGGTCAAGTCGGCAAGGAATGCGCCTGACAGAGAGGGGTTGGCGCGGGCCATATCCGCAAGAACAAGTATCAAATCGGACGGACATTGCTCGACAGTTGCAATCATCTGCTCTGCCCAGTCCGCAGCTAGGTCTCGATCGCGGCGCGCTATGGCAATTCGGCCCGCCACGCGTCGCAAGTTTTCAATGAGCGCTAACCGAATCATCAACGGCACCGCCCACAGTTCTCCTAATTGCAGAGGGACTACCGATTGATAGGCGGTTATGAAGCCATCGAGCGCGTGGGAATCGACGCGTCCATCGGTATGCGCGATCAACTCGAGCCCAATACCGTAAACCCGGGGATAGTCCGCAGCAGAACCATTCGTCAGTCGGGGTAGTTCTTGGCTGTACGAGCGTGGCAATAGCCGTCGAGTCGAATGGATTTGTTCCTCAAGAAGGTAAAAATTATCCAATAGCCATTCAGCTGCTGGAGCTATGCGACGGTTTTTCGCCACAGCGGCTGAGACGAGATCATATGTCTCTTGAAGAACCACCTCATTTTCCGCAAGTCTATTGAGCAACTTGTCGGCCATCTTGCCCTGGGCTAGCGTATGCATTGTGGCCATGTGCCGTGCATGGCGCTCCAATTGATCAGCGCTCAACAAATCATCGCGAAATGGCTGGTCGCCCGAAATGGATTCCATTGGCGAACGGCGAAGGACGCAACTTCGCCATGTGGACAGTAAACTTTTTCGATCAGCCATAGCGAACGCCGTAAGTGCCTTGAAGGGTATTCGGACTATTCAACGAAAAAAGCCGACGTAGCAAGGACAATCAGTTGTCTCGCCACGCTGGCTTACTTGTCGACTAGCTTTCCGACGGGGCCGAATCGCTCTTCTATCTAGTCATCCGATTTGATTTGGTTTGACACTTAGCATACGCAACAATTCGTAAATGGCAAGGAGCAATCGTTGACGATCGAGGTTAACGGCAACATACCCGACCTTGAACGATCGCGTGGCTGACACTGCTTGCGAGAGTGCGATTCAAGGAACATTGTTGCAATCGTCCTTGCCTTTATTCGACGTTGCTCTAAGATTACTACCGACGAGATCCCAGCGTACAGAAAAATTGCGTGAGGGAATCGATCACAAAACATCGGATGACAAAATACTGGGGCAGCTTGCAAGGTTCAAAGTAAACCAAAGCAAAGAGGCCTGATACTAGTAAGCCGACGCGTTAAAGCACTATCAGTGCATAGATGCGTCGGCTTTTTTTGTTTTTAAATTGCGTTTTTGATCACAGTTCATCGAGGTATTGTTCATGAGGCGCTTATTCGTAGTCTTGACCGCTTGGTCGCACTTTTCCTTTTGCGGTTGCATCAACGGCACTCCTGGAGGACATGGCGTTATCGATGTCGACGCATCCAAAGAGTTCCGATTCACCGTATCGAAGGTTTAGTGAGATGAATTCTAAAAAGCATTCGATACTCTCCGTTTTCAATGCACATGCTGATGTGGAGCGAACGATGCGTGAACACTCATACACCGGATTCCATATTCGAAGCGACTGCATTCCAAGTGGGAACGAATGTGTACCGCATCGCATTGCCGAATTCTTTGAAACTCGCAATCAGAACACGCTCCCGAAGTCTCGAGTCGGTTCGTGGGGAGTTTTATTCGGATCGGAATACATTTGGGCTCCTGATATTGGTCCCATGCTAATCGTTTGCCAGTGCAAATCGAAAATCCAATTAGGTCCACAGGCAGGTCCGGAGTGGAATGGATATCTAGAAAATTGCAGTATCTTGCAATTTGAAACAAAATTTAGTAGTCACAGCTTACTCCGCATTTTTCACGGTTATTAGACAACCAACTAAAGGAACTCGATCATGTTGTGGACCATTTTTGTAATTCTCATGGTGATGTGGCTCTTGGGGCTCGCAACAGGCGCGACCTTAAACGGCTTCATCCATATTCTGCTTGTTATCGCAATCGTGGTTGTACTACTTCGTATTATTCAAGGGCGTCAATTGGCCTAGAGAAAATCCAATCGCAAATTGAACATCCTTTATTAACATTCGAAAGTACAAAATGGATTTTGAAACCACCAAAGTCTGATGCAACAAATGGGCTCATACAAACCCGTTGGGAAATGTCCACGACAATAGCCAATTCTGTCTTCACCTAGGTGCTAACTCAATCAAGGAATTCCCATGACACATTCTCACCTTTCCTTTCAGTTCACGACTGCTATAGTGATTTCATGAGATATTGGGATGCAAATTCCAATGGAACGATTTCGGAGAACTTGATGAAGCGCAACCAACTGTTTTGGAAGCGCGGTGCAAAGTGGGCCGACGAGATGGAAAACGATAGCGATCCATTTCGGCGGCTTTTTTCGTTTTTTCACAACACAAAGGAACTTGCTATGATTCAAAGACTTTCCATTTCGGCGGCGCTCAGCGCGGCCATTTTTCTCACTTGCAGCTCGGCGCAAGCCCAGTTCGGAGGCGTGCAAGTCCAGGTGGGCGGTTACGGTTCTGGAGTCCGCATTGGCAATTTGAGCTACGGCAACGGTTTTTACGGCGGCTATGGAAACGGATACGGGAACGGCTTTTTCAATCCAAGTTATGGAAACTACGGTAGCCAATACGGTAATTATTCCAATGGAGGATACTACAACAATGGCTTTGGATACAATAATTATCCGAATGCGGGCTACAGGTACGTAGCGCCCCGATATTATGCTGCGCCGATTCGGAGCTATCCGATGCGACGATATCGTTACCGATAGGCACAAGATGAAAGGCATCAATCCAGATCGCGTATTCCATCTTCCGGTCGGAACTGTACGGGACATTTAGTCCTGACTGCTCACGTCTACATACCGGGGGTGAGCGTAATAACTTAGCGAGTGATTTCCATGTCCTTGGAAAGCGATAAGTGCCAGCTTCCGTCGCCGCTAAGCTCCAAGACATGGGTGTGATACTTGAGGATATTGAGGCGATGGCTAACACTAATTAGAGTTGCGCCCGAATCCACTAATTTCATATAAAGCATCTCTTCGTTCTTCGAATCCAATGCGCTGGTAGCTTCGTCCAGAATCACAAAGCGGGGTTTTGCTAGTAGCACACGTGCGAATGCCACTCGTTGTTGCTCACCCAGCGAAAGGATCTTCCCCCAGTCAGCCTCTACTTCCAAACCGCCAAATCGATCGGCTAAATTCTCTAGATTGACCGTCTTAAGCACCTCAAGCAGTTCCTCATCTGCGACATCCTTGTTATCGCTCGGATACAACAACTGTCCACGCAACGATCCAATAATCATATACGGCCGCTGCGGCAGGAAGAACATTTCCTTTAAGGCAGGCCGAACAATCAGCCCACTTCCAGCGTCCCATAATCCCGCCACGGCTCTTAGTAGCGAGCTCTTACCACCGCCGCTGGCGCCAATGATCAGGACACCTTCCTTCGGCTTGATCTCAAGAGAGAGGTCGACTATCAGCGTTCGTTTGTAATCCGGTGTTTGCAATGATAAACCTTCTATTGCGAATCGCTCTTCCACCCTGGTCTTGATCACCTCGCGATCGCTGGGACCAACCTTTGCAGAATTGTCCAACGACTTTGCAAACTTGTCCAAGCGTGTAATACCCGCCGCGAATCGACTCAGCGTGTCGAAGTTGTTTACGATCACGGTCAATGCCGTGAAGATTGCTGCGAACGCACCAGCCGCTTGCACTACTCTGCCTACCTCGATGTCGCCGGACAGGACTTGAGGCGCGAGGATAATCCCAGGCATTATCAGTGTGACCGAGCTGTAGGAATACTGAAAGAGATTAAGAAACCACTGCCAGTTGATGATTTTGTTATAGTTCTGAAAAACGTCAGCAAATCGCCGTTTTATATTGCGTGATTCGGGTTCTTCACCGCCATAGAACGCGATGGATTCAGCATTTTCGCGGACGCGAACCAAACTGAACCGAAAATCCGCCTCGCGTTTCAGTTGGAAGAAGTTGAGGGCCACTAATGATCTTCCAAAGACAAAACTTGCAATCAACGTCCCTATGGTCGCGTAAACAACTAGGAATAAAACAAGTGTCCTGGATATCGACCAAAGGACGCCGCTGAACGCAATCAGCTGCAGAACCGTCTCGATGGCGAGCAGAAAGTAGTAAATGGATTTCAGAGTAAATGTATTAATGTCTTCGGCAATGCGTTGATCAGGGTTGTCAATCTCCGCATTGAACGCAAGTTTGTAAAAAGCATTGTTTCGAAAGTAGGTGTCCAGATAGTTATGTGTCAGCCAACGACGCCAATAATTAACGAGCTTGTCGCGGACGAAATAGTAAAACACATAGACTGGTGCAGCTGCAACGAAGAGGCCCAGCGATTTGTAAATAGAGGTCCAATATCGGCTAGAATCTTGAGCAGCCAGCGCGGACGTAAACTCCCCAGCTTGCTCATTCAAAAAAACGCTAAATAATGTGTTCCCTAGTAACAATATAGCTAAGAGGGCCAATAGACCGCGCGCGATCCATCTGTCCTCAGAGTACCAGTAGGGCTTTGCGAGCGCAACGAATCGCGGCATTTTGCGCGTTTTCCATCGGAACTTCAAGGTGTAACTTTCATTAATTGAATTGATCGGCAATGCTAAGACTCTAGACGCAGCCACTGATTCTATGCAAGTGGCAAATACGATGCCGTCAATTTGAAATGGGTAAGGCAGCGTCGTCTCGGTACGTAGTGGTCGAAGAATGTCCACAATGCTTTTGCAAATTATGGAATTTGTTTGTTTTGCTGTCGCTTGAGCGATGATCGACCACAATCGTATGATTACCAACCACGGAACCTAAAAACGTCGCATTTGTGTTGGTCGAGTTTCAACCATTGCATGCACAAACGTTAGGGCGAATTGTAATTCTCTTCTTCGATTCCATCGACTCAAAAATCCGAAGACTGCCTGGCACAGCGTTTGCGATACGTTTTGACATACTGGAATGAAAACGAATTCGATTTGAGAAATGAGATTTGCGATGTTAGGTACTATTTTACTCATACTGCTTATTTTGATGGTTATTGGTGCCTTGCCAACTTGGCCGCACAGTCGTGATTGGGGCTTCTTTCCAAGCGGGGGGATCGGCTTGGTGCTGTTGATCTTGCTAATCCTCGTTTTGATTGGTCGCGTACCAATCGGCCTGTAACGAATCTGACACTTCAACCCGATTCCTGGGATTACTACGATGAAAAAAGTACTTTTGGTCCTTGCCGTTTTTCTCGCTATTGCTATTTGCATTGGCTTTGTCCGCGGTTGGTTTAGCATGTCTACGACTCGAGAAACACTCAGTAACAAAGTAGATGTCAACTTCAAAATGGACCCGGACAAAATGAAGCAGGATGCGAATGCGGTGGAAGAAAAGACGAAGTCGCTGTTGGGGTCGGATAAGTAATAGATGCGGCCGAACGGCTCCCCGAGGATTCATTGATCCGCGTATTGAAGGGAAAAAGGAATGGTTTGGAAATGCTTTTCGATGCTTCTTTTTCTGTGGCTTGGATTCAAAGCCTCCAACGCATTCGGAGGATCTGTCTATTTGCTTATGGTGCTCGTGGCTGTGGTTTCACTGTTGAAAATACTTCAGAGTCGGGAACCCATGTCGGAGAGGTTTCATGACAATTCATATCGATGAGCAGGCCTTCACGGCATTTACCGATTCAGTCATTCTCTAAATGATCGACTTGCCGCGAAATGACTTTCTGCATCGGGGTCAAAGTAGGGCAAGGATTGTTAGCCCTTGCTGATACGCGAATTGTAAAAGGCGAAGAACACCTAACAAAGTCGAAACTATCTTTTTCGTCCAAAGGCGAAGGGCAATGGTGGCTCGTTACGTCGGGACTAAGGTCAATTCGCGACAAAGCCGTCGCTTATTTTGAACGAGAGATGAGCGAACATTCTCAGGCGAGTGAGCGGCTCTTCGAATTGGCAAATTGCTTCGGCCAACAGCTGCGACGTGTTCGAATCGAAGATGGTTCATCGCTTTCGGCCAGTAATTTTTCATTCAACTTGCATGCGATCATGGGTGGACAACTCTCGAAAGACGATTCACCGAAAATGTATTACATTTATCCAGAGGGAAATTGGATCGAATCGAGTGAAGACTCACCTTATTTTATCATCGGCCGGACTCATTACGCGAAACCTATCCTGGATCGACTCCTCCGGCATGACACCTCACTTAGGCATGCGGCGGCGCTCGCGTTTTTGGCATTTGACGCAACCAAAGCCAGCGTTACTGACGTTGATTTTCCAATTGATATGATCGTTGCAGAATCCAAGTCTGGTCAATCGCACTATCGTCGATTCACGGAGGAAGAACTAGGAAAAGTTGCCAAATGGTGGCATCACGCACTCTCCGATGCGCTAAGCCATTTCCCGATCGAATGCTTCGATCCAATCTTCGAACGAGATTTTCTATAAAGGCGAGTGGCAGGAGTTGGTTCACCATAGCCTTGGCCGAATTTAACACGGCCTATGGGGCAACGCTGTGAAGCATTTTCGGCAACGCAAAAGTTGGGTTGTGGGGAGCTTGCTTCCACTTCAATCAAGGTTGTGCCAAAAACGTCCCACGCGTCCGGCCCAGGCACTCACC
>JANLRK010000297.1:0-25528 GCA_031361585.1 Pirellula sp. | reverse complement strand
TCGATTGCGTCGGCATCAGGGCCGATTTCTTCGTCTTCGTCGAGAATCTCGCCGTTTCCAAGATCAGCATCTGGATCGGAAACCAAACCGTCGTCGGCAGGTTCGATTTCGTACTCGTCGTCCAGTTCTTCTTCGAAATCGTCATCGAAGTCATCATCGAAATCGTCTTCGTCAAAGTCTTCAAACGGATCTGGATCTTCGTCCTCGGTATCCTCCTTGATCGGTTCTTCTTCGACTTCGTCTTCGTCTTCGCCCCAAGAAGCGCGAACCGATCCTTTGACAGGTGTTTCGACCTTCAGTGCCATTTCAAACCAATCTTGGATTGGCTTGCCAAACTCAACGACTGGCTCTACGGTTTCAATGTCGCCGTCGATCGCATCCGTTGAGTCAATATCCTGCACTGTATTTGAGTCGATACCATAGGTCGTACCAGGTAGGAACGGTTGGTCCTCAACTGCACAGTCGCCGTCAAACATGTTTTCTAATTGAGACTTATTGACTTGGTTCACCGACTAGCTCCACCCATTAGCGTATCGAAGTGTGTGTGTGTGTGTGTGTGTGTATTTCTCTAAATGCTGTGTTTCGTTAATTTCAAAAAGAACAAGTTATCGAAACGGTAGGCCGCATTGTTTTTGAACGCTTAGCCTGTCTCGATCCATTCAGACTGTCAACTACCATTTCAGCTTGTTTTGCAAAGTAGATGAGACCGACGGTGATGCGGTTGTCGGCTCACATCTTGTCAAGCGGATAATGCTGAATTTTCCGTGCGGAAATCTAGTATCGCCGTAGCTTAGCCCCGGGCACAAGCCTCGCACGGCCAACGGGGCCATGCTACTGGTAGATTTTATTCTGCCGATCGCTTAGCTACTTTGGAAAGTCGTCGATCGTTAGCAGGGTTGCGAGTGGTATACCAGCCGCCTTAAAAGCAGCCTCGCCACCCTCCAATCGATCGATAACTCCTAACACACCAATCACTTCTAGTCCAAATTCGCGGGCTGCGGTTGCAGCTTTCAAGGCACTACCACCACTGGTGATCACATCCTCAACTATCACACATTTCATTCCTGGCCTAACCGGTCCTTCCACCAATCGGCCGGTCCCGTGCTCTTTCGCTTCTTTGCGAACCATGAAACCAAGCAAAGGGTGGTCGCGCAACCCTGCATGAACGACAATAGCAGCCGCAATCGGATCCGCTCCAATGGCTAACCCCCCTACAGCATCCGGCATTGCACCAAAGCGATTGCTCAGGATCACCTCCAACATTCCGGCCGCAATTTGATTCGAGCCTTTGGGGTGGAGCGTAACCATGCGGCAGTCCAGGTAATAGGAAGCTTGTTTTCCGCTAGAGAGCGTAAATTTCCCAAATTGAAGCGCATGCTCTCGAATGATCGAAATAAGGCTGTTTCGGTCGTAGGTCAAATTCATTTGAAGGAACTGTGGTATGGAAAGTCGAAAATTTATCACTAGGAGTAACGAGACGGCGGCAATTCAATGCCAGCTTTAGTCGGATGCAGAGTGTATCGAATCGATTGGAAATAGCCCAGTCGCAAATCAGTGGGAAAGGCTTCTAGCCTGTCATTACGGAATCGAAAGGAAGGAAGCCATTTTATATCCACAAGTCGGCTGCTACCGCTCGCATAAAAGATGTGGCGTCGATCTTAAGCTGGGCCGCGAAACACCTTTGCTAGCGTTCCCTAGAAGCGGAATGCGTCAAGCATTTCGTTGGCATCCAGCATTCACGAAAGCTTTGACAGCTTCCGCTACGATTTAAATCGGCCCGCCTTAAGATCGACGCCAAAGATGTCTTGCCCAGAACACTGAATTTAGACTAGTGTCCGCACGGAGGATTGGATTCATGCTCGACAGCAATAAAAGCACAAAATGGTCAAAGCGCATCCTACTGTCCGTGCTGCTACTGCATTGCCTAGGTTGCCACATGACTGCTCCGATGCACACGTGGAAGGCGTCGCACGTAACGAAAGCCGGCGTCGTGCGAATCGCGGTGGCGCCGATTGGTGGTCGTACGGAGGCAGCTGAACGATTGCAGAAGGCGATGAAGTTGGCTCAACCGCAGCCGAATCCACTCGTTGCAGCCTTGCATCCAATCGAATTAGAGCAAGCGGGTGGAATACAGTTGGTTTCGTACGACAACCAACCGAATGAAATGGCGACATTGGGTGCGGCCCGCCGAGCGGGAATGGACTACATTTTGCAAGGGCACATTCAGCACGACGACTTAGATATTCCTCCACCTGATCCTAAGAAAAAGCCTCGCTTTCGAATTTTCAAACCGAAAGAGCCGACCGAGAGCATGTCGGTACATTGGGTGGTAACGGATGTGAATAGCGGTTTGAAAGTCAAGGAACAAACGATTGCGGTCGACCGGGTGCAAGCGGAAAAGCAGTTCCCTGACTTGACCATGCATACACATGGTGGGGACGGTCGAGTGTTAATGGCTTCAGCCCGCCAATCTTGGGCACTGGTTGCACCCACCAACGAACCACTCGATGCCACCCTTGACTTGCCCTGGTTTATGCCAGGCTCATCGCAAATACGAAAGGGCAATGGTTATGCCCGCCAAGGCCGTTGGGATTTGGCAGAAAGCGAATGGCAGGAAGCGGCCTCGTTGCATCCAAGAAACACTGCGGCTTGGACAAATTTGAGCTTGGCCGCAGCGGCTAAAGAGGACTTTCAGCTTGCTCGCGATCGATTGAAGCATGCGAACACTTTTTTGCCAGGCGATTCTACGTTTCCGACGTTGGCGTGGATTGAGCATCGTCAACGAGACCATCATCAGGCCCTCAACCTGGCTCCACCTGAGTCTGGTTGGACTCTCGCAGATGCCCCGAAGTCACTTCGTCCGGATGAAGTTCCACCGTCCCCTCCTCGCGATCTCAAGGAAATGCCGTGGTGGACTGTCGTCCCATTCATTCCTCCCCCTGGTTGGACGTGGAAAAAATGGTGGACGCAGCCGATAGTGCTGTGATCCGAAAGGCTGCTATACTTACGATGTGTTTCACGTAGGTCAGCCTGTCCTCAGGCTGACTTCCCCACCTTGACAGTAAAACCATGCCCAAAGCACCCGGTTGGCAAACCGAAAATCGCCCGCCACGCATTTTAATTGTGGACGATGATTTCGAAATTGCCGACCCCGTTAAGTTCGCTCTTGAAAAACTCGGATATGACGTTACGCACGTACCGGATGGGAATCAAGGGGTCGTGGCTATAGCAAACGTGAAACCGGATCTGATGGTGCTGGACATGATGATGCCTGGCCGAAGCGGTTTCCTCGTTCTCGAACATCTAAGAAGCACCAAGCAAGCTTTTGTCCGGGTAATCATGGTGACGGGCAATGAGGGCGAACGGCATCAAGCGTATGCTCGCATGCTTGGAGCGGATGACTACATTCACAAACCATTCGCAATGGATCGGCTGGTGCAACGCGTTCAAGAACTCCTGGCAGAGCCGTTTCCAGATGGAGAACCTGCTGCAGAATCAGAAAGCGAATGACTGCAACACCGCTTCCTGCACAACACGTTTTTTCGGTACATTGGTCTGGCGATATCCATGGAAGCCTGGAACTGATCGATCAAACACTTCTACCCTTGCAGTTAAAAGTCCTCTCGATTGCGACGATAGCGGATGCGTTTGAAGCGATCGTGATGCTCCGTGTGCGCGGCGCACCGGCCATTGGTATCGCGGCGGCCTACGGAGTCGTTCTTGGAATTCAGGAGCATGTTCGCGAAGGCAACTCCGTGAGCAAAGCTCGTGAAGCAGCTATGCGGGCTTGTGATTTTCTGGGGACCAGTCGGCCAACTGCGGTGAACCTGTTCTGGGCGTTAGACAGGATGCGCGGCGTTGTGGCTCGCAATCCGAATGTCTCCACCGCCGCCGATATTGCACAAGCATTGCTACGCGAAGCCAGACTCATTCACGACGAAGACCGGCGAATGTGCCATGCCATCGGTGAATACGGAGCTCGATTGCTCGAGGACAACTCGGGCGTCTTAACACATTGCAATACCGGTGGACTAGCGACCTCCGAATACGGTACTGCTTTGGCGGCAATCTTTACCGCGCAAGACCAAGGTAAGAGTCTACACGTGTATGCCGATGAGACCCGCCCCTTGCTTCAAGGTTCTCGCCTGACAGCTTGGGAATTGCAACAACGGCAAGTTCCATGCACTGTAATTTGCGATTCGATGGCGGCGCAGGTCATGCGTGAAGGCAAAATTCAAGCGGTCATTGTTGGGGCAGATCGTATCACTGCTAGAGGAGATACGGCCAACAAGATCGGCACGTATGGAGTGGCCGTATTGGCCAGATACCACAATATTCCCTTCTATGTGGCTGCACCGCGAAGTACGTTTGATTTATCAATTGTAAGCGGCGACGATATACCAATTGAGCAACGCAAAGCGGATGAAATCATCAACGGATTCGGCAGACAAACGGCCCCAAGCAACATCGAAGTTTACAATCCTGCGTTCGACGTAACACCGGCTGAGCTGATCACTGCCATCGTTACCGAACGAGGTATCATCACCCCTGTTTGCGAAGAAAACATCCGAGGTTGTGTATGCGAATTCCACGAATAGCCTTGATCGCAATCCTACTGTTATCTTTTTTTGGTCCGAGCGTGATCGCGCAAAACGCCAGGGTCGCATCGGACAAAGTTTCCGCGGCGAAAGTTTCCGCGGCCATTGAAAAATGCGTCTCTTTTTTGGTGAATGAACAAAAGAAGGACGGTCAGCGAGGTGGCTCATGGGCTGGTGCTCAAACATATGGTACGGGACAGACATGTCTCGTGACTCTCGCATTGCTCAGCGCGGGAAAGACGGCGAAGTCTCCGGAAGTTAGCCGAGCTCTGACACATATTCGGGCTAATAAGAACCCAACCAAAACCTATGAAGCGGCCCTACAAGTGATGGCGCTAGCTGCTGCCGAACCAGCCAAGGATATGAAGCAAATTTCGGATGTCACGGAGTGGCTAGTCAAGGTCCAGTCCTCGGACGGTGGCTGGGGCTATGGGGACAACATAAGTGGCGGTGACGAGTCCAATACACAATTTGCGGTTTTGGCACTTTGGGAAGCAAGCAAGTTGGGGATCAAAATCAAATCAGAGGTCAAAGGAGAAAAAGATCGGACACTGATAGATGCCATGCAGAAATGCGAACAATACTGGCTCAGTAATAAAACGGGTGCAGCTTGGGGATATCGAAATAATGGCCCAACCGGCAGTATGACTTGCGCTGGCATCGCATCGATGGTCATTTTGCAGGAGGCCACGGCAGGAGTCGACGCGAGCGTTGGAAACAATGGGATTCAATGTTGTGGCGGAGCAAAGACGGGGTCCCATGTAGATGATGCAATGAATTGGTTGGCTAAAAACATCGCTTTCAACCACAATCCACACGGCACGGGATACACCCATTACTATCTATACGCGTTGGAACGCGTTGGGAGGCTGACAGGCCAGCGCTTTATCGGCGCGAAGGACTGGTACCGTGAGGGAGCTGAGTTCCTACTGGAGACGCAACTCACCGGCGGTTCTTTTCGCGACGGTATCGATGAAGTGTCGTCGACGGCGATGGCGCTCTTGTTCCTCAGCAAAGGCAAGCGTCAAGTTGTTATCGGTCACTTGCAGTTTGGCTCCGACAATGACTGGCAAAAACATCGTCGGGCCGTTCAAAACTTGACTGGTCAAATCGAATCGGTATGGAAGAGGGAATTGGCCTGGCAGTCCGTACGACTTGAACAAGCGGACCTTGCCTCTTTGCTCGAAACACCGGTTCTCTTTATCAGCGGCACGCATGAATTCAAACTGAATGACGCTCAGCGCAACCTGCTTAAAGAGTACACAAATAATGGTGGTTTTATTTTTGCTGAAGCCTGCAATGGTGACGGTTGCAAGGGAGACGAGTTTGATAAATCCTTTCGAAGTGAGATGGAAAAGATCTTTGACAAATCGCTTCAGAAACTGCCACCATCGCATCCCATCTGGACTGCCGAAAGCAGGGTTGATCCCAATGCCCTTCCGAAGGATTTTTGGCTGTACGGTTTGGACGCTTGCTGTCGCACCAGCGTTATCTATTCGCCGATCAGCCTTTCATGCCGTTGGGAACTCGCTCGTCCATTCGGGATTGTCAAGAAACACGGTCCGGCCATCGATGGGGACATCTTAAACGCAGTGAAGCTCGGCGTGAATGTTGCAGCTTACGCCACGGATCGCGAGCTAAAGGACAAACTGGATGCGGTTCAGATCGTTCAGTCACAAAAGAATCGGCAGCCGCTGAATCGTGGCTCGCTGGCTATCGGAAAGATCATGCATAGCGGCGGTTCGGACGATACACCGAAAGCCGTCTCGAACCTACTAGAATTCTATCGGACCTTGACTCAATCGCTGGTAGAAAGCAAAACCCCGATGGTTTCCTTGAGCAGCGACGAAGTTCAAAAGTATCCGATCCTCTACATTCATGGTCGGAACAAATTTAGGTTCACCGAAGAAGAAGCCAGCGGAGTGCGAAAACATTTTGAAACGGCGGGCATCGTTTTGGGAGATGCGATCTGCGCCTCGGCCGAGTTTTCGGAGAGTGTTCGAAGAGAGTTCTCCAAAGCCTTACCCGAATCTTCCTGGCGATCCATTGAGCCAAAACATATGCTGATGCAGCGTAATGATGGAACCGGAAACTTCGACTTAAGCAACGTAACGCTAGTCGATCCCTCGAGTTCAAGTTCGGATATTAAACAAGCCAAGCGTGAAGGGCCAGCTGAAATTCTGGCATTGGAATGGAAAGGTCGAGTAGTAATGCTTTTTTCTCCGAACGATTTGAGCTGTGCGATGGAAAGCAAACACTCGATGCAGTGCCGAGGCTATGTTCGCGAACATGCGTTTCGTATCGGGACGAACATGATCCTCTTTGGCCTTGGGTTTTCAGACTGAAATCGACAGTAGCATGGCCCCCTGGGCCGTGTGTTAGTAGCATGGCCCCCTGGGCCGTGTGACGCAGCATCGTTCTAGAAATAGGTGGGATAGGCTTCCAGCCCGTCATAACGGAAGCAACAGGCTGGACGCCTTGTTATACCCCACATCTTTTTCCTACGACTCCCACGAGCTTGTCTCGTGGGTGAGAGAGTTTGGTAACCAGATCGTGCCTTCCCAAAACCCCTATTTTCAAACTTTGCGTCCTGCCAGGCAAGCTGGCAGGAGAGCAGGACCAGCCGACTTGTGGGGTATAAAAAGGCTGGAAGCCTATCCCACTCGTTCGATGCTAGATGCACTCGATCAGCTTAGCGATCGCCTCTCGATGGCGTTGCCTGAATGGGACCGGATCGCCAGCTTGAATGGATTGAGGCACCAGAACCGCGACGACCGTGCTGATGAGTTCTTTCAATCCGACACCCGTCACACAACTCGTATGCACCCTTGCTACGATCGACTTTGGAAGGTTTCCCAATAAATCGTCGGATCCCTTGACTTGGTTGTAAACTAAATCCGATTTCGTAACGACCAAGACTACTTTGTTAGAACAATGGTTTAGGATTTGAGCATGAGTTTCGGTCCAGCCTGTTGTTCGATCCACGAGCAAAAGCGTGCAATCCGCTGAAGCGATGCGTTGAAGAGTTTGCTCGATTCCGGTTGCTTCGATCGCATCGGTTGCAGTCCGAATGCCTGCGCCATCGATGAGTTCGATGGGCCAGCCTTCGAAGCTAGTGCGTTCAGACAGCAAATCACGGGTCGTTCCTGCTTGCTCATGAACGATGGCCCGTGAGTACCCGAGCAGCCTATTGAGCAGACTGCTCTTTCCTGAGTTAGGTGGCCCGGCGAGCACCACGCGCCATGGCTCAATCAGATGGCTTCCGAGTTGTGACCGATCATTGAGTTGCGATACTCGCCTCAAAGCCTCGTCGGTATCACCGGCCATGAGGTTCGACTTTATTGTGTCGAGTTCGCGACCGAGCGCACCTCGGAATTGGTCGAGCAAGATGGCGGTCGTTCGGAGCGTGACGGCGCGAAGTAAGTCTTCGCGTGCCTCAAGAACGATTTGGTCTTCGCTGCTGGCGGTTTCGCACGCGTACGGGCGCTGCTCTTTCGCTCCACAGGCGACTAGGTTTTGCATGATGGTATCGGATGCTAGCCGTCCACCGTGGCAATGGATTTCAACGCGATGTTCATGGGTTCGACAAAGGACAATGGACTCGCCAATAGCGGTACCGTCGAATTGAGTGAAGCCGTAGCGTATCGCGTTGAGCGGAAGGTTTTTGTCCCCCTGATTTGGACGCCAACATCGTTGTACGAATGGGACGGCAAGTGGCCCTGTGATTTCCAGTACAGCGATGGCAGAGGGAGCCTCGGAAGTAAGTCGTGAAACTGTCGTCGACAAATGGCTAACGCCTATGCAATGCGATGGGTGTGGTAGGTGTAGCGGACGCTAGCAGCGTCCGCCACGTGGTGGACGCTGCTGGCGTCCAAACAATCATTTTGTCGTGACAAACTGCTTGGCCTCTAGCCAGCGTCGGCAAGCGTTGGGCCATTCTGAAGTTCCGGGTGTTTTTTTGGCGAGGCCTAATCCGTGAGCGCCTTTTTCGAAGATATGCAGTTCACCCGCGACTCCATTGCGAATCATGGCGGAGTAAAATGCAACTGAGTTTTGAGGGGGAACGGCTTTGTCTTCGAGCGTGTGGAATAAGAATGTCGGAGGCGTCTCTTTGGTGACGTTCAAGTCACTTTGAAAGGACGCAAGTAATTTGGGATCCGGTGATTCGCCAAGAAGATTTTTCTCGCTTCCCTTGTGAGTGGCCGGCTGACCAAACAAGATAACGGGATAAGCCAAGATCCCATAGTCGGGTCTTGACGATTGTCGTTCGATGACATCGGCACTTTGTGAATCGCCAGCGTCGAACCGAGTGAGGACGGTCGAAACCAAATGGCCGCCAGCAGAAAAGCCCAAGATGCCAACTCGAGTAGAGTCAATGTTCCACTCAGCTGCTTTGGCTCGAACTGTCCGTATCGCGCGCTGTGCGTCTTGCAACGGAGCAGGATGCCCATAATCTTTGCCTCGATGACGGTAGTCGCAGATGATTGCGGCCAAGCCCATTTGATTTGCCCATTCGGCCATTTCTGCGCCCTCATGACCCATGGCTAGTCCGCCGTAACCACCGCCCGGACAGATGACGAGGGCTCCCGTCGGTTTTTCGCTTGAAGGTAACCGGACCATGGCGAGTGGAATATCTTTGGCTTCCGTTCCTTTGGCTCCCGGGGCTCCATCTGCCCAAAGCGGAATGTCAAAGGACCTCTGATCTGCCGAGGACGCAAAGGAGGCTGTAAGGAGTGTCGCTAAAATCGAAATCGGTACGAAGTATAGATTGAGTCGGCGCATGATTGAATCCGAGCAAAACGAAATGGAAATACAAGACAGCGTGAACCTATTCTAACAAGAAATCCCAAAGAGATAGGCTTCCTGCCTGTCTTATGCGACTTGACAGGCTGGAAGCATATCGCACTGGATGCCGTAGCATGGCCCCCTGGGCCGAGTTCCGTACGACCTAGGGGGCAACGCTACGGATAGCGTCTGCTTGTGTTTCTTCGGGAGAATAAGGACGGGTTAGCAAGTTGGTCGGTTGGGTTGGAATAATCATTTCTGCAATGAGACTTGAAATAGTCGCCCGCATTTCTCCCCTTGTTTCGAAATGTACCATCATAGAACGCTCGTTGGTTACGAATCGAACGAGAGTAAATCGACGCCATTCGTATTGCGACGCATCGGCTGACGAAATCAATTGGCCAAGAGATTCTCCGCCGATGCTATCGCAGACCAGAAGCCCGCTTTGGGTTTCACCCGTGGGCGATGAGATCCGCACCAGTCCTTGTATATGAACCATAGCCCCAGCTGGAGCAATGATCGGAGGAGAGGAGACACGCATCACGGCGCCTCCATATCCCGATGGAATCGGTTGGTTGTTGAGGGGCTTGGTAGTGAGTTCCAGCGCCGGACGGCCATCTGGACCATTTGCTCCAATAGTACAAACGCTTTCGATACTTTCGTTGAGACGTCGATCCACTTGCCACTGAGATTGGTGAAACCTAGCGGTGTCCTGAAAGGGAACGCCCGGTACTGGTATAGATTGCCAGCTTCGCCCGCTCAGCAATCGATGGAATTCCCAATGGAGCGACAATGAGAGGGGCGAAGCCAAAAAGGGGCTACTCTGAAAGGACCCAAATTGCGATGCGGCATCATCCCACGAACCGCGCACTACGCGTTGGGCAGCCAACATCGCTTGATCTGATGCTTTCGAAGCTTGAGGCAAATTGGAGCGGCGCAAGTACTGTGTAGACTCGCGGTATAGCGAATCAGCGCGACGGATCTCATCCCACCGAGCATCATTTCCAGGTATCTCCTGAGACACCAAGGTCCGTTGGCCAATTTCAAGCACTTGTTGGGTGATGTCTATTCGAGATTCAACAAAGCTCGGGCCAAGTCGCAAAAGCATTTCACGCAAATAAGCGATGGGCATCGGATCAGCCGCGGTAACGATTTGCTCGATGATGCTAGGCCGATCTATCGTCACTAACAAACCATTTGGTGTTAGCTCACCCTGGAGGCGTTCCAGTTCTCCATGAGTGATTCGAAAAACACTTCGCCCTTGCCCTGAGACTGGTAGTGTAATTCTGATTCGATCGGTAGTCGGGGCCATCGCACAGATCTGGTCCATTGGCCCAGACGCCACAATGATGGCAAGTTGGCTCTTGGGCGTTTCGATAACCATTGCGGTATGATTCTGAGAATCGGTGGCTACATTTTGCCATGCGGATTGTCCTGCTTGTATCCATGGCAGAAACAACTCGATCTCACGGTTGATGCCAGCATAGCCCTGACTACGCACCAACGCCGTAGGGTCTGCCGAATCGAGTGGCGAACCGGAGCGAAAGATAAACCCGCGTGCTCCTTGCATCATGCTTCGATAAAATTGCAATCGGACTTGAAGTAAATCGTAATCGACTTGACTACCCAGATCTCGGCCGAGTGCCTTCGAAGCAATGGCTTTTTGTTGGGCCCACTCATCGGGCATCTGAGTCACAATCGAAGCCAATGGAATAGATCGTCCCGACAATCCGCGGAAGTTGGATTGCATGATCGTAGCAGCTTCGCTTGCAGAACGTACGCGTGTTGAGATCGGAATCGGAACGGCAAGAGCGTCGCTTAGACGGCTATAGGGGCCATACATCTCCATCGCTTCGCTAAACGTGGGGCGAGCCAATAAGAGTGGGAAGTGAGAAAGTTTATTGACCAGTTTCCGAGTTTGCTCAAGGTGGGATTGGTCGCGAGTCATTCCGATTAGCCAGCCTTGAACATGTCGCAATTCGTTGGCTCTGTTTTCAGTTGGAACCAAGTCGGGTGGACGAGCAATGACCCCCATTTGCGAACGCGCGGCTTGCTGGATCACAAGTGGATCATTTGGATTGTTGGTGATGATTGCGTTGAAGCCAAGTAATTTGAGGTAGTCGAGGCTCTCACCTTGGTGGAGTATCCATCTTGGAACGGTGTTTTGCAAAATGCGAAGTTGCTCTTGGACAGGCAAAGTCGAAGGATGGCGCGTGTCATCGATAGGAACAGTTTCGTTAGTGCCGATCGAAGTTGGAGCCACCATGCCTTCGACTAGCAAGTCGTCGACCTTTAGCTTGATGGTGCCAGGCTCGGAATAGACACTGAGCACCACCGCGTCGATGTAAGCGTCTTGCAGATTCACATTGGGTCCGAACTTGGTTCTCAGATATCGAATACGATCATCGAGTTGATTGGCAACATGGGAAATGCGAGAGTTCGACCAACGTCCAGCCCCTTCGCTTGGTGTCCCGAAAAGCACTTCAGTAATTGGATCCTGTGTAGCTGCATGTGCACTGCGTGGAAATACAACTCGAAAACCGATTCTCAATCCACTTTGAGCTGAGAGAATGCGGATGGACGCATTCAGGTCATCAATGATCGCACATGGTTCGATTGGGTAGATGAGAAAGACTTTACTGCCCGTTGAGAACGAGGTCTCGATGATTTCGACACCGGGTTCTGTTTTCCTAGATGGGGACAACTGTGCTCTCGCATCGCTTTGCCAAAGTCGGAACTTCGGTTGTGGTTCGTCGAACGAGTCTGAGACCTGCGCATTTGCATCCTGCGCGAAGACGATGTGGAAACAAAACATCGCCGCGACGATACGCCAATGCAAAAACAGCCCAATTGCGCTACGTGGCTGCAGGGTTGACTTTTTGCAACAAATTGCGAATGAATAGTGGAGAAAAAGAAACATGGGGAGCAACCTGACGTGCAAGATCGTAAGTCTCGCTTGTAGCATGACTTACAGCACGATTCTAGATCGTTTGGTGTTGCGAAAACCCCACGGACTTTACGGGTTAGCGAAATCGAAGCGAAAGTATCGACTTTACTAAGTCCTTGACTAGCATGGGTTTACCATCCATGTTAGTTCTCCCGTGAGAGAGTGTCGGCACAATAGCTGCATTTCTTTAATTTCATCATCGCCAGCAAACTTCCGGCAAATAAACTTCAATCGCTACCTTGAGGAGCCTCAGCATGAGCCACGCAGCCCAATCGACCGAAAATCTCCTAAATGACACTCCAAGCGAATTGGTGGATCTTCAAAAAGTGATTGAAATGTTGCCACCTGCACAGCGATTGACAATTCAGCCTGCCTTTCAAAGAGTTGTCGAGAGCACGAATCGTCGTCGAAAAATTTTGCAATTGGTTCAGGATTCCATCGGTCAGTTGCGTTTAGACATGAAGTATTTGGTCTTTGATTTGGAAGCGACTCGACGCGAACGTGACGCGTATCAACGCCAGATTCAAGAAATGATGGGTGAACAAGGGGAAGCGGATGAAAGCTCCCCTGAAGGAAACCAAGATTAGTAGAAAGGGTTGAACGCATTAGCTTGTGTAGACGGGTTTAGAAAGTCGCCACTTTCTAGCCCGAAATCCCTCCGACGATACAAGGCAATAAGCGTTCAAAATAGAGACAGGCGAGTCGATATGGGCAAAATGAGCCTGAATCGACTTGCCTGTTTGTTTAATGGTTTGCTTGCGACGTTGATTTGGCTTAGTCTAGTATTGAGTCAACCCAAACATCTTTCCAAAACCTATCATCACTCTTCGTCGGTCAGACGCCTCGATGGAATTTACTCCCAGGACACTTACTCAGCGCGCGATCGATTTGGAGTTAGCGACTCCGGAACAAATCGATCGGATTTGGGGGGAACTGCGTACCAGCGATGTCAAACTGGAGGATGTAAAAAACCTTCTACTTCGGAAAAGCGTATTACCCAACTTTCAATTGGATCGGATGTGCACGGGCGAGCGACTCGGTTTCTTCTATGGACCGTATCGAGTTCTGTACATGATCGGAGCAGGTACGTTCGCAAGGGTATTCCGATGCGTACACCGAGAAACCGGTCGGATCGTGGCCGTCAAGGTTTTGCGTCGTAGGCACCGCGATCAAGTAGCATCGGTCGAACAGTTTTTGCGCGAAGGAAGAATGGGGCTGCAACTGCGGCACCCCAATATCGTGACCATCCACGAAATTGAAAACGATGCTCGATCCCCCTACTTGGTCATGGAGTTTGTGGAGGGGGAGACTTTGAGAGAGATATTGAAGATACGAAGGAGTTTCGGAGCAGTCGATGCGTTGAACATAATGCAGGATATCTGCTCGGGCCTAGATTTTGCGGCCTCAAAGGGCATAACACACCGCGATTTGAAATTAACGAATGTCTTGGTGCACTCGAGCGGACGTTGCAAACTAGTGGACTTTGGACTGGCTGCAATGGCCGATGTATCGACGCCGGAAGCGATTGCGGATTGTCCTAGCGCACGAGCGATTGACTATGCAGCCCTCGAACGCGGAACGGGCGTGCGTAAGGGGGATCCGCGAAGCGACTTGTTCTTCGTTGGTGTGATTTTTTATAACGTTGTTAGCGGTAAACCTGCGCTCATCGAAACTCGCGATCGACTGCAGCGTTTGAGCGTTTCGCGTTTTACCGAAATTCCGCCACTCAATGAAATCATCCAGGGTTTGCCGGATCAAATCTATTCGATCTGCCACAGGGCCCTCGAGTTCGATCCAGAAAAACGATATCAAACGACGGGGGCAGTTCTTGCTGACCTGCAAGCGGCTATCCGATATCTTGAGAACCCAGACGGAGAAAGTCGGGAAAAGAAAAGTCCCCAGCACGCCATCCAAACCATCAATGAAGATGAGGCGAAGGAGGGAAATGGCAAGACTCTCATCGTGGTGGAAAGCAAACCCGAATTGCAAAATATTTTGAGAGAAAAACTTAAAAAACGCGGCTATCGCGTTCTCATATTTGGCGACCCGGAACGAGCGCTGAGCAAGTTTACGACAGATGAGACTCCAGCAGATTGCGTGGTACTTTGTGCCCCCGACTTGGGAAATCTCGCCCTTGAAGCGTTCAATAAATTCTCCGAGCAGGAACATACCAAGAGCGTGCCTGTTGTGATGCTAGTCGATCCAAAACAACAACACATCATTCGCGGGGCAAGAACCAATTCAAGGCACGTGCTAATACCGCTGCCACTCAAGGTTCGAGAACTTAGGCAGGCGCTGGTCAAATTGACAAAGCAACCCTAGCTCATGTTTTTGGTTCAACAGACTCGATAGCACGAAGGAGGCTGTGCCTAAGAGTATAGAGCCGAGTTGGTTCAGTGATTTTGTGACCCTCGAGGTCAGTGACATAGAACACGTCTACGACTTGGTCCAAATGCGTGCTGACTTTGGCGACCTGCAAATCCAGGTTAAGATCGAAAAGGATTTTCGAAATGTCGTAAAGCAAACCGATTCGGTCATACGCAAAGACCGAAATGATGGTGTTGCTTTCAGAAGTACTATTGTCGAAACGAATTTGGGTCGGTTGCGTTCTAGCGTTCGCTGCGTCAAATGAAGACTGAGATTTCCAAATGCGTCGAAAAACAGGTGGCTTTGCGTTCTTGGGATCCACGGATTGAACCAAGTGCTTACAGACTTGTTCGATCCGATGAGGCGGAGGAATGCCCTCGTAATCCGCATCTTGAACCACAAAGCGATCCCACGCGATTCTACCAGGTTGAGTATGGATCTCGGCGGACAAAATACTTAGCCCTTGGCTGGACAAAGCACCTGCAATCTTGTGAAACAAGCCGGTCGATTGTTCTTGCCTAACAACGGTCACGTATTCGGTAGCATCTTGATTTGCCAAGAAGTTTCCCCAAGCTTGAACGGGTTTTTCAGCCGTCAATTGCCTGATTCTCCGAAGCTCATCCATCAGGTCCTTTGGCTTGATCGACAATAAGTAGCCTGAAGGAATGGCATCAATTTGTTCGGTACACCAACTGTTTTCCCGTTCTTCGGCCGTTCGATGAGCCATGACAGCTGTCCGCTGGGTCGCCACGATATTGAGGAAACGCTGATCGGGGCTGTCGCTCCGGAATTGAGATTCCGTTGCATCATACAGCTGCAAAATTAGTCTAAGCTTCCAATCGTTCAGCGCACCAGGACCGACCGCGTCCAGATCCGCACAGGAAAGCACCATCAACATCTGTAGTCGCTCAATCGAGCCTACTTGCTTTGCAAAATGGACGATAGGATCCTTCTGCGATAGATCAAATCGAAAGGCGGTATGAGCCATCAGCAGATGTTGGTGGACAAGAAAAACGAGCAACTCGCGATCGGAGTCCGACAATTTGAAGAGTCGTGCTGTCTCCTCAGCAATCTCGCGACCTACCTCGCTATGGTCCTCAGGGAACCCCTTTCCTAAATCGTGCAGCAATAGAGCCAAGTGCAGTATCATCTTGTTCTGTAGGCCGCGATAAACGCGTCCTAAGACGTCATCCGATTTGGCAAATGCGCCGGCGCATTCCACGGATCGAATGCAATGTGCATCTACTGTGTACTTGTGGTACTCATTGAATTGCAGTAGACACCGAGCATGCCGCATCGCCGGAATGATTTGTTCAAGCACTCGCAATTCATGCAACCGACGCAATATCTCACCGAGACGACCTGGTTGGGCTATCAACTGCAAAAACCGATCGATCGCCTCCGCGCCAACTTGAGTATCACGACGTCTGAGCATCGCCTGCCGAATGGTTCTCCAAGTCTTGTGTTCAATGCGCCGCATGTAGCGATTTGCAACCTGCATCAACTCCAGCACTTTCGCAGGATCGGATTGGAGTTTTTCGAGTCCCGATCGCGTTGCCCATATCTCTTTAATGCCCAATCGAATTCCCTTTCGAATAGGCCAGGAAATGAACATGGACAGATAGCCTACAATGCTCAATCGGGACCGAGCCATCCCAACGAAGTTCGCAGAACTGTATCGCACCTCGCTCGTGAATTCAAAATACTGCTGTATGAATTCTTCGACCGGTAGCACTCCGTCGGTTCCTTTGAAATTCGACCACGCCGCCAATTCGATCTGCTTCGGGCGATCCAACGAATCCTGTGCACGTCCCGCTAGAAAATGAAGTTGATTTCGCAAGCGAAGCAAATACTGATACCCATCCCGGATCGCTCGAAAATCCTCCTGCGCAAGCAACCCCATTTCAACCAATTGCTCTGGGTCCTTCTCTCCAAAACACACAAAGCCAATCCAACGAACGATTTGAACATCTCGCAAGCACCCGCGAGATCGCTTGATGTTTGGGTGCAGCAAGTAAACTAATTCTCCAAACTTTTGTCGCTCCACGAATCGTTCGTTTTCAATGAGCGCCGATAGCCGTCGTGACCGCCTTTTGCAACCAATTCGAAATGCATTTAGAAATCCTTCGAACATTGCTTGGCTCCCTTCCACCAAACGCATTTCCACCAAGGAAGTCAATACGGTCGCGTCGGTCCAAGCAACCTGACGTGCTTGGTATGGAGTCCGAATGGTGAATCCGAGTTGCAATCCCGCATCGACGATCATCTGAGCGATTGCGCGAGCGAGCGGGGCAATTTCGGATTCGCTAACTCCCCGATAAAGCAACATCAGGTCGATGTCAGAAAATGGTGCAAGATCTCTTCGACCGTATCCCCCCAACGCGACAAATGCAAAACAGGACGGGTCCAGCGGCTTCTGTAAACTGCCGAGTGAAGCCTGGATCAAATCGTGGATCACTTGGTCCACTTGATCCGCCCAGGCAAAGCAGACTTGTGGACCAGTCGCACCAGAGTGGTGAAGATTCGCCGCCTTAAGACGCGCGTCCGCCAATTGCGAACGCGCTTTTACTACTTGCGGATGTAGAGAGGACAATTTATTTCTGTGGCTTACAAAGCGTCTTGACCGGTCTCACCGGTTCGAATCCGCACAGCCGTCTGAAGGTCAGAAACGAAAATCTTGCCGTCGCCAATTTGGCCGGTTTGCGCTGTCTTTACGATCGTATCAATGACCGTTTGAAGTTCGCTGTCTGCGCAAACAACCTCAATTTTTACTTTAGGAACGAAATCCACCGCATACTCAGTTCCGCGATAGATTTCCGTGTGTCCCTTTTGGCGGCCGTATCCTCGTACTTCGCTAACGGTCATTCCATGGATGTCTTTTTCCGTGAGTGCGTTCTTGACGTCTTCCAATTTAAAATGACGAACGATGGCTTCTATCTTTTTCATTCCGGACTCCAGGGATGCATATTCCAAGCCAATTGGCTTGGGTGACTTTCGAAATGCGGGACCGCCTGTGCGTCGCTCGCACATCCCACCCCTATAGTGTAACCAATGGGATTCAAATCCAACAAGGGTATCATTAAATCCGGTTCCTTTGTCCCTCAAGGATTTCGGTATCAATCGACACCCGCAACACTCTATTTGAACAGGAATGATCCAATTTGAGGTTGATTACCCGACGCATTGTCGGCAACTCCTGGATCGGTATCGCTAATAGAACGAAAAAGGTTCACCGATAGCGTGCCACTGCTTCACTTGAAAGCAGTGGCACGTTCGAGTGCCGTTTAAGTTCCTGTAGTCTGCGTTGGGACGGCCGGTGCGGGTACTTGGGGAACACTGACCGAAGAAGTTGTTGCGGCCGGAGCTGTTACAACTTCACCATCCAGCGTTTTGCGAGGAAGTTTCTCGTCCCTTACAGCCGCTTGATAGACAAACGCAGCCATAATGATCGACGCTTGTTTCGCATCGTCGGCCTGTATGCGTTCGAATACGTCCATGCTGGAATGGTGAGTACGAGTGTCGTACTCCAGCGGATCCTGAATAAATTGGAATCCTGGCAAGCCGACTCCATCGAAGGATTGGTGATCGGTTCCGCCGGTGTTCGACGAACTAATGGTAGTCGCACCCATGTCCGAGAAAGGCGCAAGCCAGGAACGGAAGATCGGTCGAACCGCTTCATTACCTTGGAGGTAGATTCCGCGTATCTTTCCGGTACCGTTATCTAAGTTAAAGTAGGCAGAAAATTTTTCGTGTTCCGCTTTGAGCTCGTAGGTCGCTCGCGGTCGCTGAGCATCACCAGTTCCGCCAACGCCACCTCCAACGCCACCTCCCGGACCACCTTTGCGGCTTCCGAAGTGATCTGAAACATAGGCTTGTGAACCCAGTAAACCTTGTTCTTCTCCAGTCCATAACGCAATGCGAATGGTCCGTCTAGGTTGGGCGCCAATTGCCTTCAAGATCCGTACAGCCTCCAAGGCAACTCCACATCCGATTGCATTATCCGTCGCGCCGGTGCCCGCGTGCCAAGAATCGAAGTGACCGCCTAACATGACAACTTCATCCTTTAGGTCTGTACCCGGTATTTCTGCGATGACATTGAAGCTGTTCAATTCACCATCGTGATAGCGAGTTTCAATATCGATGGCTAGTTTGGGATGCGATCCCTTTTGGATCATTCGCACAATGCGATTGTAGTGCTCGGCAGCAACGACCAATTGTGGAAGAACATCGGGTGGATCGGTAGCCCATGGACGGGGGCCGCGGCTAAATGGATTTCCACCTTCTCTGCCTGCGGGATCCGCACGTCGTGGCATCGTCGCGGATTGGACGAAGACGGTGCCTCCGTCCCCTCGACCTGGCTCAAGCACCACGGCAGCGCCTTCGTCGTAAGCCATCTGCCACTTGTCTGCTTGAATCTGCAAGGCCCCTCTTCCATCGCCTCGTGGGCCTGGAGGTGCAGGAGTATCGCTGGCTATGGCTGGAGTGGCATCACCCGGTACCGCTGGGGCTCCTGGCGCATTTCTCCCGCCTCTCCCGCCGCCCGGCCCGCCTGCACGCGGTCCGCCTGCACCCGGCCCGCCAACCTCTGGACCACCAGGCGGTCCGCCAGCACCAGGGCCTCCCCGTCGTCGTGGTGAACCAGGATCTGCATTCGCAAGTCTCAAAAGGTCGGCATCTGTTTGACGAGCAGCGGGTGGATCAAACAATGCTTTGATCTCGCGAGGTGGGCTAATCAAAACGATCGCGCGCCCCAACTTGCCGCGATACTTTTCAAGTTCCTCGGGAGTCGACGCGTCCAAATAGATGGGTTCACTTCGGATTGTCTTTGAGGTAGATGGAGTCCAAGCTTTAGGATATGCAATTAATGCCGAATAATGTGGCTCTACTAAGTTGACCGAGCATGCCTCCAGCGTCCAGCCTCGACCAAAAGGCCCCCAGCTTTCAAGATGTGAGTTTTCTAACCCCCATTCGTTCAATTTTGCTTTGGTCCACTCGCCCGCGATTCTAGTCAAAGGTGAGCCAGTCAAACGAGGACCATGGACATCCGTTAGATAGCTGATGGACTCCATCACCTGCGAACGTTGCATCCCCTCCTCTTTGATTTTATCTATTACCGCAGTATCGACTTTTTCGACGGGTACCTGCGCTATCAGAGACGGGCTCATCGCAAGGCTCAATACGGCGAAGGCTTTGCATGTTTGAAATTTGTTGTGCATTGTCTACTCGACTTGGTTTGAACAAACGGAACATTCATGAGCCCATTATGTCTTGTAGCGATTCCAGACGCTACAAGTCGGAAAGCCAATTCAGGCGCGATTCCAACTGCAAAGTCACTCTCGGCAAGAGTGACCTACCGTAAACCCAACTCTCACGATTTCGTTGGAGCAATCACTCCATCGGCCGTTTCGCCAACCGCAATCGAATTGGCCCCTTGAGCGTTTCGATCTTCCTTTCGTCGATGTCCACGACCTCTCCATTTTGTGTGATTTCAATGGCCCCGTCCCGGACCATGTCGGAGGCAACTTCGCGAACCGTCGTCATTAGTTCTCGCCATTTCGAACCAAATGTCCTTCCAATATCGGATGGGCAAATACTCTCGCCCGGCTTCATCATCAACAAAAACCTCAGGATTTCGTCACGGATGTCTTTGCTGCTCGGTTCCTCATGCTCGTTCCATCGTGTTTTCATATTGGGCCTCTAACTACTTTCTTGTTTTATTTTTCAAGTGCAGCCTTGAGCCCAGTTCCTGAAAGAAACGAGACCGTTGCCTTCACGACGGACGCGTCGCTCATCAGGAATGAGTGAAGGACTGGGACAGACGCTATTTCCGACATTCCGTCCAGAGCTGCTTCTTCAAGTGTAACAACGCCATCGCTTGGGCCGTTGAGCAAGGGATTCTGAATTGGACTTTTGGAGATGTCTCCAGCCACGATGGCGAAAGGACAAGGCGGAGTACCGAGTCCACTCCGAAAGTCATCCCAAGTTGGCCCCAACTGCATCCCGGAATTTCCCGTAATTGTTTCAAACAGCCCCAGGCGCGAAAGTTTTGTTGCGAACGAAGAGCCTTGGTTGGGAGGCCCTAGCATAACAACTCGATTCAATCTCGTAAGTACGTTCTTTGGGTCGCCGTTTCGTTGCCATCCCCCAAGCGCGTGACGAAAAACAATGTTGCCCATACTGTGACCTACCACGCTAATTTTGGGTTGACCCGGTAAATTTTCGACCAATTCCATGAGGGCGGCAGAATGTGCGGATATGGGGTCGCGTGTACTGGCATAGGAATAAGAAATGGCGGTGCGTTTGCTGGAATCCTCTGGATGCAGTTTCATGAAATCGCTATCCACTCGTGACAACTCCTTTTCGATCGGATCCATACAACTGGACGATCGCATTAAACCATGCAATAGGAGTACTACTTCGGACGGACTTGTTGCAGATGGATTCGATGCAATCACTCGATTGAGTTCGTCAAGCATGGCCTGTCGTCCCCCCCATGCTTTTCGCACCGACTTTGGATCCAGCAGTCTCCAGTGGTCAAATGTGCTGTTGTATTGAACTCGCCAGCCTTGCCACCAACGGTAGTCGGTCCATAACTGCTTGCCTCCCATCGTTGGCAAAGACAGATTCCAATATTTGGATGTGTGTTTCACTTCACCAGTCCCCGCGTCTGTGTTGGCATCCCCGCTTGAATCGAATTGCACTGCATACGACACACCCACTGGCGCAACGCCGGTAAACATGGCGAGAAAAAAAATAGCCTGCACACGCAATGGCAGAATGCAACAAATCATAGAAATTATCCCTCCGGTGGAATATTGCGTCCATGCGGATCCATAGTGGATTGACCGGTTTCTGCATCTAGCTTGTCACGCATAGAGGAGCTTGTAAAGTGTTCCAACGACTCAGCCTGTGCATGCAAGCGAGCGTCGGTTGCATTCACTTCGACCGACAAGTACTGTTCCCATAATCGGTGCGAACGAATCAAGTTTTGAGCCACACGAAGTCCATGGTCCGTAAGCGTCATTGAAGATTGGTTCATTGAAGATTGGTTCATTGAGATACAGCCTGCGCGAACAAGATCCGATGCGACTGAACTAAGCAGATTCAGAGTTATTTTCAGTTGCATTGAAATCTCAAGCGATGACAGTGCTGCTCGATTTTCTCCTTTGTGCTCGTTCGGAATCATTCGCTCGGAATGGCGATAAAGCAATGCAAGCATGTCCTCTCCAATGATCTTTCGAGCCACCGCTCGTTGTTCAATCCATCGAACGAGCACCCCAGCCCTAGGGCTAGCAATCACCGCTAAAACCAAAAACAGTCCGCTCGCGACGGCCATCATCGCTGCTGAATTTACGGATCGATATCCAAAAGCCACTGGCACCGAAATCGCAAGAAAGTGCCCTGCGATCGCGGAGGCTGCTCCAATCGCAACGCTTGATAGGATCATGGTATGCAAGCGATTGCACAACAAGAACGCAGTCGCTGCTGGGACTACCAACATCGCAACGACTAAAATGTTTCCTACCGCTTCAAAACTAGCAATGCAAGTCACAGCTACTAGCGACGCCAATACGTAGTGAAATACGGTCGGCGAAATCCCTTGTGCTCGGGACAGAAGTGGATCGAACGTAGAAACCTGCCATTGATGGAAGAAGCCAACCACACAGATTGCGTTTAGTAAGCAAACGGCGCTGATGGTGAGCACAACGCGTGGAACAAGTCCAAATGGCGTCGCAACTTTATCCAAGATGATCGTTTCCAGATTGCCGTAGAGCACGCACGAAGGATCCAAGTCGATTTTGTCTCCAGCTCGAACCATCATCACTAGACCGACTGCGAAAAGCGACGTAAACACAACTCCGATCGCCGCGCTTTCCTCCACTTGGCCGTACTTCCGAATCAATTCCGTCAGCCAAACAGTTAAAAGCCCCATGCTGGCTGCACCGATCAAAACCACGACGGAACCCCGCGTTCCACTAAACAAAAAGGCGGCGACAATACCAGGTAATACCGAGTGACTGATAGCGTCACCCATTAAGCTCAGGCGTCTAAGTACAAGAAAATTGCCTAGCAACGAGGCTGCCACAGCGCACAATGCGCCGGCAACCATGATCCAGCCATCCACCGACCAATCCCAAACCATGAGTCAACGAACTTTGCGAGGCAACTAAGTATTTCAACTCCACAAAGGATAACTATTTTTTATCCATTTGCGCAAGCTCGTCACCAAAATCGAGAACCGGTTCCGATTCGGCCAATGGATCCGCAGCTGCTTCGCCTCCCGTGACTGGCGCTTTTTTCGGCGCTTTCTTAGGGCGACCCATCATTGCGATTGTAATCGTAGCCACGACCAAACCGACCATAAAGAGAACCCAAACATAGGGAAGCAACGCGTACATGACGGCCTAACAAGACTTGGTTTCGGAATGATAACGGGTTAATCCAATGGACTAAGGGTAATTTGCGGGGCGAAGATGCACAAGTTTTGACAGGGGCTAAGTTAACGGAAAATCGATGACTCCCCGGCAAAACCGTTGTTTGCACTATTTTTCAATTCGTCCATTCGCTTGTGGACTGGAAGGATGCGGGGGCCTTGCTACCATGCTAATGCTATTATTTGAACCAATTATTCCAAAATTATGCAGCCCAAGGAACCTACTGATGGACGAAGCCCCTGTTTCTGATCTCTTCGAATTGAAGACTGCAATTCGTAAGCAAGCCCACGAAAATCGCCGAGCCCAGCAGGAAAAAGACGCTGTTTCTGTGAGAATTGTCGATCGATTCATGCAGCTAGCGGAATACCACTCTGCCAAAACGATCATGTTTTATGTGGACGTTCGCGACGAAGTACGGACTCGGCAGGCACTTCCCGCCGCCCTCGCCAGTGGCAAACGCATCGTTGTTCCATACTGTGTGGATGGCGAGCTCGAGCTCTTTTGGCTTGAGAGCATGGATGAATTAGAACTGGGAATGTATCGTATCCTAGAGCCAAAAAACGAACTTAGGTCCATGGAATGCAAACGCCTCCAACCTGCCGATCTCGATTTGGTGATGGTGCCCGGAGTTGCTTTTGACCGCAATGGCGGACGAACTGGGCATGGCAAAGGTTACTATGACAAACTTCTGCAACATGCAAGACTCGACGCGCCTTTGATCGCATTGGCATTCGAGTGCCAGATGTTTGAGAAGATCCCAGCTGAAAGCCATGACATCTACATGGACAAAGTCGTAACTGAAGACGCCGTCTACGATGGCAAAGGTCGCCCATTACCGTAGCATGGCCCCCTGGGCCGTGCGATCTCGGTCGATGTGATTCAGCGCAAACTACTATCCGAAACTCAACCAGAGAAAATTTCCCTATGGTTCGAACCGCCAGCACAATGCTTCCTTTGGGAACGACAGCCTCCAATTTTTCGCTAAAAAATATCGATGGCCAAACTGTCTCGCTTTCGGATTTCTGCGAAAAAAAGGCGTTGGTTATTGTTTTCATGTGCAATCACTGCCCTTATGTCAAACACGTTGCACCGGAGTTAACCCGCATCTCGAACGAGTACATGTCAAAAGGTGTCGGCTTCGTTGGGATCAGCTCGAACGATGTCATCGCACATCCTGAAGACAGCCCTGAAATGATGAAGACGGAGGCCGTCAAACAAGGGTATCAATTCCCGTACCTTTACGACGCAGACCAATCGGTCGCTATCGCTTATAACGCGGCCTGCACACCCGACCTATTTGTTTTTGACTCAGCCCATCGATTGGTTTACCGAGGGCAATTGGATGATTCGAGGCCGAGGTCGGACCGGCCGCTGACCGGAAAAGATCTACGGACTGCGTTGGATTGCATACTCAACGGCAAACAAGTCACCACCGAACAGCGTCCCAGCGTTGGTTGCAACATCAAATGGAAGGGCGGATTGGAACCCGAGTACTTTAACCCAGCCGGCACCGCATAGTGGCAACACGAAACGCAATTGCATTCTCAGGCTTGCGCATTGGATTGGGCATGGATTCGCATCGCATCGCTTCCGGAGGACCGATGATTCTAGGCGGATTGCAATTGGACGTGGATAAGCATTTCGTTGGCCATTCCGATGCCGACGTCCTCTTGCATGCCGTCACCGACGCCATTCTCAGCGCTGCGGGACTACCGGATATAGGACAGATGTTCCCCAATACTTCCGAGGAAAATCGAGGTCGCGATTCAGCCGACATGCTAGCCACTGCCATGAATGCGGTGTCCGAAGCCGGATGGTCCATCATTAATTTGGATTGCGTTGTTCAACTCGAACGCCCCAAATTGTCTCCACACAAAGAGCGCATGAAACAACGGATCGCCGATATCCTACAAATCCAACCAGAGCAAATTTCAGTTAAGGGAAAGACAGGCGAAGGAGTCGGCGAGATTGGTCGGGAGGAACTTTGCGAAGCCACATGTGTTGTACTTTTGTCGCGAGAATAATGCGATTGGGCGACCAGCAGGAATGGTGTTTCCGTAGCTTGGGCCCCTGGCCCGAGCGACACACGGCCCGGGGCTATGCTACTGACACACGGCCCGGGGCTATGCTACTGACACACGGCCCGGGGCTATGCTACTGACACACGGCCCAGGGCTATGCTACTGACACACGGCCCCGGGGCTATGCTACTGACACACGGCCCAGGGCTATGCTACTGACACACGGCCCGGGGGGCCATGCTACCGTCCATGGTTGTAAACAATCGCGACGGTTGCTACGTTGGGTTGTGGCAACTTGCCGATCCTGTTTGTTTTCGAAACCCAACTTCTCCTACCATGTCAAATGCGATCTCGTCAAGTGCTGTCTCTGAGCCA
>JANLRK010000295.1:0-2348 GCA_031361585.1 Pirellula sp. | reverse complement strand
GCAACTTGAACATTCGTCATTCAGATTCGAAAGTAGAAAATGGAATTAAGCAATTCAACTATGGTTTCCGTTGGATCACTCGAGCAAGTTCGAGACTTACTTCAGTTGGATAAAGTCCAAAACAGTAACTAATTATGTCCTCACCTACGTGGTAACTCAGACAAGGAACTCCCATGACAACCAATGCCGGTATTTGGATTGACCATCACAAAGCCGTAGTCGTACTGCTAACGGACGGGGTTGAGACGATTGCAACAATCCTTTCGGATACAGACGCAACAGCCGCTCCGGACGCGCATCACAACGACCGCAATGCCCACACACGCAACGATTTTATTGCGGAGGACAAACGCGAACGCAAAGCCATGATTCATTTCATCAAGCACTACGATGAGGTTATAGCCCGACTTCATAACGCGGACTCTATCTTTATCATGGGGCCTGGTGAAGCCAAAGGCGAGTTCGGCAAACGAATAGAGGGAATGAGCCTTAAAGGAAGAGTCTCTCACATCGAAGCGGCTGACAAAATGTCCGACCGTCAAATTGCAGCACACGTTCGCGAAGTATTTGGGAAACTACCGCAGCAGATCAAATGAACTTGTCGCACCTTTCCTTTCAATACACGACTGCTATAGTGTCATAGCGAGATATTGGGATACAGATTCCAATGGATCGGTTTCGGAAAACTTGATGAAGCGCAGTCAAATGTGTGTTTGGAAGCGCAGTGCAAAGTGGGCCGACGAAATGGAAAACGCTTGCGTTCCATTCCGTCGGCTTTTTTCGTTTTTTCACAACGCAAAGGAATTTAGTATGATTCAAAGACTTTCCATTTCGGCGGCGCTCAGCGCAGCCATTTTTTTCACTTGCAACTCGGTGCAAGCCCAGTTCGGAGGAGTGCAAGTACAGGTGGGCGGCTACGGACCCGGAGTACGCATAGGCAATCTTGGCTATAGCAACGGACTTTACGGCGGATATGGAAATGGATATGGAAATGGTTATGGTTATGCCAATCCCTACAATGGGAATTATGGTAGCCAATACGGAAACTATTCCAATGGCGGATACTACAACAACGGCTATGGATACAATAATTATCCGAACGCTGGCTACACGTACGTAGCTCCCCGGTATTATGCTGCGCCGATCCGAAGCTATCCAATGCGACGATATCGTTACCGATAGGCACATGATGAAAGACATTAATCCAGTTCGCAAATGCCAATTTCCGGTCGGAACATCGGAAATGGTTGAGACCTTTAGTCCGGACTGCTACGAATTCTTACCGGGGGCGATGGTGCCGAGCCCAAAGTTCACATTTGGGATCTCAATACGCAATGGCCTTAGCGCGTGATTTCCATGTCCTTGGATCGCGATAAGTGCCAACTACCGTCGCCGCTAAGCTCCAAAACATGGGTGTGATATTTAAGGATATTGAGGCGGTGGCTAACACTGATTAGGGTTGCGCCCGAATCCACTAATTTCAGATATAGCATCTCTTCGTTCTTCGAATCCAATGCGCTAGTGGCTTCGTCCAGAATCACAAAGCGGGGTTTTGCCAGTAGCACACGTGCAAATGCCACTCGTTGCTGTTCACCAAGTGAAAGGATCTTTCCCCAGTCAGCCTCTACTTCCAATCCGCCAAATCGATCGGCTAAATCCTCTAGATTGACCGTCTTAAGCACCTCAAGCAATTCTCCATCTGCGACATCCGTGTTATCCCTAGGATACAGCAACTGCCCACGCAACGATCCAATAATCATGTATGGCCGTTGCGGAAGGAAGAACATTTCCTTTAAGGCCGGTCGAATAATCAGTCCACTTCCGGCGTCCCATAGTCCCGCCACGGCTCTTAGGAGCGAGCTCTTACCACCGCCGCTAGCACCAATGATCAAAACACCCTCTTTGGGTTTGATCTCAAGAGAGAGGTCCACTATCAGTGTTCGTTTATAATCCGGTGTTTGCAACGACAGGCCTTCAATAGCGAAGCGATCTTCTTCGTTGGTTTTAATCACCTCCCGATCGCTTGGATGATCCTTGGCAGAATTGTCTAACGACTTTGCGAACTTGTCCAAGCGAGTAATACCCGCCGCGAATCGACTGAGCGTGTCGAAGTTGTTTACGATGACCGTCAATGCCGTGAAGATCGCTGCAAACGCACCAGCCGCTTGCACCACTCGGCCTACCTCGATGTCGCCGGATAGGACTTGAGGCGCGAGAATTATCCCAGGCATGATCAGCGTGACCGAGCTGTAGGAATACTGAAAAAGATTGAGAAACCACTGCCAGTTGATGATTTTATTGTAGTTAAGAAAAACGTCAGCAAATCGCCGTTTTATATTGCGTGATTC
>JANLRK010000522.1:0-1497 GCA_031361585.1 Pirellula sp. | reverse complement strand
TGGCTTCGAGAGATTCTGAAACATAAGCTTGCCGACGCCTTGCGAGACCAGCACCGTGACAAACGAGATATCCGACGCGAGTGCACGTTCGACGAAGGGATCGATGCATCGTTTTCCCGTACCGAAGGATGGCTGGTCTCACTTCAATCGTCACCTAGCCAGAAAGCAGTCAAGCAGGAAGATCTATTGCGACTGTCTCAAGCACTAAACGAATTGCCGGAAGTCCAGCGCGAAGTCATTGTGCTTCACCATTTGCAGGGACAGAAGCTAGCCGAGGTGGCAGCAGAAATAGACCGAAGTGAGGCGGCAGTGGCCGGACTGTTGTTCCGAGGTCTAAGAACACTGCATACTCTGTTGGGAGATTAAGGGTCATCGATGTCCGAAAACAATGCACCACAACCTGACAATAGCGAAGAACGCGACCAGCAGTTGGAAGCAGTCATCGCCGATTACATCCGCGCCTGTGAGATCGGCACTGCACCGAATCGCACCGAAATTCTCAAGCAACATCCGGAACTTGCCGACGAACTGAGGCAGTTCTTTGGCCAGCATGACCGTATGAATAAGATTGCAGCACCGATCCGCGGATTTGGCGACTCGCTGGCTCAGGCCGTGGGGCCGGGGCAGCAGCTTAGTTACGTGGGTAACTACGAACTGTTGGAAGAGATTGCTCGTGGCGGGATGGGAGTTGTGTACAAGGCTCGTCAAACCACGCTTGGGCGCATCGTGGCCGTGAAGATGATTGTCTCAGGCCGATTGGCCAGTGAGCAAGATGTACAGCGATTTCAAGTCGAGGCACAAGCAGCCGCAGGACTTCAACATCCAAACATCGTCTCAATTCACGAGGTGGGTCAGCACGAAGGCTGGCATTACTTTTCGATGGACTACGTCGAGGGTCGCGACTTGGCGAAAATTCTGCGAGAGAATCTGTTGTCGGCGAAGCAGGCAGCAACCTATGTACGGCAAATGGCTGAAGCCATTCATTATGCACATCAAAAAGGAATCCTGCACCGCGATTTGAAGCCATCGAACATTCTGATCGACAGTCATGAGCAGGTTCGCATCACGGACTTTGGCTTGGCAATGCGTGTCGAAGGTGGTAACGACTTAACCCGTACTGGCCAGATCGTGGGGACACCAAGCTACATGCCACCCGAGCAAGCGCAAGCCAATCGCAGCTTGATCGGACCCGGTAGCGATGTGTATTCATTGGGAGCAGTTCTTTATGAATGCCTCACAGGCCGCGCGCCATTCCGAGCCGACTCGGTGCTGAAGACCATCGAACAGGTAATCCATGCTGAAGCCGCATCACCGCGCACGCTTAACGCCGCCATTCCACGCGACTTGGAAACGATTTGTCTGAAGTGCCTAGAGAAAGAACCTCATCGTCGCTACGGCACCGCCCAACTTCTGGCCGATGATCTTGGACGCTTTCTCAAAGGCGAGCCAATCGCAGCTCGTCCTGTCAGCCGTCCGACGCGAGCGTGGCGATGGTGT
>JANLRK010000252.1:0-4690 GCA_031361585.1 Pirellula sp. | reverse complement strand
TCAACTTGGCCGTGGAGGGATGGGCATTGTATACGAGGCGGAGCAAATATCACTGAGCCGTAAGGTGGCTTTGAAAGTGCTTCCGTTCGCCATGTTGAGCGATCAGAGGTCAATGCAACGATTCAAGAACGAAGTGGCCGCAGTCGCTTCGCTCGATCATCCCAACATCGTCGACGTGTACGCAGTAGCTTGCGACAAGGGAGTCCACCATTATGCGATGCGATTGATTCGTGGCAACTCGGTGGCTCAGATTATGGAGCAGATTCGCGGACAGGATGACGACTCCCGTTGGACGATAGCCGCCTCGTCGCTGCGCGGTTCTTCACCCCATCAAGGCATGGTGAGCACGCAGAAAGCCAAAGCGGCAACCACCAAGGCTCAATCGACGAGCTACTTTGATGCAGTTGCACGCTTTGGGGAATCGATAGCCCACGCTCTCGACTATGCGCACGAACATGGCGTCATCCATCGCGACGTGAAACCCGCAAATTAAATGATCGACGAAGATTGCAAAGCGTGGATTACCGACTTCGCTTTGGCTCAGATGGCAACGGGCACACAACTAACGATGACGGGTGACATCGTAGGTACGGCACTATACATGAGTCCAGAGCAATGGATGGCCAAGCGGATCGGAGTAGACCACCGTACGGACATCTACTCTCTGGGCGTTACCCTGTACGAGATGCTGACATTAGCGCCTCCCTTTAAGGCCGAGAATCGCCAAGAGCTATTTCGGCAACGTTAAGATTTGGTCCACAGACACAGGAGAGGAACTCGCAACCCTCAAAGAGTTTGGACCTCCAATCAAACAGATTGCATGGAGTCCAGACGGTCGATTTGTGTGCTGGGGCGAGCAAGGCGATCCAAGCAATTTTTTACTCTGGGACGTCCAGGCTGGGCTCGAGCGCTCGAAAACAGCACTGGGAGTTACGCATGAAAGTGGCGGTGTTGAGGCGATAGCTTGGAGTCCCAACAGTCGGTTGTTGGCCATTGGTGCTGGCAGCCTATTGATGATCTGGGACGCCACAACGATTGGAAACGGCAGCACAAAAACTTCGCAGCCGGGTGAGCTGCTTGAATGGAGTCCAGATAAAAAATACAGGATCAACTGGGATCGAAGCTCAGCCAATCGCAGGATCAGCATTCGCAACGCAAAATCCACGGACGAAGTAGTTTTGGAAACCGGAATTGCGGATAACGAGGTAATCTCTTGGGAGCCAACGGGAGAGCGCGTTGCTATTTCGTTTGAGAATGCGGTCGGAGTCTGGGACGTCACTACCGGACAGCGATTGCTATCTCTAAATGGTCACACGGATAGTGTGTGGGGAGTACGCTGGAGTCCCGATGGAAAACAGTTGGCATCTTCTGCTAATGACGGCACGGTGAAGATATGGGACGGAGTAACTGGGAAGAAACTGAAAACGCTCTTTGGCCATGACAACAACCATTACGTTTCGGGTGTGACGTGGAGTCCCGACGGAGAGCATCTCACCGCCGGAGGCTGGGATAGGACAGTGCGGGTTTGGAACACTGTCTCCGGAAAAGAGCTGCTCGTGCTTCGAGGGCATAGTGGCGGCGTATAGGATCTCGATTGGAGTCCGGACGGTTCTCGCATCGCGTCACGAGAGCAAGATGGCCAGACGATCAAACTTTGGGATGCGTTGGCCGGTCAGGAAATCCTCAATTTGAATAGCCGTGGCGAGGGAAAGTTGAGATGGAGTGCGGATGGTCATCAACTGTTCTCAGGCACAACGACATTAGATGCTGGTCGCGGCTTGGAACAGAGTGGCGGCCGAACGTATGCACGCGCCGCCGCATGGAGGTACTTCGATCGCTCTTGGGAACTTGCGTTGAGCGGTCGTTATAACGAAGGCAGAGACTCCTATCAAAAAGCCTTAAAATACAATCCGCTATTAGCGAGCGAGGAAGGGGAACTGAAAAACTATGAGTCAACAGCTCGATTCCGGTTTGGTATTCTCTTGGCGGGCAAAGGAGAATTGGAGGCGGCCGCTGACGCATATCGGGAGGCGCTCACAATCAATCCGAAGCACTCTGCAGCGCACTTCAACCTCGGCCTCGTATTGACCGAAAGTGGCAAATTCAGTTCGGCCATCGAGGCGTACGGCTGGGCTGTCGAACTTGAGCCGAAGTTTTCGGGGGCTTATAACGGCATGGGGGTAGCCTTGGCGGGCAATGGAGAGTTTGAGGCCGGCATCGTCGCGCTAAGCAAAGCGATCGAACTCAATCCAGCTCGTGCCAAATTTCGCAACGACCTTGCTTGGCTGCTGGCGACCTGCAGTGATTCGCAATTTCGAGATCCTGAAAGAGCGATTGAGGTGGCGGAAAAGGCAATTGAACTCAATCCAAAGGTGGCCGTAGTTTGGAAATCGCTGGGCGCGTCGCATTATCGCAATGGAAATTATCGAGCGGCAGCGGATGCTTTGCAGAAGTCTCTTGAACTCAGCCAGGATGGCACCGGTTTCACAACCCGTTTCGACGGTTTCTTTCTAGCCATGGCGCATTGGCAGCTTGGTGATCATGAACTCGCACGCGACTTCTACCTCAAGGCGGAAAGATGGATGCAAGAGCACAAACCGGACGATCAAGAACTACAACGTTTCCGCGAAGAAGCGATCGAGTTACTCGGCAAAGATGCGTTAGCCGAAATGAATCCTGGAAAGCTCAAGCGACATTCACGCCCTTCCTACCTCAACGAGTGGTTCACGGTGCACGACATCACCACTGTTCAAATCAATGACCTGCAACCCACAACGAGCTTCGGCATCGCCAGACTGTAAGTTGTTATCCAACTCAAGTCCCGAAGAGGTCTTGTTCTCTCGCGATTTCGAAAGGCCTACGATCGCGTAATCGCCATGAAACGTCAGGCCTCGCAAGTAACCTGGGCAGAACGCGACCCTTTCGAAACAACCCGTCGAACGATCAATAAATCCAAAATGGCCAGTTCCCGAATTTAGCAACCATAACTTGTTCCGATAGACACGCGGTGAATGTGGCATCGACAGGCCGCTGGCGATAATCTCATTGGACTTTACGTCGATCACGCAACCGCCATCGTGCCGTCGATCGCGCCAACCATCGGCGACGTCCGATTGACTTACTGCGGTCACGTATTTGACCATGCCATGTTCAAGAGCCAGGCCATTGAGGTGACAACGATCTTCCGCCGCCAAACGACTGAGGAACGGTGGCTTCCACAATGGAACAAAACTATGTGTCTCGCTAATGGTCGCTAAGCAGCCGAACAACGTGTTCACGAATACTATCCTGCCACTTGACTCAACAGTCACGTCGTGAATATCTAAATCGCCTGTCGTATAGCCGACTTGCGGTACATACAATCGGTCATAACCTGACGCCGATTGCTCTCGCTCCAAGACATTTTCAAAGCGCCACAACTGATACAGAGATGACATCCACATGGTCTGACCATCGCTCCACAATCCAAGACATCGATTGAAGGTGCGTTCAAAAACGGACAGTCTCCCATTGGGTTTCAGGCCCAACAAAAACAACTTGCCAGCTTGGTAGGTCGTAAATCCTAAACTCAGCTTTTGCTCGTGCATCCAGTTGGTGAACTGGCGTGAAGTGTTGATTTCCAGGGCTGGTACAGTCGACATCGATCCATTTGCTTTCGAACTTCACGTTGGTTATTCCTCGCATCCGTGGATCGGAGATATGATGCTCCGGAATCATTCGAGGTGAAAACGACTGGAGTCACGACACTCTCTTTCGCTTGAACTGCCTCTCCAACTCGGCGAAAAAGTCATCCACAATCTGAATGCGACCTACTGTGTTCTTCCCGCCTTCGTTATCCCCACCTTCGCGGAAGTCGACTACCCTCGTTTCATTCGATGTAGCCGTTGTCCCGCTTATCGAATTTACATCGCAACCAAACACAGTGCTACTTCCTATCGCGATAATTCCGAGATCCGTCTCGTTCGTGGCCCGAATCGACCATTGCGACGATGACATAGGCATTAAAGTATGTTCATACGGCGGCAATGGAGGTGCTCCGTTTACGCTAGAAGAGACTCGTGGCAACGCGGCTCCGGATCCAGTCGCAGGAATCGTTATGTTCCTTAATGCCAAACCGCCGATAATCCCCAGACGAATGACAATGAAGTCGCTGTTCAAAATAAATCCGTTCTTGTCGACGTCCCGAATACTGGACACCGAGCCCACACCACCGACAGGCAACGCTGCCGTCAAGTCCGCGTTTTGAACAAAGTAGTTTCCGCCTAGCAAGGTACCGTTGATCTCACCTTTCAAATTGCCAAGATAAAATTCTTGCGTGGTTGTGACGCCGATCGCGGCATTTGCTAAGACCCGTGCCTGCAACCAGCGATTCTCAATCACGTTGTCAGGCCATTCGAATCGAACGCGAGCTGGAGTGTTCGCGGTTGCTGCGGTAACAACAATGGCGGTCGGCACAGGTGCTGCTACCCAACTGCTCGGCGGATTCGACGCTTCATCAAACGCTCCTTGTGGACTCATTCTGAATCCAAGATCTGCTACCGTCAGGCTGGTTGCTGTCAGTCCGGGTACATCGATCACCAAACCATTGATCCCGCGAGTGTAGTTGCTCACGTTCTCAAAGCTCAGCGTCTGGGCTACAGTACCAGCTTTGGCCACACGTTTCGATGGATCAAACCCACCTTCTATGTTG
>JANLRK010000220.1:0-8653 GCA_031361585.1 Pirellula sp. | reverse complement strand
TCGAAGGTCTTGCAACTTCGAACTTGCCGTTAAGGATTTGCCAATCGTATCCTCCTCGTCCGGAGGTAGTGACAACATCCTTGGTGACCGTAACTGGCGCACTATCCAACTGCAAATGAAAGTCACACCCTGAAAAAAATGGACTGAGCATACAAAGGATGACGCTCAGAAAAAAACGGACTTGCCATCGCATATAGAAAACCTTTCCGGTCTCGGGGGCTGGACTACTTTCAAGGGTTATCGTGGCAGAATTGAATTGGAAGCGGGTTCCACCATGTCTGGAGCGAAACGCCCAGGGTCGATGTCGCCAAACGAACTCGTTATTCCATTCGGCGGTGGAACGTATAGTCGCTCCTGCTTTTCCAACGTGCTCAAGGCAGATGGAGTTGTCCGAACGCCATCCAGTTCAAATACTATCGAGCGCTTCGCCTGCGCAAGTTCGAGCAACATCGGACCATCGACTTCACTGCCGTTTAGAATCAAACGCTCGAGGACTCCTTTGGGTGCATCGATGAAGGCCGCGATCAATTCCTCGTTAAGATTTGTGCCAGATAGATTGAGCATTCTTAATGAAGGGAGCGATGCGATGATTTGAATGACATCCGCGGTCATCTCCATTCTTCCGATGCGCAAGGTCTTTAAATTCTTTAGGCCTTGGAGATACCGACAGCCCGAGTCAGTCACGCGAGTTCCTTCGATGGACAACGATTCTAGGTTCGCTAATCCGCCGATCCACTCCATCGATAGATCCGTGATTGCCACGTTGTCCAGATGCAGAGTTCGAAGTTCTCGCAGATGGGTCCACTGCCGCACTACTTGATCGTCGACTTTCGAACCTGTTAAAACAAGAACCTTCAACTGTTCAAGAGTTCCGATGCGAGAAAGCGATTGTGGAGAAGCACCGGCATAGGCAATAATGAGCTTTTCTAGCTTGTTGCACTCCAACACGGCGGTAAGCAAATCATCGTTCAAGTTCTGGCCCCCGCCTGCAAACGAATCGAGGTCGCGCAAGCCTTTAAGAACAGCCCCCTCGGGCATCTTGTCATGAAAGAATAGCCCCTTCAAGCATGGCACATTCTCGATATGAACGAGGTTCATGCTAAGCGGCAACTCAAAACGATCTGCAAGCTTAGTCGCATTGACGAGGCGAATCGCGTCAAGTTGCAGGTAGGACACAGGATTGTGCAGCGCACTAGGTGAGATCCATTTGTCGTTGTTCCCGACCTGCAGCCTCGCTGGATTGCGCGGCGAACCAAGTGAAATCAATTTGTCGTTGTTCTCGATTCGCAACCTCCCCAACTGACTTTGAAGGAAATGGATGCGTTCAAGGTTCGGTAATTTCGACGCCAATTCTGCGATATCCCTGCCACTGACCGATGTCAGCCCCAGCGAGAGCTCCTTGACGCTTTGAAACTTCCCCAGTTTCTCAACCAGGCTCGATGGGCGTTCCCCAGCTCCAATATCAACTCCAATATCAAGAAACTGAATCGAGGGATTCTGAGCCATGGCCGCAAACTCGGTAAACTCGGTCTTGGATATATCCCCTTGCAAAACCAAACGGATTGGTCCAAGGCTCGCTCCCAATCCTTTCGCTGCCGAGGAATTGATCAGTGGCTCCGACCGAAATAATCTTGCGTAACCCAACCGACTCCCTATCAGCATACTATCGGATCCGATGAAGAGAGTTGCCAGGTTCGGCTCGCGTAGCTCGATCGTTTCCAGCTCTGGCCCATGAACACTCACAGCTTGAAGTTTTGGAACCTGTTCGATGCCCAAACGGCGTACTCGAAGGTTTCTCGGTAATAATTCGTCCGTGGACAAACGCGTTTGCCACTGAGCATGTATCTTGTCGACTTTGGTTAGCGAAGGGAGGCGCTTCAGTTTCAAGTCGACGATCTGGAATCCATCAATGATGATATGCTCGAGTTTTGGAAAATCACTTAGCTCGATCGTAATGGGTGTGTTATTGGTTCCTTCATCGTATTCGTTGCAGACCAAGTACTTTAGCTCAGGCCAGCCCTCTAGCTTCAAATGGTCCGTTTCACCGTCAGCGGGGTGCGGGAGCGCGATGCCGCGAAGGTTCATCGAAAGTGGGAATTGGGACATTTCTGATAATTTCACGTCGGTATGGATGAGATTCAGGTACTTTAGTCGTGGCATCTCACCGAATTGAAGCAAGGCTTGCGAAGTAACATTGGTTCGCATGAGATTCAGTGAAACGAGCTGCTTGGCACCGCCGATGGCAGCAATGGTTGGCGGATCCAATGTCCTTCCGGAGACACGCAATTCTCGAAGGAACGGGTTTGAGAATACAGGATCCAAAAGACGCAAGTCGTAGTTGCCACCCCCAATTTGTAGTGTTGACAAGTTTTCTAGCGTGAGAATTCGACGAAGCAAATCATCGTCGGGCGCGTTTACCGTCACGCTCTTAATCCGCAGGAATTTAGAGTAAAAGGAGAATGGTCCTGCCCCGTTAATCGGAATCCATGTGCTTCGAACGACGTTGCCACGCTTAGAGGCGATCTCTTCTGCGATGGCCAGTTCCTCGTTGTACCGCAACTCGATAGATTGCCATCCAGAAAACAGGATCGCTACGACAATGGTCAGGACTAAAAGATCGGAGATGCGCAGGCCTCGTTTTTGTTTGTCGCGATTTGAGCGATAGATACGCCACTCGTAGATCATCGACAAGCCAAGAAGACCAAACCAAACTACAAGATTTACGACCAAGGGCTGCCATCGAAATAGGCTAACGTCAGGCACGCCCGCGTCGCGAATTCGGAGCAAGTAGCGTTGGGGAAATCCCGCCGCTTGGTAATCACCGATTGCATTCTCCATGGGGAATTCTTGGAATTCGAAATCGGGTTGGTTTCCAGACTGCGCTCCAGTGAATACTTCTTCGTAGTTGTAAATCCAATTGGTGACGAGAAACCCGCATAGAAAAAGCACTGCGGCTACTGTATGCCTAATAAAAAGCTTTTTGTTTTTCATCGAGGGCCTTACAAATCAGGGACGCATAATACTATTGCAATGCAGTCTGGGAATTACCTGTAACACGATGAAGATAGCCAGGATGCATAAAATGATACCATGATTTATGCCTCGTCAGCAGAATCTATGGGTAGTTGATTGATGCGATCGCTTCTAGCCAGCAAACTTTACGTCCCATGGGCAAGCCCATGGGGGCGTTCTAAAGCTGTACAACCTCCAAGCCGGTGGGATTCAAAAATACCGCAGGCTTGACCTGCCGGATTGTTCTGCTTCCAAGCTAAACAAGGCGAAAGGACCCGCATCCGCCCACGCTCGCGCGCTCGCGCTCGATCTATTGATGGGCCGGTATGGGTGACTATCGACAACTTACAAATACTTCGCCGCCGGCCCGCCTTTGGGGATGCAGCGCAGAGTCTCCTCTCGTCTCGTCTCCATTTTGCGACTCTCCCTTATTCGCCTCCGTCCTTGCTCAACACCACCATTCCAACATCAACCGATGAAACGAGATAGCCCGTGCTACATATTCCCTCACTCGCAGCGTCCCATGTTCCAACCGAAATCTCAAACGGATCAAAATTCGCCAGGAAGTTAATGGACTTTGTTTTCTCTTCACCGTTTGTAGCTAGTGTTGTAAGCAAGCCCTTTTTACGGATTTCAGTACGCCAGGGTAGCTGGACCGGTAACTCCGAATTTATGACCTCATGCCTATAGGTACACGTCGAAATTTCCTCTTTTCGTCGATGTAAATCAATACCTCGCCTTGAAGTTCATACGGAATTCCAATGTCCTTGCCCTCTAAATCCCACGCCGTGAAATCGATCGCAACAGCGTAGTGGTCGCACTTTCCAGAGTTGGCCGCAAATTCATCCAATGCATTGACGATTTCCGCTTCTTGCTCCGACGAAATGGCCTCCTGAAAAGCCAGCGCGTTCGTTGTGAAACTGATTAACAGTAAAGGCACTAATGGCATAATGGCATGATAGAACATTTTATCATTCTGGTTCACCCGGCTTTCTTGGCTTATTCGATTTCGAAACCGCAAGATCCCTAAGTTGGCGTCCCCTCATGACTTTGCCTTTCAATCCCTTTATACCTGTCACAGATTCTACACCTACTTCAAAAACGTCATCAGGAACGTCTTCCAACATCCAATGGTATTCCACCTTCCACGTAGTGACGTCGTCGATTGACGATAGTTTTATCTCTGTCACCAATGGCAACCACTTTTCCTGAATGTTTCCCCAAGTCGTAACAATGCATTCTGAGGGTCTCCCGTTCTTGCCGTCACTCCTTCGTACGCTTACCGGCATTTCACCGCAACGCGATTCAAAAACAATACGATCGTAAAATGTACTTCCCCCATGTCGAAGTATTTTGGTTACCTGATAATCCTTCTCAATCTCATCCGTAACGACATAGCGCCGCAGCATCATTTCCAAAACGCCAGTTCGGATCCCTCTTCGAAAATCTAGGCAACTCCATCCTCCAAATGGGATAATCATTGGTTCGAAATATGCCATCGGCGTAATTGCCGTAAAGGGGTCTTTTATGCTTGTATCTTTCATGTCCGCTTGCATGATAGATCCACCAGACACTTGCTTCACTTCGCGGTCGTTTAGAAGGAACAGCCTGAGTTCTTCTCCTCTTGCCCACGTTTGTTCATCAAAGGAAGTTTTCGATTGGGGAATATAATCATGACGATGTGTTTTCATTTGCGGAGAATACGAATGCACGAACCACCTCTCAACGAAGCTTGACCTACTAAGATCAACAACATCCGTGGTGATTTCCACAAACATGGCGCAGACGTATGATTTAGAAAATTCGGCGTTTTTTAAGTAAATGCTGGCTTCGCTGAGCCCATCGTCCGCTGTCGTCAACACAGCGTCGAGTACAATGAAAACAAGCAATTGAAACGAAGTTAAGATGTAATGCATAGTGTTTTTTTTCTGCGTGGGTAGGAGCGCACTTCCGGGTCTACCTAGCCTTGACCGGGGCAAGGCCTTTCAATGAAGTTCTTTCTGCCAAAAAAACCTTATTCACATAGCGTATCCACGTTATCATTCGCAACATAAAACTCTTGAGCTGGATCCTTTACACACGCATACACTGGTGGATCCGATAGCGGAACTATTTGACAATATGCTTTGCATGGCCATAACGTCCAACAAAGGAAAGGATCTTCGGTATAGTTTTCAAAGCCGAGGTCAAAAATGGATTCAACGATATCGGCGTACCACCGTTTCTTGTTGTACTCAGCTTCGGGTGCAGAAAACCACCCAGTATGGTCAGCACAAAAATGAGTTGTTGGATGGCATCCAGAACATTCTTTGTCCGGCTGCCAAGGACCACGATCCGCGGCGCAACTCTGAGATTCGTAGAGAGTATAACAGTCGTCGTGCTTATCCTCCCTTGCATTTACCGTATTCAAAAGAAAAAACGCCGCAACTAAACAAAATTTGCAATACATTCTTCACTCCTTGGGAAACACGAGCAATTCAATCAATCCTACGCGAACATCATTAACTAAAACGAAGCCTGATGCCGACTCGCCAAAAAGGTAAGTAAGTGGGTCCATCTCGATTCGACAACGGCTTAAGTTTTTTTCCTTTGCAAGAATCGTAATAGGAATTTCAAATTCTCGGTCTCGAACACTGAGTGCCAAAACTGGCTTGCTACCGGCCAAATCCAAGGTCCCAAACAATAGCATCTTGCTAACCCACCTTTGGTCGCGATTCTCCAATTGAATTGGGGATGGCTTGCAAAGTAGTTTCATTCCGCTCTCTAAATTCAGTGCTAATTCGCAAATCGATTTACCTGTCTCCTCGTCGTAAACTTTTAGCACCTCTGACAGTTCTCGCGACGCATTTACCGCCGCAAATAGTTCTTTCGCAATGCCTAAAGTAACACTCCAACTATCGCCCCTCGCCTCTTTTTTCAAATCCACAACTTTCGTAAAACCCGTCTTGGATTGGACAGTAATTTTTTCAAATTTTTCAGTTCCAACTCGTACCAATCTCAACTCAAGATTTTCGATGTCCGGATCGAGCGTAATCTTCTTGGACTCAAGTTCGAACGGCGATTTGAATCGTGCGGAAATCAATACCTGAAATGAGACTCCCGCGTCGGATGAGACGGTCAGCGACTTCGCATAAGCTGAATCCGTTAATTCCGGTTTAATCAACGCAAGAAAATCCCCGGTCCCACGTGTTTCTACCGTTTCCCCCTTTTTTGCTCCAACGAGGCATCCGCAAGATGACCGGATATCGACAATTTTGAAAGGTCGATCGAGCATATTCACAAAGGGTACTCGTATGAAGTGCGCTTTTCCGGTTTGGAGGTCACCTAACTTTAGCTCTTCCGGGGCTATGCCTTCTGCAACCAGAAGTTTCGTTTCAATCTTTATTTCAACAGCATCCTTTGGGATCCAATTTGGGAGTTCAGTCTGAGCAATAACTCTAAAAGTCATGAGCAAGAAACAGACTGCTATTCGAAGAACCGCAGAGGCTGACATTTTCATCTCCGTGTTTGAGGGAATACGACCATATCGAGAAGCAATAACTCGCCCAACAAGAAGGAATTACTGCAACTCCAATCCGTTTGTCGTTCGTTTCTTCGGCTCGATTACATCTCATATCGTCCGCTATTACAGCTTCGTCACTACTAACTATTGACTAAGCGGCTGTCGACCTAATAAGCCGACAAGTGGGTCGCGCATGTCCACTCCGAATCGAAAGATTTCATAAATAGTTTTGCGAAGCCGCAAAAGCCTCCCATTCGCCTCGGATAATTCTTAATTTTCGCCGCACACTCTTTGGAACGCTTTCCAATTTGTTCGCAATCTCGTTCACCTTCATCCCGTCCATTCTCATCCGAGCGATTTCGCGATACTCGTCGTTGGGAAGGGAATTTGTAAACTTCTCCCAAACTTCTAAGAACTCAAATTCATCGGAGGGCAGACTAAAGTCGATACGGCCTTGAAAAAAAGTTGCCAGTTGGCCCGGGATACCAAACATCCGCCTTTTTCGGTGAAGAAATTTCCGACGATCCAACGCACGAGACTTGGCAATACTCATCATCGTAAACCACAGCTCGTCGCGATTGCTGACGCTGCCAAAACGCCCTTGCGTTATCCCTAGCCAAACATTTGTCATGGTTTCGCTGGCCAAGTCCTCGTCAAAACCATCGGCTCGATCTTGTTTCGTCAGAAATCTCCTAGCGTAAAGTTGCATGCGACTAATGTAACAATCGAACAACCTCGCAAAAGCTTCCTCATCGCCATCGCGTGCTCGGGACCACCAGTGAGTAATAGCAGGATCATTGGATCCAACACCACTTCCCAATGCCGTCACATTTAATGTGGTGTTATTCATCGTTCCCCCCACGAACTACGTGCCAGGGAATGGCGACCTGATACCTGATACCTGATACCTGATACCTGATACCTGATACCAAAGAATTGAACTGCAATTCAAATGGGTCAACATTGGAAAAGCCTCACAAATTTCAAAGTAAGAAATCGATTTCTTAATGCATTCCATGTTCTAGCGTTGGAATAACACATTGTCAATTTTTTCGACCTGTACGATCCATTTTAAGTCGCCGTGAGCTGCCAAAAAGCCCGAACGATCCATTGGTCAAGCCGGTGAGATTCAAAAATACCGCAGGCTTGTCCTGCTGGATTGTTCTGCTTCCAAGCTAAACAAGGCGAAAGGACCCGCATCCGCCCACGCTCGCGCTCGATCCATTGAAGGGCCGCAATGAAGTGACCATCGACTACTTACAAATACTTCGCCGCCGGCCCACCTTTGGCTGCCAACGCATCTATTCTGGAGGTCACTTGTTTGTCCTCTAAGAGCGGTGGTGCGTGATGCGGTTTCCGCCGAGCGTCGATGACCAGAGGACCAGTGCAGCCCCAATGTTTGTGTTCCAAAAAAGCGCCAACGCCATCGATATCCATGGCAGGATTGCTTCGTGTAAACGTTACCCACAAGAAGTTGTTGAGCGACTGACTGGCAAAATCAGAATCATCTACCAAGACAACCATACGCATGCCTTTCCATCTCGAGTCTTGCGACAATCGCATTCCCATACCTTGGAACATCCCGTTCCAAAACTCCACTAGGATCGATGATGACTCTTTCCCCCCCTGCACGGCCAAGACTCCGGGCAAACACCATCGAGCGTTGCTGAACCCATTTGGCAATGCAAACGACTGCGGCAGCTCGGTCGCAAGTTCGTAGTTCTTCGACCCGCTAGCTGCCATCACAAGCTTGGACCCTTGATTGAATCCATCGCCGCTATAGTCGAGGGTATCGATCGTTGTTCGTGTCTGAAAATGCAGGTCGCGTGACCAATCAACGCGCTCAAGTAGATGCCTCAGAAAATCATCGATTCGATGAATGTCCAAGGAAGGATTGTCCATCGAATTGACAATCATCAGATACTTAGCAAGTGACATTTGTCCTTGGCCGAGGATAGCGTTGGCTTGCGTTAGCAGTTCCTGTGGTCGATCCGGCTTTCGATACGGTGAATAGCGTTCGCTACCGATCGCTAAGAGTAAAGGATGAACGCCTGCGGCATCGACTGCGTGAACCGCTTTCACGCCAGGCAGTACTGTCGGAATGATTGGCCCGGTAAGTTCGTGAATCAATTGCCCAAA
>JANLRK010000217.1:0-6595 GCA_031361585.1 Pirellula sp. | reverse complement strand
TGTAACAAACGGTTTCCCCCGAGATCGGCGCCGGTGGCCGTGTACTGAGTGCCAGTCCCACCACTCCACTGTGTAGCGAACTCGAATTCATTTCCGGTCAACGTCAAAGCGCTCAAATAGACCGATTCAAACTGCGTCTGGTAGTCACGGGAGTGGAGCAAAGCCAAGTCCAATGCAAGTTCTTGCGTCAATCGGATTTGTCCGTCGTCGCCACGCGGTAAATGATCGAGCCAAGCGGGTGATTCGATTCTGTCGGCCGTTGGTATTTTCGACCAGTACTTAGTATTGCGATGCCCATCAGGGAAGTGCATCAGCGGAGCAGCCGCGGGATCGTCAGGGGGCTTGGGGCTACAGTCCAAATCGGATGTCAATCCCATTCGCGATTGTTGCTTAGGCTCGACGGTTCTTGTCGGTAGGGACCACCGAGGATCAACGAGTCTGCTAGCAATCAGAGAATACGATTTCTTGTCTGCGGCGGCTCGGTATTGGGATCTGGTGCAGCCAAGAATTGCGATCAAAAATCCAGCTAGCAAAAGCAGGCAAGAACAGGGAACTTGGATTCGTTGCCGAGTCTCCGCTTTCCTCATTTTTGCTTGCATTCCATTTCAATTGAAAATCCTTGATTTTGTGAACTCAATTGACTTTATCGACTGACCCGAATCGAAGACTTGATAGCAACTGTAGGTCGCACCTGCCGGGTGCGACTTTGAGTGCTGAGATGTACAGCGAAGTCGCTCTCGGCAAGAGCGACCTACAGCGATGTCGCTCTCGGCAAGAGCGACGTACTTTCTAGAGCGTTGGGCCGATCGACCAAGGGACAAACTCATCGTCACCGTAACCTAGCAATTCGCTCTTCGTTTTTTGTCCGCTGGCTGTAGAAAGAATGGCGTCAAAGAGCCGGTCACCTGCTTGTTCGATGGACTCATCCTCCAAAACAGTTCCCATGTCCATATCCATATCGTCGGGCATACGATGAAATAGAGCCGTATTGGTTGCGACCTTGATACTTGGTACGGGCTTGCATCCAAAGCAACTTCCACGTCCAGTTGTAAAGACGATGACGTTGGCACCGCTGGCAACCATTCCTGTCACACATGCCGGATCGAAACCAGGTGCGTCCATTATTACGAGTCCTTTGGTGCGTATAGGCTCAGCATATTGATAAACGGCTTGCAAGGCTGTGGCACCCCCCTTGCTGGCCGCTCCAAGCGATTTCTCGACGATGGTGGTAAGACCTCCTGCTTTGTTTCCGATAGATGGATTGTTATCGATTTCTTCACCATAACCCGCAGCGTAGTTTTTCCACCACTCGATTCGTTCTAACAACTTCATCGCGACCTCGGTCGATTGAGCGCGACGCGTAAATAATTGCTCGGCGCCATACAGCTCGGTCGTCTCCGAAAGAATCGCAGTCCCACCACAAGCGACCGTTCGATCGGCGGCTATCCCTAAAGCGGGATTAGCCGTTATGCCGGAGTAGCCGTCTGAACCGCCGCACTTTGTGGCTAATATCAAATGCTCTGCGGACACTTGCGATCGCTGCATTCGATCGACAACAGGCAGAAGCTCCTTGACCATTTCCACGCCTCGCTTAACAGTGGCGCGGGTCCCACCATTATCTTGAATGGAAAGAACGGGAACTTCACGCGCGGCCTCTACGCCCGTCAATCGCTCTGGCTTGGAATGGGTATCGATGCCTGCCAACCTCAGCGGCACGAGTTTTTGCGTCTTTAATAAATGCCCAAGCGTATTCTGCTCGCAGCCCAGGCCGATCAGGACGTAGGCTGCAATGTTGGGATGGCGAGCAATACCGCCCAACACACGACTTAGCGTTTGATGCTTAATTCCTTCATAAGCCATACCGCAGCCGCTATCGTGCTTGAAAGCCACTACGCCATCTACGCCGGGGAACGCGCGGAGTAGGTCCTCGGTGAAGTGGTTGGCAATATAGCGAGATACCGAGGCGGAGCAGTTGACCGTTGAAATGATTGCGATGTAATTTCGCGTGCCCACGGATCCATTAGCCCGAATGAAGCCATCGAAGGTTCGGCCATGAATCTTCGTCGGTGGTTGGGGGGTTTCGCAAGCAAGTCCGGTAAAATCTACTTTGTGTTCGCAACGAAGATTATGGTCATGAACGTGCTCGCCCGGCTCAACACGTCGCGTCGCAACACCGATAGGCCAGCCATATTTCGTAATTGGCCCACCGGCTTCAATGGTCGCTATGGAAACTTTATGTCCGGCGGGAATGTTCGCTTGAAGTGTGACAGAATTTCCATTCAGATTTAGGATTCGCCCTTGCATCAATGATTGCAAAGCTACGATACAATTATCCCTATCGTGGAGTCGAATCCAGGCTTTGGCGACTTTTCCCATTTACGTTCATGTCCTTTTTAGGTGCAGTATGCAGCAGATCAAAATATTCAAAAGTGTCGACACCGAATTAGGGGACATGGAAAATCAAATTAATAGCTGGATCGCGGAGAGCAAAGCAAAAATTGTTTCCGTATACGGTAACATCTCACCGCAAGCTGGGAAACATGGCCCGCAGGGTTCCTTTAGCGCAGCTGATGTTTTTGTGATTGTACTTTACGAAGCGTAGATTGGGATGGCCACAATGGTACGCGTTTTAGTGCTTGGGGCGCATCCAGACGATGCCGAGTTTTTCGCAGGCGGGCTGCTTGCAGCACATCAACAAGTCGGCTCAACGATTCGGCTGGTAAGTGTGACGAATGGGCAATCTGGCCATCAGTCTATCCCGAGCCACGAGCTGATCCCTCGACGAAGAGCCGAGGCGGCCAAAGCTGGTCGGACAATCGGCGCGGACTACTTGACGTGGGATTTTCCCGATGGTTCTTTGCAGGCGACTCTTGAGTTGCGCCTTGCAATCATCCGAGAGATACGTACTTTTCAGCCTAACTTGGTTTTGACTCACCGACCGTTCGATTACCATCCGGATCATCGGGCTGTAGGCCAAGCGGTCCAAGACGCTTCCTATATGGTTCTGGTACCCAAGATTCTAGCGGAAGTGGTACCTCCAAGAGTTGAACCCATTGTGGCATACATGAATGACTTGTTTACTCGTCCCTGCCCATTCCGAGCCGATGTCACGTTAGATGTTTCGGAGTACTGTAATACAATCATGCAAATGTTGAATTGTCATGAGTCACAGTTTTACGAGTGGCTTCCATGGATCGAAGGCGTCCTGGATTCTGTGCCGAGTGAGTCGGAAGCCAGACGCAAATGGCTTGCGAATTGGTATCTCGAAAAAACCAAAGGACGTATCGAACGATTTTGGAAATCCGAGTGGGGGCCAACTCCTAGACTCGTCGAGGCCTACGAGATATCAGAATATGCAGGAAAGCCTTCGGCCCAGAAACTTCAACAGCTATTTCCTGGCGGACTGATGTAGGCGACCTGATTGAGTCTTGTCCGCCTTCCGAATATGTTGGAGAGCCAGTCAAAACCACTTGTAGTTGTCCTATAGTCTTAACGATCGCGAAGAACCAGCAACATGGCCAAGAAGAAAAGCGGAACGCCGACGGACATACTTGCCTCGTCCCCGGCGAATTCGGTGCCCATTACGCCTCCCGCAAATATGCCGATGGGCATGCAGGGACAAGTGCCTGGAAATCCGATGGCGGGCAATCCGATGTTTGCCATGATGCAAATGATGCAAGCCATGATGGGCGTCGGTGGTGCGCCATTAGCAACCGGCGGAATGATGGATCCCTCGGCAATCCCTTTCGCGGGTAGCGCGCCTGCAACAGACGGTGATGCAGGCTTAAATTCGGACATCATCCGTCCCATGCTGCTCAAGAATCGCATCAAGAATCAGCAGGGAATTTCTATAGGCTCTGTTCTCGACCATCTTTGCTTGACCAACGATCGCAAGAACTCTCTCGGCGGCATTCCTAAAGGTTGTACCATCGCATTGGCAGGCCCGCCAGGCAAAGGCAAGACTCGATCGAGCTTAGCAGGTCTTTCCAAAGTTGCGTTGACAGGCATGCCTGTTGCCTTTGTCATCGCAGAAGAAGGTTTTTACAATCCGCCCGAATTTGGACGCGATGATCTTTGCAGTCGGATGACCAAAATCGGAATGAAGGCAACAGGGCTAGGCGAAGAGGAGTTTGCTCAAAAGGTTTTAAGCAATATCTTTGTGATGCAAAGCCAATACCATCGCGGCAAGAGTTGGGAGGATTTTGTCGGCAAGTACCGGTATCTAGTTGAAAAGGAAAATATCCGCTTCGTTGTGATCGATTCGTTGAATATGCTCGATCCGACCCGCAATCGTACGGCAGACAACCTGTCCGCCCTGAAGACGTACAATCATGAAAAGGGAATCACATGTCTTTGTATTGGGCAGATTCGAGACACTGGCATGCCCGTAGGCGGCGAAGCTCTAATGCACACGGCAGATGTGGTTTTTTTGGTAGAGGAGATGAGTCTTGGTTCAAAAGAGATTGCCGATTTCTGGGGCGGGAAATACCGAGAAAAAATTGAAGTCGTATCGGCGATCAAGAGTGTAACAACACCGATTTTGCAGTATCCGATTCGAACCGATCGAGACCCCGAGACCGGAGTCATGATCGCGCACGCGTCCCAGCCTGCTGAGTATCCGTTGATGCCAGTTTTATGACTTGTTCGCTGGTAGGACAGGCTATCCGTTTGGATCGTCCAGCAGATCCTTGAGCCGCATTCGAATTGGGTCAGGGTAGCGGGCTAACCAAGATTCGTCGACAAGTCCGACTGAAATCATGTCCAGCACATGCACTTGGTCTTTGCGTCGAAACGAATTGAGTTTCATTCGAACCAAAGCTTCGAGAGTGATGGTTTTGAAATTGTTCGCGAGGGTCATTGGTTCGATATCGGGGTTGGGGTCGAAATCCTCTGGCTTGACCATTTCACCCGTTAAAACCACATGCACGGCGTCTCGGGCCGAACCGTTTGGGTCTTCTACGAACATATTTAGGCCGGTTGTTTCGCGATGATGAAAACCTGCGCACGTCATTGCGTCGATCAACTTCGGCAAGTCGCGTGGACGTATTAATATATCGACATCGCGAGTCGTACGCACGGCCGCTTCATCGACTTGCGCCACCCACGCTCGCACCGCATGGCCACCAACCACGGCGTATGGGACGTTGTCATCCTCTAGGATCGCGACCGTCTTCCGCAAACGTTCGTTCACTCGTTCCACGGCTCGCTCCATTCTTTTCCAGAGTTCTTCACCGGTATATCGAAACTCGATCATCTTTGCGCCGTCTCCTATACTTGTCATGCATCGCTATTGTACTTGGTTTGGCCTGCACAAGGTAAGTGCGAGAGGCGACATGGTAACGCCTTGTAGCGTGAAAGGCACCGTGTCGCATTTCATCCGCACGGCCCAGGGAGCCATGCTACGGCCTCTCTATTCGCAGCTCCCCTTTGCGGCAGGTCACGGCGATTGGCCCTGGCAATTCAAGCCGTTTGGGATGGTTGGTTTGCGACGCCAGCTCGATAAGTTTTTGCATTTTTCGCCAGTGCTGGTGGTTCATTTCACGCAACGGCCAGCCCATGCGGTGCCAAATCATCACTAAGGCTTGCCGCACAACGGGCCAAGGTTCGTTTCGGCACATTGGGAGGGGAACGGAAAAATGGCTTGACTGCGAGGCTACCGTATTTTCTTCGGACGCATACCCAATCTTGGCGAGCCACCTGTCGGCCAGTTCGACAAACACAGCGTGTTCCTCTGCAATCAACTCACGGGCTTGAAGCAATCGGCGGTCTAGGGATTCCGAGTTGCTGAAGGATCTTAGTGTCGGTAGCAACTCGTTTCGAATGCGATTGCGAGTATAGTCGAGTGATTCATTGGATCGGTCGACTCGAAACGATTGTTGCCTTTCTGTCAGGTAAGCTAATATTTCGGAGCGCCGTACGCATAGCATGGGTCTCACGATCTCGGTACTGGAATCTAGGGTGCGAAAGGCTTGGATGCCTGAGAGACCGCTCGGTCCGCTTCCGCGTAGTAAATGGTGCAAAAAAGTTTCAACTTGATCGTCGGCTTGGTGTGCCATTGCAATCCACCGCGCACTGTGGTTTTTGGCAACTTCCAGTAAGAACTGGTGACGCAGTTTTCGGAGTTTGTTCTCGTTTGGGTTTGAAATTTCCGTATTTCTGGCACGTTGGACGATGCATTTTAGACCAAGCTTGGCTGCATGCGATTCCACAAATGCTTGGTCTGCGTCACTTTCGTCGCCGCGCAATGCGTGGTTAAAATGGGCCACGATTAGACTGTCGGTATCCGGCCGGATCTGAAACAAGGCTTCAAGGAGGGCCGTGCTATCGGCGCCACCGCTTACTGCGGCTACGATCGTCGATCCTTGCCAAAGCTGAATCGGCCACCTGTCTAAAATATTCCGAAGGATGCTTTTCGATGTTTTCATAGAAGTTCGAGAAATGGATTCGAGTGGGCTACGGGTGTGACCGGCTATTCGGGTTGTTAGGATGCCATTGATAAAAAGTCGTCGCAGTAGTTTTTTCGGTGCTTGCCGAATTTCGAGAGGCTTACCACTCGGTGTTGTTGCGTGACTACATCCCAAAGTTCGCTCGCTTC
>JANLRK010000211.1:0-18184 GCA_031361585.1 Pirellula sp. | reverse complement strand
CTCGAAGGACTCGATGCGACTTTCCAACTCCTGGTCAGGTCCAATGTCAGAAATCCGCTGCTGATTAAGTTGTTTCAATAAGTCCAGTTCCAGGCGTTGCAGGTCTTGAGGAGTGCGCCGTGTGATGAACGGAATCTTGGCCTTTTCTGAAGATAAGCCTGAATTTCCAATGGGAGTTCCTTGGTACACGGCTGGCAAGAAAGCGGAACCCCAATTGTTGGCTCCGCCATGCGAGAGAGATGGACAAATGGTGATGAAACCAGGCAAGTCTTGATTCTCGGTACCAAGTCCGTAGGTAAGCCAACTACCTATGCTTGGTCGAATAAAAGTGTCGCTACCAGTGCTCAATTCCAAGAGGGCTGCGCCGTGCCGCGAATTGGAGCCATGCACGGAATTGATAAAGCAAATCTTGTCAACTTGCTTGCCGATTTCGGGAAACAAATCACTTACGTAATAACCGCACTCGCCGTATTGCCGAAATTTCCATGGTGATTTCAGTAAGGTCCCAGTCTTGCCCGATACGACTCGCGGCTTATCAAATGGAACAGGCTTGCCATCATCTTTTTCAAGCTGAGGCTTGTAGTCAAAAGTGTCCACTTGCGATGGGCCGCCATGCATAAACAGGAAGATAATCCGCTTGGCTTTGGCCGAAAAATGCGGTGGGCGTATCGCGAGCGGGCTAGATCGCAGATTGGAAACAGTTGGTTCATCTGCGCTCGCGGCATTTGCAAACAATCCAGCCAATGCAAGGCTGCCGAATCCAACGCCGCTTTGCTGGAGCATTTCGCGGCGACTGAGTGGACGCGTGTGCAAGGAGTGCCAATGATTCTGAAAATTCGACATGTTTTTTTACTCGACGTAGCTGAATTCGTTGGAGGAAATCAAGACCCGACACAATCCCTGCCAAAAGCGCATTTCGGTCTCCTCCGCATTCGATGTTTCACTCGACGAAGACTTCTCGTGTTTGCGACTGTTTTGTGCGAGTTCCGAGTTGCGTCGCGCGGCGTTCAAAAATGTACCTACGGCGTTGATCTCCACAGTTGAGGCAGGTCGCTGCAAAATTCGTCGGTAGGCTGCGCTAATCCGCTGTCCGTCGTCCATCGAGACGTTTGCCAATTGTCTGGCGATAGCTTGGGTTTGTTCATGCACTAGGTCGCTGTTCATCATCAATAGAGCTTGCGGTGCGGCGGTCGAAGTTTGTCGTTCGCCATTGCTCATCGCTGGGTCAGGGAAATCAAGGGTTTGTAGGACCTCGAACATGCCGCTTCGAATCACTGGCAGATAGATGCTCCGCCTCGCGTTGGCATAGTTTAATGCTCCGCCTGCGCCAGTGGAGTTGACATAGGTATGATTCTCAACTTTCATTAAGGTTCCATACATGGTTGTGTCCAATCCGACTCCCAGTTCAATAATCGAATCGCGGGTTTCTTCGCCAGTAAGTCGGCGCCTTTGGAATTGCCAACGAAGCTCATTTTCTGGATCGATCTCCTCGCCCTCTGCCAAAACCTGCGTGCCCATTTGGTAGGTTTGCGACAGCATGATCGTTCGATGAAGATGCTTAATGGACCAATTGTTAGCTACGAAATGGCCAGCAAGCCAATCAAGCAACTCAGGATGAGTTGGCTTTTGACCAAGGAGTCCAAAATTATCGACGCTGGATACAATTCCGCGTTTGAAATGCCAGTGCCAAATGCGATTGACGATCACGCGGCTCGTTAATTGGTGGTCTGGACGCGTCATCCACTGAGCAAGTTCTAGTCGCCCGCTCGCTGACTCGCGGATAGGCGTTGTGTCGGCACTTACCAGTATCTGTGGAAAGCGACGCTTAGCCAACTTCCCGAAAACGAGGTGGCTACCACGGAGATGGATTTTCAAATCTTCTGGTTGGGATTCTGTGACACCCATTGCCATCGGTGGGTTGGGTCGGCGGCCCTTGATTTCAGCTATCGTGGCTTCGAATTCCATGGATTGAACTATCTCCGGCTCGGAATAGAAACTTTCGATATCTTTTTCTGGACCAGCCAACGGAGAATCCTCGCCCAACAATTCTTCTCTAAGTTTCCCATTCGCGTCGTTTGCGTTTCCATCGTTTGCCATCGCAGCATGCGCCGCAACTTCGAAGATACGAGCGAACTCCTTCAAGGATGTTGGACGCGCAGCAAGAAATGCATTTCGCACGGTAAGTGGAGTTTGCTGCCGAAGGGTCGTTTCGTTTTCGAGTTCCGAATAGATTCGTTTCGCCATGGCCTCAAAGTCCTCTTTGGCGTTGCGAACTCGAAGCCAGGGAGAAAAGAAAGATTCACCTACGGAGTCTTTGTTGAGACGCTTGCGAGTGTTTTGGAGATAGTTTCTCCACAAGGAAAGCACCGGATAGCCAATTCCTAAATCTACCCCTGCGCGGGATAAGGAGACCGGTTCCATCCCGAAGGGCCACACCGTTTCGTTCTGAAAAACAAGGGCGAATTTATCGATGTGCGGAAACATCTTCTTTGACTCGAATCTCAACACGTGTTTACCTGGACTGAGATTCATCTGCCGCCCCACAATCCAAACTTGGTCTTCGGGCTGCCAACTGCTGGTTGTTTCCACAAGAATCGAAGGACTAATCTCAACGCCATCGAGGAGCAACCGAATCGGCCGACGTTCTGCGGCCGCGTAGCGAAACTCGATTGCATATCGGCCCTTGTGTTCCACTTCGATATCGTATTCTGCGTTGGCAATCTCCTTGCTGTTGGTACCCTCCTTGCTAATGATCACGCCAATTACCTTGCCGTAATTCTCTGTTTCGCGAATAACGTTTCCGCGATGAAACCCCTCGGCTTCGATGAGTGCATATCCAGCATTGACGGGATATGGTCGATCCATGCGTTCAAGTCCCTGAGTAAGTTTGTCTTTGGCGTTCTCGCTGAACTCTTCGTATTGGACCGTGGCAATCAAGGCGTTGGCGATTGAATCCTGTATGCTATTCTTAACACGAACTCGACAGTCTTCATTCAACTTTGCGATCGACGCTTTGGCTGCGTCGATTTGGCGGTCGAACTTGTGAATGACCTCAAGTTCCGTGGGGGATGCGAGTGGACGCTCAAACCATTTGGCTACCACCTTGTGGTTCTCCATGGTCTTTGTGCTCTTGAAAATGCCAGCCAGCGCGTAGTAGTCTGCTGTCGGAATTGGATCGAACTTGTGATCGTGGCAGCGGGCACATCCAATGGTCATGCCCATAAAGGCTTGGCAAACGGTGCTCAACTGTTCATCAATGATATCCATCTGCATTTTAAGAGGATCATCTTCAGCTAACATTTTCGCGCCGATCGCCAAGAAGCCGGTAGCGGCATATCTCTCTAGCGATTCCGCTTGTTCTGGACTTTGGTCTGGATTCGTCTCCAGCAAGTCACCGGCTATCTGCTCTTGGACGAAACGATCGTAGGCCGTGTCTTTGTTGAAACTGGAAACCACGTAATCTCGATACCGAAAGGCATTGGCATAGGCGATGTTCTCATCGAGCCCATTGGAGTCGGCAAATCGAGCCACGTCCAACCAATGTCGACCCCATTTTTCGCCGTAGCGGGGAGATGCAAGCAATCGGTCGACAACCGTCGAGAAAGCATTCGGTGAATCATCATGAAGAAAAGACTCGATCTCGTCCTCGGTTGGAGGCAAGCCGATTAGGTCGTAGGTGGCGCGACGAATCAGATTTCGCTTGGACGTTGGCACTGCGGGTTCCAAACCTTTGGCTTGCAATCTCTCCAGCACAAACGCATCGATAGGAGATCGCGACCAATCGGATTGGTCTACTTTGGGTGGTTGAGAACTTCGCAGTGGTTGGTATGCCCAAAATGATTTCTGAATATCCGTGAACTCGACTTGCTCCAGTTTTTTTTCAGGGCTGGCAACATCTTCTTTGGAAGCCGTTGCAGGCCACGGTGCTCCCATCGCAACCCACTTGGACATAAGTGCCAATTCACTCGTCTGCAATTTGTCCTTAGGAGGCATTTTTAAAAATGCATCGTGATTGATTGCACTGATCAAGAGACTTTCTTTGGGCTTGCCTGGAACAACCGCTGGGCCAAGCGTTCCGCCTCGAGTTAGCCCTTTCTTCGAAGTTAGGCTGAGCTCACCTTCGGGCTCGGAATCGCCATGGCATTCAACGCACCGCTGGAGCAAGAGCGGTCGTATTTTCGACTCAAAAAAATCGATGGCTTCGGCGGAAGGATCATCGGCATGCATTTCGCTCGCATGCCAAATAACCAGCACACACACAAGCATCGAAAACGTTCGGATACACATGATCGGTTTTTCAAAAAGCCGTCGGTAGCAGAGTAGACCCAAAACAGGCCAATTGTCAGGAAGGATCGTTGGTGAGGATAGCTAATTCTAACGTTCAATAGGGTTAGAAATCGATTGCAATCCGTGAATGAAATGCATTTCATTTGAGTTTTTCCGTACCGAAGCTCGGAGGCTGCCTAAGCCGAAAATTAACGGATTTTGGAAATTTGTCTGCCTCAAATTGGTAAAGCTAAGGAGTCTCGGAGAGACTCGCATAGTGTTTTGCCCATCTACTGATGCAAGCAGCATTGACAACGCAAGGTCACTCTCGGCGAGAGTGACCTACGGTAGGTCGCACTTGCCTGGCCTGCCGAGTGCGACTGGGGAGTGTAAAGTGACGGAGTCATAAGATGGGTGGATCGGGCTTTTTGGCTACACCAGTGAAATCACTTCTTGATCGCACGAACCCTGATTCGAACCGTCGCGTAAGCACCATTCCATTCTCTTCCGTTTGTTTCCGGCACGGCTTCCTTTTCAAGTTCCGACTTGCGCATCGTCCTAAGCTCTAGTTTGGCTCGCCCTAGCTGTTCGGGACGTTGCAATTTCCATCGAGACAATTCTCGCGAGCCCGTATCCTTGGCGTCCACTTGCAGGCGAGTCACTGGAGCGTTCGACAAGGATTCCGGGGCCTCATCTTTCGCAGCTTCTTTCGTGGTAGCGACGAAGTCCAAGTACTCGGATTCTGGCAATTCCAGTGGAACCTCGACGCCTAAATCTCGAAGTCGCTTCGCACCATTCTCCCAGTCTTCCCTTGGTATTTGGAATTCAACGATCAAGGTGTCCTCAGCTGTTTTCAAAGACAAATTTTTTCTTTGCACGTCGACTTCCTTCAGCTTGCTGTCCACGACCCCATCCGTCAATCCGTTTTCATTTGTCGGCTTAGCGGCTGAAGTGATCTTGGCATCTTTATCATGAAGTTTTTCAGCAAGTGCCAACTCTAATTCCGTTGTTGGTTTGTAGCGAAAGGAAAACCTTGCAATGGATTCGTCACTAGTGGAATGCATCGCGTCACTCCGCTGCACGAAATCCTCTGATCTGCCATTGCTACGGAAGAAAGAATCCTGCGTACGCAGTGAGTCCAAAGATTCCCATTCGTTGTTACCCGAGGCTTGCTTTTCAAAAAGAGATTCCAGCAGCAACTTGGTAGATGGCTCAAGGCGTTGTAATCGTTGCAAAGGATCTGCGGGATTGGACAATCCAAGGGCAGGGTTGATCAATGGATCTACAACCACCGGTGCAGGAACTAGTTCGACATCGTTTGTCTCAGAAGGTGAGGCCTTATGCTTAGCCAGCGGGGCACTCCTCACTGGACCACCGAAAGCTCCAGGGATCCCGACTGGGGAGTCTTCTATGGCAAGCCCCGTTTGCGAAGTATCAAAACTGGCCCCATCCGCACCGCGCGACCGAGACACTGCAGTATCTGCATTGTTTTTCTCCATGCTTGGCAGATCTTTATTCTCCGCCTGTAACGATAAAGTGCGAGTTGACGATGCATCCGTATCCGTACTTTCAAGTCGACTGATGGAATTCCTATTAGGCCCCAAGAGCAGGACGCTGGCACAGATCGCAATCGCGATCAAAGCAGCGATACTCGCAAGTCTTTGATAGGATATCTTCCAATGCGAACCGTCTATGTTCAAACCAACTGGCGATGTTTGACTGGTCTCATTGTTTTCGTTCCAAGGACCAATTTGAAAGTTGCGGCTGGGCTGCGACAAATGCAATTGTTCAACAAGCGTTCGAACCGAACGCAATTCCTCTAAAAGCAGGCGTGATGCTTCGGATGCTCGGAGCTGTTCCTCAACGCGGGCCCGCTCTGCCTCGGTCACTTCATTGTCCAAATAAGCGGTCAAAAGAACTTCGTCAAACTCAGGGTTCATATCTGGTCCCTCCCCCGGGCAACCATCTTGTTTTTCATCGGCGATTGATTCGACTGCGAAGTACTGTCATCCGACTGCCCGATCCCCATGGCGTTCAGGATCTCTCGCAATTCGATCCTGGCCCGATGCAACCGGCTGCGTACTGTCCCCACTGGAATTTCTAACATGGTAGCGATCTCAGCATAGTCGATGCCTTGCAAGTCTCTGAGCACGATTATGTTTCTTCGTTCTTCATCAAGCCGCGACAGCGCTAGTTGCACTTGGCTGACGGTTTCCTTGGTTATGACGATGGCGGCAGGCGAGTCCGATTTTTGGTCCGTTGGCTCAGTTGTGTCGATCATCTCGACACTCACGAATTGATTTCTGGTTCGCTTCTTCCTGCGTTGCAAATCGATGGCCGCGTTGAACGCGATTCGGTGCAACCAAGTGTAAAACGACGCTCGACGCTCAAACTTGTCTAGCTTGCGAAATGCAGTAACAAAAGCTTCTTGAGTCACGTCCTCGGCGTCTTGGCGATTGCCGAGCATTCCGAACATCGTCGTATAGATCCGTTGCTGGTAGTTTCCAACAAGAATTTCGAATTTGGATGTTTGGCCCGAAACGATACAGTCGATCAACGCAGTTTCCTCCGCTTGATTAGGTGCTGTATTCACGGACGGATCCATGGCCAATTGAGTTCCCAATTCGTAAAAATACTAGCTGTACAATGGAGTCAATTTTTCGGTCAGATAGTCGATAAAAGGTTGTGAGGAAAGGGGCAAACCAGTGGCATTTGCCACGAGTTCTGTTGGTTTTAAGCAACGTCCGTGCTGGTGCACACGGGCTCGAAGCCATTGCAAAAGCGGTTGGAAATCACCCCCTGAAATCATGGCAGGTAAATCCCCCAGGTCATCGCGGGCTGCGTTCATGAGCTGAGCTGCGAAGATGTTTCCGAGCGCGTACGTCGGGAAATAACCGATCAAACCCGCTGCCCAGTGTACATCCTGCATAACCCCGTCGCTATCGTTCCTGGGCCGAATTCCTAGGTAGTCGGAATAACGATCCGACCAAGCCGACGGCAACTCTGCACATTGCAAATTGCCATCCATCAACTCACGCTCTAGCTCAAATCGTAACAAGATATGTAAATTGTAAGTCGCTTCGTCTGCTTCGATGCGAATCAAACTCGCCTCAACCCGATTTAAATCTCCATAGATCGAATCCAATGCCACACCTTCGAATTGCGGGAACCATCTTTTCGCGTGAGGCAAACACCACTGCCAAAACTCCTTGGAACGACCGATCATATTTTCCCAAAGACGGCTCTGCGACTCGTGAACACCAAGCGACGCCGCACTGCCGGCTGGCAATCCAAACCATTCCGTAGGCAGCCCCTGTTCGTACATGCCGTGTCCTGCTTCATGTAGCGTGCCATACAGTCCGCTACTGAATGAGTTGGCATGGTACCGAGTCAAAATTCGATGGTCGTTGGGTCCGAGCGTGGTACAAAACGGATGGTCCGTTTCATCAAGCCGACCGCGCTCGAATTGAAATCCAATCTGCTTGGAAACCCAAAGCGAGAACTCCCTTTGTTTCGCCACGTCAAACATGCCGGAAATTGATTTTCCATCTGGACCAGATTTGGACTGGGTCAGCCGTTGGACAAGTGGAACGAGACGCTCACGAAGTTCTGCAAACACGACCGCGACCTCGTCCGTCTTCGCATCCTCTTCGTATTGATCGAGCAAGCAGTCATAAAGACAACTCGCGCCCTTTGCCAAAATCGTGGCTTCCTCTCGTCTCAGCTGAACAATCGACTCGAGGTGGGGCAAGAACGCAGCAAAGTCGTTTTTCGGCTTGGCTTCCGACCAAACTTGTTGGCCTACAGTTACTGAATGAGCGATTCGCTTTACCAAGTCTTCGGGCAATTGAATGTTCTTGTCGTAATCCCGCTTCAGGCCACGGATCGATGCGCTGACAGGGCTGTTTTTATGCAATGCCAATTCGGATTGAGCAAGCTCGTTGAGCCATTCTCCGAATTGTGGACCGGTCTTGCGTTGATGAACAAGACCGCTCAAAAACGTAACCTGTTGGGCACGATGATCGCCAGCGTGGGCTGGAAGCCCAGTACGCTCGTCCCACTCGAGGAGCGCAAGAGTACTTTCGAGTAGTGCTGTTTCTCGAACGTAATTGTAGACCTGCTGGAAGACTTTTTGAGCATGACTTAATTGCAAAGGAAGCTCCTTCATTGAGATAGTTGAACCGGAGGGGCACACCCCGCTTGGAACAAGCCAATTCTATCCCATCGCTATCGATTCCCCAGCCCAAACTGGTTCAACACGCCAGCTGCGTTCGTCTATTTTTTACCCTACATCTTTCTGCCAAAAAATGGGCGATACGGTTTAGGAAATGGCGATGACATCATCAGGCAGAAAAATGGTAGGTGAAAAATGGGTAGGATGATTTAGTCGTTCGGTTCATCCAGCCAGCAGGATTCGTTTGTTTTTCACCTCATATCTTTCTGCCAAAACTATCTTTCAATCATGGTGAGCGTGACATTGTGAGCTGTTAAATTTGCCCATAGCAGTTTTTGCAAGTCTGTGTGATTGAGTAAACGTCGGCAATGAACTGCGAAGTTCTGTTCTTGTTTTTGAAACGCGGTAACTCGGAAACCTGTGATCGGATCGAGCAGTCGCATCGCTTGATGACCTATTTGGCCGTTGGAGCCATACACTGCGATCGCGTCGTTTCTATCTGGACCAGCGCCGATGGTCTGAGCTATTGCATCTTCGTAAAGGGCGGATTCAAGTGCTGAACCCCAATCACGAATCATTGATGACAAAGTACCAAGAAACCTGTTCGCCACATCACTCGACGTATCCCAATCAATAATCTCGATTGTGGGAGTACGAGTTTCGTTTCGACGCAACGTGCAATTCACAAATTCGTGCTCAACACGCTCAGGTCTAGTATTGATGACCTTGGCATGTTCAAGGTCTGCGAGTAGCAAATAATTGATTGCCTGTGCTCGATGTCGTTGATGTATTGCGTCGGTTGCTTTGAACTCAAAGAGTCCGCCTGGACCGATCATCGTGTCTAGATAGTAGATCTTTGCGAAAGACTGAAAACTTACGGTGATAGGTACTTCCAGATGCACGATGTCTATTCGATTTGCAAGCTCGCGCTTAAATATAGTCTCATTAAAAAATCGACCATATTCGTCATGAATTTGAAATACGTGTTTCATCACCTCAAATGCAATCTCGCCAAATTCATCTTGGGAGATGCGTTGAAACGTGTATGGGGATGTAATTGGCATCGTGTTGTAGTTAATGATGGCAGAAAAATGGCAGGTAAAAAATGGGTGGGATGATTTGGTCGTTGGTGGATCCAGCCAGCTGCGTTCGTCTATTTTTTACCCTACATCTTTCTGCCAAAAACTAAGCGAAACGGTTTAGATAATGGCGATGACATCATCAGGCAGAAAAATGGCAGGTAAAAAATGGGTGGGATGATTTGGTCGTTGGTTGATCCAGCCAGCTGCGTTCGTCTATTTTTTACCCTACATCTTTCTGCCAAAAACTAGCGTTCCGGTTGAAGGAATCGCAATGAACTCTTTCGATTAGCCTGCCACTGGCCAAGAGACTGGCCCCACAATTCAACCAATTGTTGACGGTATGGTTCGGGAAGCTGAGTTGGTCCGATTTTCTCTGAGCCTAATCGACTTGCCAATCGCCATTTGAACTCGCTCCTGTGGACGCAGCTAGCAACACAAATACGGGCAACATACTAAGCCAAAGTTTATTTTTTCGCTATCAATTGACGCCTGAATTTGCTGGGTATTTCCTTTTTTGGTAAACCTAAATGGACTACGACCGTCACCAGAGTTTTGTAACTGCAGTATTATGAATGTGAGATAAGGTTTTATGGGTTGTGCATACTATCGAGGGCTTTAGTGTCTACATTTACGTTAGCGGAACTTCGCGAGGGACAAGAAATCGTTTACCGCTACATGAAGCCAACGCTCGCACATGCTTGGCCGCTCTTGGCGGAACGGTTGCGCACTCGCGTAGTCGTGAAGCACGAGAACCATACTCCTGCTGGGGCTTTCAAAGTAAGGGGAGGAATGACCTATTTTGATGCGCTCAAGAAGCATCATCCGAATTGTCGTGGGGTCATCAGCGCAACGCGTGGGAATCATGGCCAATCGGTCGGGATTGCAGCAAATCGCATGGGAATCCCTGCCACGATCGTCGTGCCGCTCGGGAACAGCGTGGAAAAGAACGCAGCAATGAAAGCCCTGGGCATCAACTTGATCGAGTATGGCAACGACTTTCAAGCGAGTCGAGAGCATGCACAGCAACTGAGCCAAGAGCATCAACTGCATATGGTGCCTAGCTACCATGCGGATCTTGTGCTGGGCGTGGCATCCTATTGGCTTGAGTTCTTTGAGTCTGTCACCGATTTGCAACGAGTGTATGTACCGATCGGGATGGGTTCCGGAATTTGTGCTGCAGTCCAGGCAAGGGACGCACTTGGCTTGAAGGTCGACGTGATAGGTGTGGTTTCCTCACAAGCGCCTGCATACGCGCTCTCGTTCGAAGCGGGAAGGGTGATCGAAGCGCCCGCAACAACAAAGCTCGCAGATGGAATGGCTTGCCGTACACCTGACGCCGACGCCCTTGCCATCATCCATCGCGGAGTAAAAGAAGTGGTTTTAGTAACCGATGAAGAGATCGCTGACGCGATGCGCATCTATTTTTCGGATACGCATAATGTTGCCGAGGGTGCAGGCGCCGCTCCTTTGGCGGCTGCAATAAAGCAGATACGGGTAGGCGAAAACAACGCTCAAGGACAGGTCATCGGCCTGCCATTGTGCGGTGGCAATGTTGACTCGAACGTATTTGCCAGAGTGTTAATGGGAAATTAGAGTGCGTCGCGGTTGCCGAGAGTTACTCCTTGCAACGCAGCAGCCCGCACAACGACTAGAATTGTAAAATTCCTATTCCGACATCAATTCAAAGGTTCAATTGCCATGCAAAACAAATTGCGTCGTAACTTTCTGAAGGAGACTGTTTTCGGAGGTGCCATTCTCGGGCTCTCTGCTCGTACGCATCGCGCCTTGTTCGCCGCAGAATCACCGAGCGAACGGGTCCGGGTCGGCATGATCGGTGTCGGCAATCAGGGTGGGCCTAAGAACAACATGAAGTACTTCCTGAAAAACATAGTCGCTCTCTGTGACTTGGACAAAAGCTATTTGGCGGAGGCCGGAGATTTCCTGCAGAAACAAGCCGGATTGTCTGCAGTCATGACCGACGACTACCGTCGACTGCTTGACGCCAAGGACGTCGATGCTGTCGTTGTAACGGTACCAGACCAGTGGCATGCTTTGATGACGATCGAGGCTTGCAAGGCGGGAAAGGACGTGTACTGTGAGAAACCGTTGACGCTGATGATCGGCGAGGGCAAGCCAATGATCAATGCCGCCCGCATGCACAATCGGGTCGTGCAAACAGGAACGATGCAACGAAGCGGTAGTGAGTTTATCTTGGCTGTAGAGCTTGTGCAAAAAGGGATCGTGGGCAAGGTGCATTCCGTCAACGTTACCTTGCCGAGCCCAAACTGGATATCACGAGCAAAGAGCCCCGCGGCCAATAGTCCGCCTCCAGAAGGGTTCGACTACAACCGTTGGCTCGGGCCCGCTCCGTTACGACCCTACAACAAGAATCATGTTCACTATCTATTCCGATTCTATTGGGACTATAGCGGTGGACAGCAAACGAATTTCGGTGCGCACCATCTCGATATTGCTCAGTGGGGACTTGGAATGGACGACAGCGGTCCGACGAGCGTCGAGGGGTCGGCAGTCTTCAATCCGGACGGTTGGTATGAAACCCCCGATACGACCGATATCAGGTATACCTACGCCAATGGTGTTGTGATGACTTGCCGCCAAAAAATGGATACGAAGGGCACCGACCAAGGTACAGAATTCGTTGGTGAAAAAGGGAGTTTATTCGTCTATCGAGGCGGCATCGTTGCGAACCCGCCCGAACTGCTCAAGGGTGTGGAGCTACCGAAGATAGTTAGTTCGCAAGCCAATACGAGCCACGTGAATAACTTCTTGGATTGCGTGAAGTCTCGACAGGCGCCTGCAGCAGATATCAGCATCGGCCATCGATCGGCCACTGTCTGCCATCTCGGCAACATTGCTGTGCGAACGAAGAAGAAGATTAATTGGGATCCCAAAGCCGAGACCATCGTGGGGGATGCCGAAGCGTCCAAGTGGCTGATCAAGGACTATCGGAGCCCTTGGAACTTAGGCCATTCCTAGTTCGTAAGGAGACCGAATCAACCCGCCGAGTATTGCTATAATTGTCCTTCGTAGCTTCTGCCAAATTCATTGTCGGACGCGATCTCGCCTTGCATCTAAAAAGTGCAACTCCCACCTTCCAGCAAGCTGTCCAGTGGATGATCGAGTTGACAGATGTCCTGCGAGAAGCACATCGCAAGGGTTTCGTCCATCGCGATGTGAAGCCACAAAACATCCTCGTCGATCGAGACGAACGAGTATATCTCGTTGACTTTGGATTAGCACTCGCCAATCAGGACGTTGGCAAGCGACTGCCCGCTGATGTGTCAACCATTTAAATCTGCGTCCCCTAACGACCGCCATGGCCAGTTGTTCTTTGAATTTTGGTGAGGACATTCTACAAGTCTGGCGATTGTCGCTACGCCAGAAAGTGACCTTGGCTATAGATCGTTGAATGGGAGATCTTGTGCAGTTCTTACGGCCAATCCCTCTTTGAAATGCTTGCGGCAAACAGTGACGTACCGTTCGTTTCCACCTATTTGAATTTGTTCGCCATTGCGGACTGGTCTCCCCTTCGCGTCGATCCTTAACACCATTGTCGCTTTGCGGCCGCAATGGCAGATCGTCTTGATTTCATTGAGTGTGTCCGCCCAGGCCATCAGATGGTGGCTGCCTTCAAAGAGATTGCCCTGAAAATCCGTTCGCAGGCCATACGCTAGGACCGGAATATCCAACTCATCGCAAACATCGCTAAGCTGACGTACCTGGTGCTTGGTAAGAAACTGCGCTTCATCGACAAGCACGCAGTGGACAACCTGTTTGGCATGTTCCTTTTGCACGCGGCGGAACAGGTTTTCGGTATTTGAAATCGCAATGGACTCGGCCTGCAGCCCAATGCGAGAACTGACTTTTCCAACACCAAACCGATCGTCAATTTGAGGCGAGAAAACCAGCGTGTTCATACCTCGTTCGCGATAGTTGTAACTCGACTGGAGCAGAATCGTCGACTTGCCCGCGTTCATCGTCGCATAATAAAAGAACAACTTGGCCAACTATCAGGCTCCTAATGTGGTCTCGATTGCCGATGGTCTTGCGATCGAGACAAAGATATCGTGCAACGAAGGCTTCACCATCTCGAAATGCTCAACGTCACCCGCCGACATCAGCGACTGCATTATCTCACGGCGGTTTGCGTCCTTGGTCAATACCAGATCTTTACTACGTCCTCGGTCGATTTGTTCGAGCACGCCCGGTATGGTTTGCGGGACAGACTCTCGATTTGCCAATCGCACGCGAAGGCGCGGTTCACCGTATTGGTGGGCAATCTGCTCCATAGAATCATCCAAAACTTTTTTGCCTTGAAATATCATACATACCCGATCGCACATTTGCTCGGCCATCCCCATATCATGTGTGCTAAAGAGGACGGTGGTGCCTGCATCACGTAATCGCAATACGGCATCTCTTAGCACTTCCATGTTTACCGGATCAAGACCCGTAAATGGTTCATCGAGAATCACCAGCTGTGGATTCGCGACAACGGCGCTGATGAATTGAATCTTTTGGGCCATCCCTTTCGACAGCTGATCGATTCGCTTCTTGTGCCAGTCGTTCGCACCCAGTTCCTTGAGCCAACGCTCGATGCTCGCGTCGGGGCGTTGCATTCCTTTGATTTTGGCAAAGTACCGCAATACACGCTTGACCGTCATGCGTCGATACAAACCACGTTCTTCAGGCAGGTAGCCGACCCGATCGTCGGCGCACTCACCATGCTCATTCCCCAGGACGGTGACCGATCCCGTATCCGGTTTGTAAATGCGAAGAATCATTCGCATGGTGGTCGTTTTGCCCGAACCATTTGGACCGATGAAGCCATAGATGGAGCCAGTCGGAACCGTCAAATCCATGGGATGGACCGCTTGATGGCTACCGAACTTTTTGGATACTCCATGGAGTTCAACGGCCAGCGAAGTCATTTGGAAAACAAGCGGGTTGGGAGGGTGCAGTTGGGCGAGTCATTCACTATGATGTATTTGGGATTGACCGAGTATAACATGTTTTTAAGACCGTATAACGTCAACGTACCTATGCCAGTTTCACTACCAGGGCCGCTTCACATGACCTCTTCCTCACATCTAAGCGTTCACGATTCAAAAGCAGAACAAGACATCACGGTAAATTGCCTCAGGCGACGTGGATTCTTTGGGCTCCTGGGCGGAGCTTGTGCAACTGGACTTTGCCATTCATTGCTAGGCGCAGTCGATCGATTTGAACGTCCTATTCCCGGCCAACTCCGGCTGAGTCTTGCCGCCTATTCACTGCGCGACAAACTAACCCAAAAAACTGGAGGTATGGATTTATTCCAGTTTGTCGACTACTGCGCTGAGCAACGTATCCCCGGTGCCGAGCTTACGAGCTACTATTTCCCAAAGAATGTCACGAACGAATATCTCGTCGATTTAAAGCAACACTGCCATCGGCGTGGCATTACGATATCGGGGGGAGCGATTCGAAATGACTTCTGCCAGAGTGACGCAACCAAGATCCAAGACGATATTGACCAAGCGAAGCGTTGGATCGATCACTACGCCGTCCTTGGCGCACCCGTGATTCGGATTTTTGCGGGAACGCAGCCCAAGGACGACACATGGGATGCAACAGTAAAAAGGTGCGTAGAAGCATGCGAAACATTAGCCAAGTACGCATTCCAAAAAGGAATCTATCTTGGCTTGGAAAACCATGGTGGCGTGACCGTCAAAGCGGAAGGCATTTTGGAAATCGTTAATAAAATCCAAGCGAAGAGCTTCGGGATCAATTTCGACTCCGGCAACTTTCGAACAACCGTTGACCCATATGCTGAACTGGAAATGATTGCGCCCTACGCGGTCAATGCGCAAGTAAAAGTCGAGATCTTCCCAAATGGACAACGGCAAGATACGGACCTAGCTCGCGTGCTTGGTATTCTGCGCAAGGCAGGCTATAGCGGATGGGTCGCATTGGAATACGAAGCGTCCGAGGACCCTATGGTCGCCATACCCAAATGGTTGCAAAAACTCAAAGTCCTGATGGACTAAATACTAAATGGCGAGTAGCAATCGGCTTGGTGCTTCCAAGTAGGCGATGATATCGTTTAAGAACCTAGCGGCGGTTGCGCCATCTACCGAACGGTGGTCATAGGCTAAGCTCAATGGCATCATCAGCCGTGCTTTGATGGAGTCATCATCCATCACAATTGGCATCTTGCGGGATCGACCTACTAGCAAAATCGCAACCTCAGGTACATTTACAATCGGCGTCGAATAGGTTCCGCCAATCGCCCCAAGATTGCTGATCGTAAAGGTCCCGCCTCGCAGGTCACTGACCGCATAGCTATTGCTCCGAACTCGCGACGATAGATCCGACAAAGCGTAGGCGATATCTGGAATCGACATCCGATCAGCGTTCTTGAGGGTTGGCACGACCAGTCCTTTTTCACCATCCACTGCGATCCCAATATTAACATAGTCCTTGTAGATAATCTGCTCGTTCTCCATGTCGATCGTGGCGTTAAGGGCCGGATGATGCTTCAACGCAGTTGCAACGGCTTTGATCAAAAATGGCATCGTCGTTAGCTTGATACCGCGCGAAGCATAGTCATCTTTGCTGGCTTGGCGAATGGCTTCAAGATCGGTAATGTCCGCGTCATCAAAATTAACGACGCGAGGAACTGTCGACCAGGACTTTTGCATTTGGGCCGCGATGGTCTTTCGGATCTTAGTCATACGATCCACGCGAATCGGACCATAATCATCGTTGGCGGCTGTTCCAGGTAACACGGTCCCTTTGGTGCTGGTGGCTGGCTTCGTTGTGGGGGCATCGCTCTCGATGGTTGCCGTATTGTTTATCACAGAAGTCGGTGGCGCACTTCGAGCGCTCTGGTTTGCTTGACGAACAACGGCGAGAATGTCATCGCGAGTGATTCGGCCCCCATCGCCTGTCCCTGCAACGCTTGCAAGATCGACGCCAACTTCACGTGCAAAGCGCCGAATCGCGGGACCGGCGGCTATGACGTCGTCAGTAAACGGTGTGCCAGTATCGGCTGGAGCTGGTTGCGCGGATGCAACCAAGGTGACGGGAGCAGCCGGAACAAAGATGGGTGCCGTAGGCTTAGTAGGCGCCACCGCAATCGGAGCGGGCGTTGAGGGTGCCTCGACCTTTGGAGCGACGACTGGCGGCTGTGCAACAGGGGCATGTGGTGCAACAGCTGCGTCGTGGCGGACGCTGCTAGCGTCCGCTGAAGAAACTGCAACAGGTGCTTGCGGTGCGACTGTCCCGACTGCGTCAATCGATGCTAGAACCATGCCAACTTTCACCGTTTGGCCTTCTTGGATTGCGAGGCTGAGGATTTTGCCTGCAAGCGGGCTCGGAACCGAGACGGTTGCTTTGTCGGTTTCCATTTCGACGAGCGATTGGTTCTTTTTAATCACATCTCCCACTTTGACCAAAATCTCGAGGACATCACCCGATTCGATGCCTTCACCCAGGGACGGAAGTTTGATTTCAGTTGACATTGCTAGTTAATTGGGTGCGAGTTGTTTGAAAGAGGATGGAGTTAATGGGAAAGGAGGGTTTCCCCTGGTGCACGCGCCCTTCGGGCGGTTAAACATTAGGCCATGCGGGCGGTTGAACATTGAGCCTTGCGGGCGGTTGAACATTGAGTTCTGCGGTTTTGTATAATCATCAAGCGAACAATGGGTTTTGTTTCTCAGGGTCGAAACCAAGGTCTTGGATGGCTCCGGCGACTTGGCTGCCCGGAATAACCCCTTGCTTGCTCAAACGGTATAGCGCAGCAATGGTGATTGAGGCCGCATCGACTTCGAAGTGTCGACGCAGTGCTTGTCGCGTTTCGCTGCGTCCAAGTCCATCGCAACCCAAAACGTAATAGTCCGTCGTCATGTACGGTAGCAGTTGCTCAGCAACCGCGCGAACATTGTCGCTAGCCGAAATAATCGGTCCCTTGACGTTTGCCAGTACGGTCTCAACGTAGCTCTTGCGCGGTGCTTGATCTGGGTGAAGCATATTCCAACGTTCGCACGTCTGTGCATCTCGACGAAGTTGCGTGTAGCTGGTCACACTCCAAACATCGCTGGCAACTTGGTACTTTTCCGCCAGAATTTTTTGTGCTTCCAAGGCACAACGCAGAATGGATCCGCTGCCGAAGAGCTGAACTCTCGCTTTCGCTCCAGGCACTTCATTCGACGAGAACTTGTACATGCCTTTAATGATCCCGTCCTCGACGCCCTCTGGCATCGGAGGCATCTCATAGTCTTCGTTATGAACGGTAATGTAGTAGATGCCAGTTTCGTCTTCTTGGAATAGTCGACGCATGCCGTCCAAAATGAGAACTGTCGTTTCATAGGCCCAGGCTGGGTCGTATGCACGTACCGTTGGAAACGCCATTGCGTTCAGGTGACTATGCCCATCTTGATGCTGGAGTCCTTCCCCATTGAGTGTCGTTCGCCCCGCGGTGCCACCGATTAGGAATCCCTTGGCCCGCATGTCGGCCGCTGCCCAAATCGAATCGCCAACCCGCTGGAATCCGAACATGGAATAGTAGATGTAGAACGGAATCATGTTGATACCGTGCGCCGAGTAAGCAGTTCCCGCCGCATTGAAACTGCTCATGGAGCCAGCTTCGGTAATTCCC
>JANLRK010000173.1:0-1863 GCA_031361585.1 Pirellula sp. | reverse complement strand
AAACCTCGCTGAAAAGTTCGCTCAATTTTCCCTTCCGTGTATTCCGTGTATTCCGTGGTTCAAAAAACTAGAATGCGACCCAGTTTGTGCTTTGACCGCGAGTTGGCTTAAGCATCAAAACCGGGTACCATACCAGTCCTGCGCTTTGTCGAGACTGCGCCAAGCTCTGTCTAGCAAGGCTACTCCATACTGATCGAAACAGGCTCGAAAGACGCCTCTTTACTAAAGGAAAAACTATGAAATTGAGACTAGCCTATTGCGTTATTGGGGTTTGCCTGATTGGTTGTACTCCATCGCAACCAAGCACGAAATCATCCGGCTCGACAGGCATGGGAGCCGCGCACTCGCACGAGCATGCAGCACCAGCCACGTTGCCGGAAGCCCTCAAGCAACTCAGCGCGCATGCGGAAACGATCGGCAAAGCATTTTTGGCCGAAACCCCAAATGATGCTCACGATTCGTTGCATGATGTTGGCTATGTTCTTGAATCGTTTCCAGTCCTTGCAAAGGACTTGTCGGATGAAAAGAAGGCTGCAATCAAGAAGTCAGCCGATGAGCTGTTTGAATGTTTTGGCGCACTCGATGAAACGATGCATGGTGGAATTGAGACTCCCTATTCCAAAGTCGGCGAGCGTATCAAAACAGCTCTGTCAGGCTTGAAGTCGGCTATTGAGTAGCAGCTGCAATGCTAACTTCGCTCCATTCTAGAAACTATACTTATCTCGGGACAACGCAAAGCCTCTGCCCGGAATGCTTGAACGTCGTTCCGGCCAAGATTATTGCCAGAGGAAAACGTGTCTACTTCCGCAAACGTTGCCCGACTCACGGACTACGCGAAGATTTTGTTTGCAGCGATCGACGATGGTATGACCGTTACGACTACGCTTTACCACCTAAGTTACCCAAGAAGACATTTGTCGAGGCGGCGCGCGGGTGTCCTCTTGATTGTGGCCTTTGCACCGAGCATGAGCAACATACCTGCGTCGCGGTCCTTGAAATTACGGACAATTGCAATTTGTCGTGTCCGCTGTGTTATGCCGACAGCCGACCTGGACTCAAGCACAAGTCCGTAGCATCAATGAAGGCGGCCATCGATGCGCTGGTTCGGGCCGAGGGCAAACCGGATGTATTGCAAATATCCGGTGGCGAACCGACGACCCATCCTCAACTCGAGGAGATCCTCGCGTATGCTCTGTCGCAGCCGATCGATTATATCATGATCAACACCAATGGCATTCGCTTTGCCAAGGATGTTGCCTTTGTGGAACGACTTGGTCAACACAAAGACCGCGTGGAAGTCTATTTGCAAATGGATGGTGTCTCGGACCGCGTGCATCAAGCGTTGCGAGGTGAAGCACTGGCCGATACCAAATTCAAGGCCCTTGAGAACATCGGAAAAGCTGGACTTCACGTCACCTTGGTTTGTGCGCTGCAGGCGGGAGTCAATGAAGGTGAGATGGGTGATTTGCTGCAGGTTGCCAAGGAGCGACCGTGGGTTAGCGGTCTGAGTTTGCAACCCGCGACCTATAGCGGCCGACACTTCTTGCCCGAGGAATTGGAACAACGCATTACAACGCCCGATTGCATCGAACTGTTGTGCAAACAATCAAATGGATTGTATTGCGATGAAGATTTCTTTCCGTTGCCCTGTGCACACCCGAATTGCCATGTCCTGTCGTTGGCATTCAGGCATGCCGGCGGGTTGGTGCCTTTGACTCGCTTTATCGATGCCAAGCTAAACCTTGACCTGCTTGCAAACGGCTTGTCCTTCACACGCGACGAAGGCAAGCGACTGGTTCAGCAGTATTTGGCTCGCAACAATTGTTGTGGACCTGCTGGATGTTGTGAGCCCGCAGCCGATAG
>JANLRK010000162.1:0-3483 GCA_031361585.1 Pirellula sp. | reverse complement strand
CAAGAAGCTCAATTGCTCAAAGGGAGTGCAGATGCGCATGGACATACCTATGGTCAACACGAGTCGTACGAGATGCGTATTGCCAACGGACCGATGCTTGTTGGTTGGCGAATAGGTCTGATGATAATGCTTCCCGCAGTGATTGCGTACCGATTGCTCGCTGCGTTTTGGTTCGTCCTGATCTGGACCGTAAGCCGCGCCGTGGACTATCTAATGAAATCGAACTGGATCGTTCGAGGGGCGACCTGCAAAGGGAATACTTGGGACGACAAGTCCGGCATGGCGTCGCAACGGATGCGACTGAGTTTGCTTCATCCACTTGGTGTTTCAATATGTGCTGCCGGACTGCGCATTCTGCATTTCCCACTTTTTTTGATGTTGTCGACCATTATATTTTGCTTTGCTTTGAGGCCGCAACGCAAATATGTTTCTGCTTTCCTTGCCTCCCGCTGCATTGTGGATGGCGCAGGGTACCTAGACAAAGAGAATCGCTTTTGGGTTAGCGCAAGAGCGTCGACGATCACTTCGATCATCGGCTTCGGAAGTTACGGGCGTTCAAGTCCATTGTTCCGTTGCGATTCATGGCTCCGCGGATTGTGTGTTGGCCCCTTGTGGTCGCTTGGAAACTACTTCAAGCTATTTGCGGATAGGCAACGAGTTGAAATCGCCATTGGTGATTCCGGCATGTGCGAACAATCCCAGTACGTGCGACTGGGTGCCACTGCCCTCGTCCTGGACCTGGTAGAAAAGACAGTTCCAACGGTCCCTCGTCTCAAGAACCCAATCGATGCCATCGGGAGATTTGCAAGAGATTGGATGCTGCTAACAAGCGTCCCGGATCGAGCGAGACGACAATGGTCGTCATTGGAAATACAGCATGCATACGCCGCCTCGGTGCGCCAGATGTTGCAATCCAAAACGAACGTTCCAATCGAAGCGTGGAAAATCCTGGACCAATGGCAGTCCACTCTCAATCAATTGCATCCAACGGACGACGAAGCAAACTTGCCTCGCACGATGCTGGGGCGAATTGATTGGCTGAGCAAACTCTGGTTGTTGCACCAGACCAATTCGGATGCGACTTGGCAAGCTCGCAAGAAGATCGATCTGCGCTATCACGAATTGTCGAGCAGTGGTTACCACCGACGTCTGAACGAAACACTGGAACTCGCCCCTATTCTGGATCCGTTTGATATATCTCGATCTACGCGTACTCCCCCAGTGGGGTCGCCTGCGACCCGTCGCGGCTATCTGATTCGCGAATTTTCGGACCAGGGATGCAATCTGCATGTCGATTGGACTCACGCGGAATTCATTTTCGAAGGCAAGAAACGCAGGGTAGACTTTTAGATCAATTCCCATTCGAGCATGCATGCTACTTTTGCCGGACACTTTCCAATGGAATCAACGGACGGGTCCAATGGAATCAATCGTCATAGTCGATTCGTTTCTTCGCGTTCTTCGCAGCTTGCTTCGATTTTTTCACAAGAGGAATGGAACATCACGTCGATCGAATCGATTGGTATCCATTTGAAATCGTTACTTGTTGCGCATGGATGTGCTTAGCAGCAAACCATCCAATGCTATCCAATTTTCTTCAAAAACCGATCGGCATCGTTACCATTCTCGGAGCCGCCGTGGGCGGCCCATATGCCGCGTTCGAAACGGACGTCGGAACGCAATTGCGAACGTCGTTTGTGGCCCGGCTAGCGCAATCGCCAGGCCCAAGCAGTAGTTCTGCCCCGAATGATGCGGCCGATCCGTTTTCTCTGATGGTGGCAAATGGATCGAATCGCTCACAACCCACTTCTTCGTCGCCGACTTTGTCCTGGAACCAGAACCAGCCAAATCTCGCCGGCACTAGCGCTACGATGCAAAATGCTCCCTCGGACTACTCGCATTTCACTTCGAATGGCCAAGTTGTATCAACCGTTTATGGCCCAGCGACCATCCAGCCTGTAGGTCCTCCCATGCCCTATTCGAGCCAAGGTAGCCCAGCGTCATTTCCAGTTCCGTATCTCGCTAATAGAGCTGGGCCAGCATCGGCTATTCCCGGAAAAACCGACCAGCTTTGGGACTATACCCTAGGTACACCGACGCTCAATCAAATCCAACAGCAGCCCAATGCAACCGTTGGCGGCGGAGCCGTTTACGACCTGCGTGAAGTGCTTCGGTTTGACATTGTGCCTGGATGGTTGCCTCAACGCTTTGCTCGCGTTTCAACCGTTACATCCAATGTTCAAATGGACGGTTTACGAGTTCCTCTCATCACCGGCACACAACCCAAGGACATCGCAGGCACGCTTACCTACTATTTTGATTCGAGCCAAGCCTTAAAACGAATCAACCTGCATGGACTCACCGGAGACCCTACGCAATTGGCCTATTTGATGGCCCAGTTTTATCAGCTCAAGCTCGAACAGAGCTTAGGTGGGCAACTCTTCACCACGCGATGGAACAATCGCATCACCAGTGTTTTGCAGATTGCCCCTGCCCCCATTATTTACGCAGGTGCAGACCACTCCAAGTACATTATCTTCCTCGAGCTCAATCAGCCCACCAATCAATATGGCCTGAGCGATGAGGCCAGCGAGATATTGCGTACCTCTCAAGCGACTCAACGCTGGTAGTAGCAATCAGAACCCCCACGCAAACGGATCTTGCTCATTGATGATGACTTGAACGTCCGCATTGACAAAAGCTCGGCCTGTGATTGTCGGAACGACTTTACCAAGCTTTCGATCAAGCCAACGATAACACCCCTGAAAGGTACTCCCGATAATACTCTCTTGTATCCAGACTGCGCCTTCATCGAGCTTACCATCTGCGGCCAAGCAGGCGAGCTTTGCGCTCGTTCCTGTACCACACGGAGAGCGATCGTACATGCCGCCAGGGCATAGGACGAAGCTGCGAGAATTGCCCGAGGATGTTTTGGCCGGGCCAAAGATTTCAACATGGTCCACCTCTGGAAAGCTCCTGCGGCATGACGCGAGAATTTGGCTAGATAGCTCGAGCAATTCGGAAGTAGGGCGGTCCAAATAATCGGCATGCGGTGCCGCGACCAAGCAAAACCAGTTTCCTGCATACGCAATATCCGCCTTGAGTTTCCCGAGACCATCGACTTCCAATTCGACGCCTACTTGCGATCGATAGCTTGGAACATTTTCGATAGCAACGCTTGAATCTGGATGCAAAGTGGCCGTTACGATTCCAGCGACGGTTTCGATTCGATGGACTCCAGTCGTCAGTTTGCCAAGGTATGCCAGCGTAGCCACGACGCCGATTGTTCCATGGCCACACATGCCAAGATAGCCAACATTGTTGAAGAAGATGATGCCGCAATGACAATCGGGGGCGAGCGGCGGCGTTAAATAGGCCCCAACCATTACTTCTGAGCCACGCGGTTCGTTGACGATGGCTCGTCGATAGCCATCGTGGTTTATTCGCATGTCATTAAGTTTCTCGGCCATGGTTTGGCCGAAC
>JANLRK010000143.1:0-17726 GCA_031361585.1 Pirellula sp. | reverse complement strand
CCAGGCCAGTGGACTCGAGCCGGGTAAATGGCACCTGCGGCGCCAGAGTCGGCGGCAATAGGCGAGCACTTGCAGTTCAAAAACGTTGCGCACTGCAAAATATCCTCTAGAATTTCCAAAAATTGATGGGTTACATCAAGTTTGCGGGTTGTTCCGTCGAAAACTCCAATAGTGATTTTGCGGATCGTCGCGATGGGTGCGGGACTAGATTGTCTACGACCTTGACGAACCACCGAGAGGAATCTAGACTGCTGGACTATTAAACCCAGTCAGCAAAACGACTTAGGTCGTTTTGAAGTTCCTCGAGGAGTTCTGTCGTGACGAAAAAAGAGATCGTGAAAACGATTTCCGATGAGACCGGGCTAAACCAGCAGCAGATCAAAGCGATTGTCCAAAAGACATTTGACGCGATTGTTGCAACACTGGTGGAAGAAGGTCGAATCGAGCTCCGCAATTTCGGAGTGTTCCAAGTTCGGCCCAGGGCCGCTCGGAAAGCACGCAACCCTAGGACGGGACGTCAAGTTGAGGTCCCCGAAAAGTTTGTCGTGACTTTCAAGCCTGGCAAGATCATGGAGCAGAAGGTCAACTCGATCGAGGGAAGCCCACTTGCTCAGCAGATTCGAGATGAAATCGCGTCTGGCAAATTGCAAGTGACGTTGGACGACGATGAGGACGAGGTTGTCGCGGAATCGTAGCCAGCACCCCAAGCCTGGATTTGCTCCGGCTTAAATCGGTTGACAAACGAAATAGTTGATACAAGGTCATTGCGAGACTTTTCACGGAGGATTGGTCATGCGTCGTAGAATTTGTTTGGCGTTATTAATTTGTTGCTCATCGCTTCCTATGGTTGGTTGCGCCATACCGATCTACTCAGCCAATCCAGCCAAACGAGCTGAGCAATTGATCTATACCTCGGAAGATCTCCGATCGTTAGTTCAGGAATGGGAACGATTCTGGTTCCTTGATCAGCCTAGCCATATGACGCCATTCCGAGTCCACGGCGGCGTTATCTAGATTATCCATGTGGGGCAGTCGCTCCGCCGACTGCCAATACGTCCAGCGCTTCACTCCGCCTACGATCTTGCAATGCTATCACGTTGTCCAGGATTTGAATCCCGAGGGAGTGTCGAGATTCATTCGTTGAACGATCGCGGAGCGATCGGCCACCTGAGATGCCCTATTGCCGAGGAAATTGGACCGGAATCACGTCTCCGCCAGCACTGGTGATCATAGCTTTAAGCACGCCTGGATCTATGCTGCGTGCGAGGAATTTTATTGATCCATCAAAAAACCCAACGTTGGAACCCGTTGGTCGGAAACAATCGTTGATGTCTATCTCGTGCAGATCTAAGTCCTCTGGTTTGGTCCACGGCACCGCATGTCCATCGTCCACCTCGAACAATGCAATGGTGTTGGAGGTTCCGTCGGTGATCTGTGCTATTTTTGGCTTGTCTTGGCTCCAGATGGTACTCTCATAAAACGGTGCTAAATACACTGTGTGGCTCTGAGGACCAACATAACTGGGGTGTCTCAAGGTAGCTGGCATCTTGTCGAGCAACTTTATGTTGTGCTCGCTATCCCACGGTTCGTCTAAGTGGAATTGTTGATACAAATTGTTCTGTTCGATGAAAGGCAAAACGGCCACGCGCCAGCTGAGCAGTGGCTTGCCGCTAGCTCCTTTTAAAGCGCGCGATGGGAATCGTTTGTAGGTACTCTCGTAATTGTGGAGACTGAGCACAAGTTGCTTGAGATTGTTAGTCGATTGCATTCGCCGGGCTGCTTCGCGAGCTGCTTGAACGGCCGGCAATAACAAACCAGTTAAAACAGCAATGGTTGGAACCGTGTAAGCGAACTCCCCTTTGATTGCTATTTCGTTTCCATTAAGCGTCCACAACTCTGCTTTGCTCAAAAACTGTTTTAGGCGTTGCAAGTACTGCATCGAAGCGGCCCTTACCTCTGCCGAAACTTGTGGCTCGTTTTGAAGGGCTTGCAAAATCGCCTGTTCCGCGAGGACCATTCCATTCATTCGAAGTCGATCCAAAGCTTCCGCTAGCTTCTTAGCGGATTCGCTATCGCTGGCAACGAACTTCAACTCAATTTTGCCCAATGAGCCCAAAAAATCGGTTTCACTCACCATGAACTGCAACTCATCGATAACAATTTGAATGTCATCGCGCAGTTGCGGCGGGACTCTACCACTCGCATCGGAAAAGGCACCATCCATTAGAGGGCGAACTGTTGCAAAGGCAGTGACGGCGCGGAAAGGGTATTTGGAAGAGTTCGCGAGTTCGACAATCTTGCTCGGCTTCGAATTGGCATTCATCATCCGGCGGAGGGTGCCTTCGGTACCGAACAGCACTTTTTGCGGTTCCGACTGAATGACTTTCGTGGGAGCACCGTTCACGGTTCGAAACCGCATGTTTTTAACTTTTGGCGAAGCGGTTATTCCACCGAATAACTTGTCGTTCAAATTCGCGATGTCGACTGGTCCGGTTGTCGTGATGCTGACCCCGAACTCCGGACCGTTAATGCTCGGCATGCCTGCGGCTATGTCGATATTGGAGATAAGCAGCGGATCGATTCCCAGCTCTTGTTTTCCGAATGCCGAAATAATTTCCCAGGGAACAATCTCGAGATCCTTTCGACTGCGAAGCGATGCGACATCAATCGACGTCAGGCTCAGAGAATCGCCGGGAATAGAGTGGTACCTTTCCGGTATTTGTTGTGCATCTAGCTGCGACGGTCGGCTTTGAGCTAAGAGGGCAAGAACTGCCCACAGAACATGTTTGCGAAACGAAATAGCTACAGAAATCATCTGATATTCCTTGAAAAAGATTTGGTTGTCGGGGCACCCTTTCCCATGTTTTACCATAACGCCTCACGCTACAGTGGTTGATCATTGATGTTTTCGGTTTGACTGATCACAATTAGATCCAGTATTACGAGATCGCTTTGAGCGATCCACTCCCTCCCGAATTCGACGTACCCACCCTTCATGTTCTTCCCCCAAGCGTTTCTAAAGATACCTATTCGCGCGTGCTTGATTTTCGCATTGGTACTTTTTTCTGCGACAGGATGTCGAGAGCCGACCGGATCGGGAAAGAAGGTTGAGCCCGCCGTTGAAGCTGTAGTACAAGGCACCGACCTAACAATCGAGCCGATACAGTGGCCGAAGTTGGTGAAGTGCCAAGGCACGCTGATTGCAGACGAAGTGACGACAATTGGTGCGAAAGTTGCTGGGCGAATTGTAGAAGTACCTGTCGATCTTGGCGACATATCTTGCAAGGACGATGTTTTGGTTCAGCTAGATCCCAAGGAGTTCCAACTACTTTTGGAACAAGCCGATGCGCAGCTGTTGCAAGCGAGGTCTGCAGTTGGACTTAAGGTGGGAGATCCCGTTGATGGACTAAACCCCGACAATGCTCCGCCCGTACGCGAAACTAAGGCGGTTTGGGACGAGGCGAAGAAAGTAGTCGAGCGTATTCGCCAATTGTCTAAAAGCGACGCGATCAGTATTGCCGATTTAGATCTAGCTGAATCCGCCGAGCGAGTTGCGTCAGCTCGGTTTTCGTCCGCACAGAACGGCGTTCGCGAAAAGATTGCTTTGATCGCAGTTCAGTCTGCTTTGCGTGATCTTGCTCATCAGCGATTGTCGGAGACGACAGTGCGAGCACCGTTCAAGGGTGCGATTGAATCGCGATTGGTCGCGACGGGTACTTACGTTCAAGCTGGCCAACCACTAATGAGTATCGCAAAGACATCGGTGCTTCGGTTCCGTGGCAGCGTTCCGGAGCGATTTGCCCAACCGTTAAAAATTGGAATGCAACTGGAACTTGCGTTTGATTTGAGCGATCAAGTTCGAACAGTATCGATTACGAGAATCAGTCCCAGTTTGGATCAAGTCAATCGATCTTTAGTCTTCGAAGCCAAGATCGACAACCAGGATGGAACGCTTCGAAGCGGATTATTCGCAGAAGGTGTGATTCAGATCCATCCCGAGGCCAAGGCGATCGTTATTCCCGCGTCCGCGTTGGTTCGATTCGCTGGCGTCGACAAGGTTTGGAAGATCGTAGAGGGCAAGCTGAAAGAGCAAGTTGTTGGACTTGGTCGACAGAAAGCAGGTTGGATTGAGATACAATCGGGACTTGCAAATGGCGATCGATTGCTGGTCGATGGGAAGGAAGGGAAAATAGGTCGTTTTGAATCCAGGAGCCCGGCGGCGTTACCGACCTCCAGCGACTGAAAACTGTCCCTTTTTCGTAGCGGAGCCCCTTTCCAAGGACGAGGGGCACGTCCAACCGATTGAAAGCAAGCAAAAATCTGGCTTTTGTTGGTCTAAAACGATAGTTACGCTAACTTCGTTTGCGTAATTGCTGGGTATCAGGGTACACTTTCGACATGAACAAATGGACGTCCGGCCAACAATGTTTGACGGCGGCGTTCGGTTCTATCATTTGAAGGAAGAGTTGTTATGGCCGAAGGTAGCATCAAAAAGTTGACGGACAAGGGATTCGGGTTCATCAACGTCGGCGGCGGCAAAGATCTGTTTTTTCACTCGTCGAGTGTCAAGGGAGCGACTTTTAACGAGTTGCACGAAGGACAAAAAGTCTCCTATACCGAGGGCAAGGGACCGAAGGGACCTTGCGCTGAAAACGTAAAGCCAGTTTAGTTTTCAGTTACTTAGATGAATCGGAAGGCGATCGGCAGTCGACCGATCGCCTCAAAGAATTCTTTTGAGCCTCCAGTTAGCACCAATAGTACTGGCGGCAAATCGCTAGCTGTTGTTCGGATAAGGCTTATCAGGCGACCTGCATCTTGACTTCCACGCTCTGGCGAACGTAGTTGCGTTCGCTATGGAGTAGGCGACAAACAGATAGTATTCGGCGTACCGGACGCCATAGGATCATTTGAATTTTCCCTGCATTTGGAACAACCAGATTAGGGCTGCATTCATCATCTGTTCACCTGCACCTACTGCGGCCGGGGCCACTTGGCTATCGGCACCGTAACCTCCTTCTGCAGCTCCCTCAATGGTCGGGAAATATTGGTGGTAGCCGTTGCAATAGCCGAAGAAAAAGAGTTGCTTTCCCTTGACGCGCTCTCGCAACCGAATAGCGTGCTGGCAAAAAAACTCGCCAGAAGCACCGACCATGGCAATGTCTCCATTGAGAAGCGCCACCGTGATTCGCGGGCGAATACCGTCCGCAAATTCCTCCATGAAATTCGAGACCAATTCAGGAAAGAACGCAGCCGAAAAGGCGATGCGCACCATCGGATTGCTCAAGTCCGTACGGGAGTCAAAACGAAATTGCTCTTCCTTCACTACGAGCGATGGCTTGTCGACCAGAACAGGCTCTAGCGAGGCAGCAAGTTTGATGACTTCGCGACCAAGCGCCTGGCCAAAACCTACGTGGTCGCCGTGTGAGCTCTTGTTGATAGAAAGGTCCCCCGACGCGCCCTGCATGAAAATCGCAGTGCCACCCAACTCCTTCTCCACCGTCGATTTCATCGCACCCACGTAGTCAGCGGAAAATTGGCGAGTCTGAGCCGGGATACTGGTCGGATGACCGGTGAAGTTGACGAGGATTGCTACCGATTTTCCTGTCGAAGCATCGTCGAGGCGCATGACGCCAAGCGAACGGTCGACCGGTGGCGGCTGCTGCTTGGTATGTCGGTTGCGATTGAAGTCGTCGATCTCTTTCATACCGGTCGCTATCTTAACCGGCACCAGCAATTTGTCGGCTTCGACTATCGCATCGACGATGCCATCCTCCATTTGCTGGTAGTATCGAATGGCCGCATCGAATCGACCTTTCCCCTTGCCTTTCTCGTCGCTCAGTTCCAACACCGGCCCATGATGAGTATGCGAGCCTGCAATAAACGAATGCTGGATGCCTGCCGCCGTCTTAATTCGGTCGCGGATCCGTTGGAGAGATTTTTCCGACGGCGAACGCCCCAGATCGAGACCAATAATCGCAAGCTTGTTTTCTCCCGCTTGGATCACAATGGCCGACGCGAAGAGCGGATCAAGTATACCATCGCTGAGTTCAGCGTGACGCTCACCGTATCCCCACATCGGTACCGGCTCTTTTGGTGTAATATCGCGTTTCGCAGCGCCGGCCTTGAAAACAGTCTCCGCTCCGTTTCCTTGGTAACCGAAAAATAGAATCGCGGAAAAAAAACAAAGGATCGATTGTTTGGTCATGGGAGTTAGGAGTTAGGAGTTAGGAGTTAGGAGTTAGGAGTTAGGAGTTAGGAGTTAGGAGTTAGGAGTTAGGAGTTAGGAGTTAGAAAAAATAGATTCGCCCCGAGCAGTTGACGTCAGCTGCACGCTAGGGGCGACGAGCTCGTCGCTTATCAAGGCGCGACGTAAACCGGATTCGAAAGAATCCAAAGCATCTGCTCACCACCCACATCAAGCCACGCCTCGGCTCGATAATTGCCTGACTCTTCGACAGGAAAACGAAGAGTACGACCGGTCGACTCGTTTGCAATCTTACCATTGCGGATGATTCGCCAATGGACAGGTAGCGGAGCTTGGGAAATCAAATTCAAATCGCGCGAAAGAGCCAGTTGGCTCCCCATTTCGTGACGTTTCGCTCCTTCCACAGCAGCGAATTCAAAGCCGGTAGAATCCGCCAACCAATCAAAGGCGACGAACGCTCGTCCTAACTCCAATGATTCTCGAACTGCCTGTTCATTAAACTCGGTCAATAGCAAGTGAGTTCCGACGTGACGAAGGCTGTTTTCGTAACGATCGAACAGCAATCGAAACAATTCATCTCCGACTTTCTTGCCCTCGCGCTTCCCAATGCTGCTTGGGAGCGTCGCCAATGGCAACTCCAACAACAGCTTGCCAAGTGGATCCTCAACTACCGCCTTGTCTCCCTCCGCCCAACGCGCGATCATTCCAACGTTTTGGTGTGCGTCATTGGCAGAGACGCCAGTATGCGGAGCAATCGCACAGAGTTCATCCCAACGCCTCAAATAGTCGGTGGGGTAGTCCTGAAGAGCCGAGTACGACTCCTGCGGATATTTGCGAACCATCTCAGACGCTTGCATGATCCACAAGGGTTTTCGCAACGCTTCGATCATCCTTTTCTCATCCTTGAAGTCGGCATGCGTATTATAAATCTCCATGCCCGTAATACCCTGAATATTCCAGTCCATTCGCTCCTCGGGGTGCGAGATAAACATAAGTCCGCCGCGGCTCCGAACTAAATCAGAGAACTCCTGCGGATTTCCCGTATTCAATCCACGAAGGCTCATTGTGGGAAAGGCAAGATAGCCTTGCATCTCTGCACCAGGAATGAGCAGAACGCCGTCTTTGACGCCTTGATGTCCCTCCTTGAAAAAGTCATAGTGATCTGCGGGATGTTCGTTGAACATGAGCACGCTCGTGCCCACGATTTTGGCCGCGGCCACAATCTCGTCGATGGTACCTCGACTATCGTGGGACCAAAGGGAATGGACATGCAAATTCGAACGATGCTCTTGATACGGTCCGTTACGGGGCACGGCTTTCCAATCCGATCGCATGGCCTCAATGGCGCTGTGCACCGCTTCTAGTTTTTTTAACTCCATTTTGTCGAACGCGTCCGCGCGAACGATCGGAGCAGAAAAGGTCATCGAAACAATCGCTGCTAACGAAGCAAGACAAACGGATATTCGCATGGTAATTAGAATCGATCAGAGTGGCTGGGAAGTCGCACAAACCGCAAAGCGGCGAGCGGGCAATTAGGGTTTGTAGGGCGCCAGAACCTCGGGTACAGTGCGTTCCAAGGCAGAGCCTTGGAACGAGCTACATGTCACTAGCTTGCGCGCTTGCGCCACTTGGGTTTCTAACCTAGAGTTGGCTGATCTCTTCGAAACTCTTTTTGAGGGATGAATACAGACGTTGGTAAACCGGGAATGCTGCATCATACTTCTTTTGCGATTGCTTTTGTGGGGCAATCTTCTCGACAACATGAATAGTAGCTCTGCAAGCCTCCTCGATGTTCTTGTAGGCCCCATCGCCAACGGCGGCGAGCAACGCGACGCCGTACGCAGGGCCTTGCTCCGCATTGATGGTGCAGACCTTCTGGCCAAAAGTGTCGGCCAAAATTTGCTTCCATAGCGGGCTCTTTGCCCCCCCTCCACTGACCCGAATCTCCTTCACCGGAACCTGTATTTCTTTCAAGATTTGGAGACTTTCGCGCATCGAGTAGCCAACTCCCTCCATCACGGACCTCGCCATGTGGCCCCGCGTATGTTTGTTGGTCAATCCAACAAAACACCCGCGCGCATTGGGGTCGGCGTGCGGCGTTCGCTCGCCCGCAAGATACGGCAAAAAAAACAATCCGTCGCTACCTGCAGCGATTGCCGCCGCTTCTTCGTTGATGGTCTTGTAGGGATCGCCCCCCTTCTTAGCAAGCTCGGCGCAAATCTGACTCACAAACCATTGCAGCGAGCCTGCTGCGGACAAGGTCACTCCCATCATGTGCCATTTGCCATGAACGGCATGACAAAAGGTGTGCAAGCGACCTTGGGTATCGTATTGCGGCTCATCGCTATGACAAAACATCACGCCGGACGTTCCCAATGAAGCAGTTAATATGCCCTGCTTAACAATTCCATTTCCTACGGCTCCAGCTGCGCAATCGCCAGCGCCGCCCACCACTTTGCAGTCCGCAGTCAAACCCAGTTCTGCGGCTACTTCAGGCAAGAGCGTTCCAGTCACTTGTTCTGATTCGAATACCGGCGCCAAGATCGACGGATCGATATCGAGTTTACCAAGAAGTTCCTTGGACCATGTACGATTCTTGACGTCCAAGAGCAGCATACCGCTTGCGTCGCTAGCATCCGTTGCAAAGACCCCTGTCAATCTACGTCGCACGTCATCCTTCGGCAAAAGCAAATGAGTGAGTGCATCATAATTTTTTGGCTCACGATTTCTCAACCAAAGTAGCTTGGGTGCCGTAAAGCCTGTTAGAGCCGGATTGGCGACCATGTTGATGAGCGCTTCGCGACCGCCTGCCTTGGTTGTAATCTCTTCGCATTCAGCTGCCGTGCGTTGATCGTTCCAAAGCAAGGCTGGTCGAATGACATTCCCTTTCTTATTGAGAAAAACGGAGCCATGCATTTGTCCCGACAAACCAATCGCCTTGATATCCGACTTCTTGGCCTTACTCAACTTTACTATGGCCTTGATGGTTTTTTTGACCGCTTGCCACCAGACTTCGGGATCCTGCTGCGTCCAAAGCGGTTTGGGCATTTGGACAGGATATTCTGCGGTCGACTCAGCCAAGATGGTTCCATGTTCGTCCATGATCAGGCTTTTGGTACCCGATGTGCCGATGTCAACGCCAATATAAAGTGCCATGAAGTTGCCTTGGGAGGGAAATGAATTGAATATTCAAAACTGCGTACCGCAAATCGTGGTCGACCACTTTGCTCATAGGGATACTATACTGTTGCACTCTCAAGAACAAAATCGCCCCCCACCAATGACCATGTCGACGCCAGGAAAATTCATGAAGAAGTTTGTGTTTCTACCGCTTATTTTGGGATTGGTTGGTTTGGCGGGATGCAACGCGAAGGCCCGGAAACGCAGATCGAGACGTCGGCAGCGTCACGACCACCTTTGATTGTCTGGATTGTGGATGCACCCGAACTGGAAAAGGAAATCTCACAGCGTTGGCAAGCCGCTTCGGACCAATCCTTGAAGATTGAGAACTTCCCAAGGATCGAGTTCGCGAGTCGGTCACCATTCAATGCAGATGTAGTCATCTATCCAGGTACAATCCTCGGTGATCTTATTAAGACTGATGCCATTGGCCGCCTTCCAGCGGAAGCCATCGCAAAACGCGAATCGGACAGACCAGACGATGCCGGTACAAGTGCATGGCCAACGCGTTGGAAAAACATTGCTACGTTCGGCGGGCAACTCTACGCCGTTCCCTTGGGCGCAACTAATTTAGGTGTGGCGATGTCGTCATTGGACTCCGGACCGTTCAACCAATTGAATATGCTAATGACGGACGTGCGAGAACTGAATGCGCCATCGATGCAGCATTGGGATCAAGTCCTGGACCAAGCCGAAACGCTTTTGTCGAACACAATCGAAGAAAGGCGAAAGACACTCAAAGAGATCCTTTTCAAAATGAACGATGAAGAGCTAGCCATGCTCGTCGATCGATTTCTATTTATTGCATCGACGACGAACGCGCGGAGTCGCGGACTATTCGATCTTGTAAAAATGCGATCTCGGCTCAACCAACCGGAATTCAGCAATAGCGCTAAGATCCTAGCGCGGATCGCGCGATTGTTCCCCGAAACAATTTCTATCGATTCGACAACAGCATGGGATCGCATCGCATCCAGATCGAATGGCAGTGCTGCCTTTGCAGTCGGTTGGCCAAGCTCTATTGTGGGATCATCCTCTGAATCAGATTCCGCGTCCTCCGAAAAAATCACCGTTGCTCCCATTACTTGGAATTCTGGCAGAGGGCTGATCGCTTCCATCGGGAGAAAGACTCGTCAAACTTCTGTTGCGTGCAACTTTCTTGTCTGGTTGTCTGAGCCTGAACAACGAGAATCATTTCGTGGAGTTTGTCCAAGAGTTGAACTGACAATGGATCAAAACGATCGCAATGGATCGAGGGAGGACTATCGAGCTTTTCAAACCATAAATAACCGTGACTCACGGGTCGAGCCGATGGAACTCTCTTTACGGATGGCAAACGCGGATCAATATAGAGCCATCCTAGCCCAGCGTTTAATTGCGTCGTTACGCGAGCCGGACCAAATCGAGTCGATTTTGGCTTCCTGTGCGACCGAATGGGACCAGCTTACCGAGAAGCTTGGAACCGACTCGCAGCGAATTTCTGAGGAGAAATCGCTCGGGCATCGCAAGTAATTAGTGTTTCATCCATCCCACGAACAGAAGATTCTTCTAGTGTCGCCACTACGGCAAATCATTCTCAGGACCGAAAGCAAGCATGCGTTTTCGGGACACCATCCTTGGATCCTCGTCACCTCCATCATCGAGCCTGCCTCGACGCCTCAAGTTGGCGAACAAGTGGATTTGGTCAATTCGGAAAACAAATGGATAGGTCGAGGACTTTACAATCCGAATAGCCGAATTCGAGTTCGGTTGTATACCTGGGATCCTAACGAACAAATTACCAAAGAGCTGCTTTCAAGTCGATTGGACCGCGCCATACAACTGCGAACTAGGCTCGCAAATGGTTCGCATCAACAATCGCTCCGAATCGTGTTTAGCGAAGCCGACCAACTGAGTGGATTGGTGGTCGACAAGTATGCAGAGCATTTGGTCATCCAATTGACCGCAGCCGCGTTGTATCCGTTCCTTGATACGATTGTCGATCGTTTGTTTCATCACTATCGACCGCTGAGTATCTCGTTGCAAGTGGACGAACGGACAGGCAAGAGCGAAGGGTTAGAATGTGAGCAACGCTTCTTGGTTGGAAGCGCGCCGCTTGAACCGGTCACGATCGAGGAGAACGGCCTTTTTTGGAATGTGGATATCGTGGGTGGTCAAAAGACCGGCTACTACTTGGATCAACGAGAAAACCGACTCGCTGCGGCTAGATGGACACCGCCAAACGCACGGGTACTCGACGTTTGTTGTTATGTAGGTGGCTTTGCACTAACAATAGCAAAACACTGCAATACACAAGAAATCATAGCGGTCGATAGCAGCGACAAGGCGTTGCAAAGCGCACGCGAGCATGCTGCATTAAACCAATTGGAAAACCGCATCACTTGGGAGCATGCCGACTTTTTTGATTCGCTTTCGAGCAAGTTGGACGCTGGCGAAAAGTTTGACACGATCGTGCTCGATCCTCCTCGATTGGCAGGTTCACGTGAGCATTTGCAAAGGGCGTTGAGCGCTTACCATCGATTGAATTTCCTGGCGGTGCGAATGCTGAATACCGGCGGGACTTTGGTTACATGCAGTTGTTCCGGTCGCGTATCGCGAGACGATTTCAGAGATATGTTGCGAGGGGTGGGCACTAGAACGAAGCGTGAGATTCAAGTGCTCGAAGAGCGAGGTGCGGCCCCGGATCATCCGAGTTGCATGAGCTGTCCGGAAACGGATTATCTCAAATGCATCATCGCGAGAATCCTGTAGGGGCAATACAATCCACAACCTCCTCGGTGCCGTCGTCTTTTAGTACCTCAAGGTCAAAACAGAATGGCTGAATCTGCGATTTTCATTGACAACCGTGTTGTCTGCGAAGATGACTTGGATGAGCTGAATCACGTCAACAATCTCCAATATCTCCGCTGGACGCTCAAGACAGCAACTGCGCACTCGAAGCATGTAGGTTGGTCCGCCGACCGTTATCGTGAATCCGGAACGGGATGGATCGTTCGCTCCCACAAGATCACATACAAGCTACCAGCCCAGTTGGGTGACGAAGTCGTGATTCGCACTTGGCTAGAAGAATTGGATCGCGTTTCTGCCCTCCGTAAGTACGAAATAGCGAGAAAGTCCGATGATCGCATCTATGCATTTGCTGAAACAAGATGGGTGTTTGTGGAATTTTCAACGCTGAAACTGATTGCCATCCCAGAGGAAGTGCGATCCGCGTTCCTTTGACAGAATAGAACAGTTGTCCCAACTGTTCCCGCACAGCGTATCCAACGCAAATCACCATAACTACAACTTTTTGCATTCAGTCAGGTTGTACTCAGCCCAAAGCAGTTGAGACATCTGCTTTACCTTGGCCGTGCAGCTTTACTATGGCCGCACAAATCAAGCGAGACCTTACGCTCCGATCGATGTTCCATCACAAATGTGCGGAAAGCTATCTTGCGATGGCTCTTGGATCGAGAAATGGAAATTACCTTGAGCATAGGCTACAGCTAATGCACTTGGCACCAAGGCCTCAGCCAGAATCAATTCTGCCCGTCGTTCCGTGATACGAGCTGTCATCTCCTGTTCCAGTGCTAGTGCCATCGCTAGTCGCGACTCGGCCTCGGCCGTCGCCGTTTTCATGTCCGCTTCCGCTTGGGCGATCATTAAGCTTGCACCAATGTTTGTGCCAACGCTGACGTTGACAATGTCGATGGAAACGATCGCAAACGAAGTGTTGGCATCGAGTCCTCGTTCTAAAACTTTTTTCGAAATGATACTTGGGGTTTCAAGCACAAGTTTGAACGACTCCGTTGATCCAATGGCACTAATGATGCCTTGCCCAACGCGTGCAATAATGGTTTTTTCAGTGGCCCCGCCAATCAATTGATCGAGGTTGGTTCGCACTGTCACCCATGCTCGAACGAAGAGTTCGATTCCATCTTTGGAAACTCCGCTTATGCTTGCTTGCCCAGAGTCAGTTAGGTCTGGGCAATGAATGACTTTCGGCAAAACGGTTGTTCGAACCGAATCGACCAAATCGCGACCCGCCAAGTCAATGGACATCGCGCGATCAAAACCCAAGGGCAAATCCGCATACTTCGCTGCAATCGTTGCTAGCACGACGTTGATGACGTCGCCGCCAGCTAACGCATGCGCTTCCAATCGGGCGTTGCTCATCCCTGTTTCGCGATCAATCTCCAGCCCAGACTGCTTGCCCATGATCTTGGCGGTAACGATAGTGCGAGGGTTCACACCGCGCAACGACATTCCGATCAAGTCTCGCATGCTGACTTCCGCACCGCACGAATAGGCTTCGATCCACAACCGCCCGTAAATGGTAAACACCATCAAGATTGCAATGACGAATAGGATGAAAGCAATCAAAAAGCCGATACTCAGTTGCCATCCCATAACTACGATCTCGACTGGTTGCGGTCCTATTGACCTAGCAATTTGGGTTGTGAATGTTTGGCGGATTCCGATGTGGGCGAGGCGACGATGGTTGCTGCTGGGCAACCAGTGTATGCGACGTCCGGTCGTTCGCCATTGACGCAAATGTCAATGCAGGCGCTAAACTCGCTGAGTACCGTCTCCTCTGTTGCGTTTTTCACCAGATCGATCACGAGCTGACGTGTTTGATAACTATTGGCTTGTCCAGTAACATGGATTTGGCCGTCCAAATGTCGAACGACCAGACTTCGAATGCGATTTCCAGATTCTCGATGGATCGCCTCTTCCATAGCTTGGTTTAGTATTGCGTTGCGTTCGCTTTCGCAGGGATGAGTCAAGAATTCTTTGTACCGCGACAATAGCAGCGCATTGGATGCCGAATACAACTCCGTGAGCATTGCATTTTCCGCCGAGGAATTACCGACTGGCTCAAATTTCATAGGCCATACCTCTCGTTGATGAGAAACCGCAAATCGAGGCGTGGTTCCATCCCAATCCAAAATTTATTTATCTGGCCTTGGCCCCGATCAACAAACCTTTGCGAAAGAACGAAATTTCAAGCAAATGAAATTCCTTCGCCCAAGGAACCGGCCAAAAGAAGACAGCGACAAGACTGTCTGGTGTTTCCGGTGATTCGAACATAGCACATCAGCCAATCTCGGCAAGCTTGGTTAGGAAGAATGTTCCCTGCCGCCCTGCCTGACTACTTCCAGTGACGATCCGCAAAATTCATGAATTGCTGCCAATCGTAGGAGAGGATATCGTGTGCCCCTGTTCGACTGTGATAGCCGACTCGGTCCCCCACGCTGGTATCAGCTGCAGGTGGAACCTCGCCGGGCAATCCGGAGTACCCTAATAATTGGTAAACTGGGCTTGCATACCAGCCACTCAAATACTCGCCCTTTGGATCGGCCCAAAGATCTTTGGTCGCGCTCGCGATGTAGACGGGACGGGGAGCAATGCAAGCGACAATCGTGTGCTGATCGAAAGGCATTGATGCCTCGTTTTGGTTGTAGTCCCGGAACTTGTGACAGAACCAATGCGGAAACGATGTGTTAATTCGAGCCACCGATTCGCCGAAATTGCGGCGTTCCAAAGCTGCACCACCACACCCCGAGTTATTCGCGATGACTAAAGTGAATCGAAGGTCAGCCGCCCCAGCCCAAAGAGCTGTTTTCCCTAACCGCGAGTGGCCTATTACGGCGACTCGTTCGGTGTCGATATTGGGTTGCTGTAATAGGACATCCAAGAGCCTCGACAAGCCCCAAGCCCATCCTGCAATGCTCCCCCAACGGTCGCGATGTTCGGACGATGCGCGATGATTCGGAAAGAGCGAGTGAACGCCATTCTGAAACCCATCATCAAAATCGGGATCAATGTCACCGTAGTATGCAGTTGCAAAGGCGTATCCTCGTTCGGTAATCTCGGCAATGGGCCATCGCCGATCTTGTGTACCGCGAGCTTCCTCGGTTGCTCGATTTCCGGTTATCCCGGTTTTCACATCGTTGGCTACCCAACCTTTCGGAAGCCGCAAGGCCGGCGAGGGATCAATCGTGTGATTGCCTTGAAAGTTCAAGCCGAGAAATGTACCTTTGACCTTACCAAGTTGATTGGGTGAAAACAGGACGTAATCGATGTCGATTGAACCGGCGGTTGTCTTGAGCTGAACAACGAACTGCTGACGCTTGGTTTTGTCATTGTTCATTAAGCCTTCCTCCACGAGTACCCAAGTTACCGCTGCTGGTTCCGATGGCGAGATGCCATATTCGTTTTCGGCAATAAGCTGCATCCACCGAGCTCGCTGGGCGGGCCAGTCCTTTGCATCGGTTATCCGCGTACCGTCGACACGAAGCAATGGATCAGGGAGCGGGCTCATCACGACCAAGGATTCATCTTCATTTGCCTTTGGCACTTGGCTCAACGCAGGTAGTGTATTCATTGTGGTGGCGGCCGTCAAAAACACGAACAGGCAAAATCTATTGTTGAAAGGAATATTCATTACTATGGCTTCGTAGGTTGAGGGACTTTTCGTAGGATTTGGAAATGGGTATCTTGAAGTAGAGCCGGGTGCATTGGTTCCCTGGTATACTCATGGGCATTCTATTGTGTAAGGAGCGTTTGCAACGTTAAGTCCAACAAAATGAGACTACACACAATCGATTCAATTGTCGAGCGTACCCCGGAGCTGTAAACAAGGGGTGACTACCAAATGCACGAGCCATTCTCGTGTAATCAGAATCGTAAAGGATGGGGTTCGCTAACTTCGTAAACGTTTTGGTTCAGGGTCAAGCCATCTTTATATCTTGGAAAACATTTCTTCAATGATCGCACCAAAACGCCGTCAACGAGCCTACCACCATCAACTTCGGCAATTTATTTCAAAGTGTAGCACGGCACTCCGTGCCGAAAATAACCAACGCTGGTTCCGATCCAAGCGCCGACCAACACGACATAGCTGGAATTCATTTCGACTGATTATGTACGGATATTCTTCGAACGCCAAATTGCTCGACAATTTGACGGTACGAACTTATTAGCAAATTCGGTACGTTTACGTTCAAAACCAAATCAAAAATCGAGTCACTCTGCAAGCGGACAGTACTCACGGAAAAGAAAAAAGTCGCTTCAGCCATAAGCAAACTGAGTAGTCACGACTATTAATCGATACGGAACATAGCTGAACCGCAGCTAGTAGAGATTCGCATTTCAAATCGGTACCGTCTAGTATCTCAATGGACTCAAGCCCACGCAAATGGGTCATGAGGACATGAGGTTCTTCGCCAATTTTAGTGGGTAGGTTTGAAAACACCGTGGATTCGGTATCCTTTTGGGAAGAACGAACTAACCACAGAACATTATCGTGCATTGCTGGGTCTTAACGCAAACTGGAAAGTTGATAGCGTCAAGTTTTTACCAATGCAAAAGGCCTTAGATATCCATATCAGTTTTAGCGGCTTGGGGCTTGAGTGCCCTAAGTGCAAGTGTCATTGTACGCAGGCCGACTTGGCTCCTCAACGCTCCTGGAGGCACTTGGACACAATGCAATTCACGACAACGATTCATGCCTCCATCCCACGCTCTAAATGCGAAGAGTGTGGTGTCTTGACGTTGCCTGTTCCCTGGGCCGATAAGCACTCTCGGTTTACGCTTCTGTTCGAATGTTTGGCCATTGAGGTGATCCAAACATGCTCGGTTACATGTCTGGGGTCAGGTTCGCGGTTACTTGTCTGGGGTCAGGTTCGGGATTCGGGATTGACAAGAGAACCGAAACCCGAATCCCGCGTCTGACCCCGAGGGACGAAACGTCTGACCCCGAGGGACGAAAACTGATCCCGGGGGACGAAAACAATTTACTCCAGCGAAACCTTGCCCCGACGTTCTAAAGCACATCAATATTACCTCGTCTTTTTTTCATGCACCCTCTATTCGTTGGACGCCTAACTGTCGCCGTCTGTTCAATGCGTTTGCATTCGTGAATTCGCAACACTGAATCCCGAATCCCGAGTCTAACCCCAACGAAGTTACCTCCTGAATCTATGTTGTCCGGTCGCGAAGACGCCTTTGCAAGTGCGCCGCCATCGATTCCAATTCTTCTATGGATCGACTACTCAGAATTCTTTCGGAAGTTACCGAATCACCAAGAAGCCCTTCATAAATCTGGATGCTTGCTTTAAGCTTACCGCGTTGCTCGCCACGCTGCTCGCCACGCTGCTCGCCTATTTCAATTCCCTCCTGTCGTCCCTCTTGACGGCCCTCTTGTCGCGCGTCCATCAAATTGGACTGGATGTCCAAACTGGCTTTCTCTCTTGCATCGTACATTTGCTTTTCCTCCGTTATCTCTCGAATCGCATTTAACTCACCCGTCGCCCGAAGAAACTCCAAACCGGGAAGCAACTCTCGTAGCTCCTCG
>JANLRK010000138.1:0-12100 GCA_031361585.1 Pirellula sp. | reverse complement strand
GTGATGTTATAAAGCGTTGATGACTTGCCAAGGCGGTTCTCAACAGCATTCAACAATCGGTCAATGCCCTCGCCTGTAAGCGACGATACTAAAACCACGTCTTCGCGACGGTGAGCGATGGCCTTGCGATTGGCAGTAATGGTCGTGATATCACGGTCGTCACCGAGAAAAGCTGTAAGTCTTGCCAGCGATCCCTCGAGTTTTTCAATCGAACTCTTTGCGATGAGTGGTTGCTTGTGAGTGACAAATTTATCCACCAGCGTTTTGATTGTTTGCATTACTGGCTCTTCGGTTTCGGCCTTTGGTCGTGTCGCCGTCAATCCGAGTGCTACTAATCTTTCAAAAAGCTTGTCGATGTCGGGAAGACTTGCGAGCCACGCCGACACTTCGCCGTCCGGTGCAGAACCGGATGTCTTGGATGACAACAACGACTCCACCTTCGCGAGTATCCGTTCGGCACCCTTCTTCGGGACCTTACCGAGTTGAATTCGTGGTCGTCTGTTTCCAATGACCAAGTATATTTCTCGTGAACCGTCGGATTTGGAGCTGAGGGAAGCCATGGTTTTGACAACTTTCGTGGTGACTTTGGAGTTGTGAGAATTGGAATTAGGAATTTGCCGCATCATCGGACTGCTGTGGAGCAGACGGAGATCGTTCCGTTTGTTGGTGGATAAATTTTTCGATATCGGTCCGTGCGTACCTCTTGGCACCAAGGATTCGCACGCAAGCAATCTGGCCTGCGTTGGTAATCGTCCAAAGCGTCCGTTCCGAAATGCTCAGTAACTTGGCCGCTTCTTTCGAAGACAGTAGGAGTTTGTCGTATGGGTTCATGATGACTCCCTACTCTGGATCGTAGCGTGATCCTTCGAATCGATCATCTGGTTTTGCAACAAATTTTCCTCTAGCGATTTCTCGTTGTGAGGAATCGAGGCGAGCCAAGTTGCAACGTCACTTGCACGCCACCTAAGCGATCCGCCAATCCGAATCGGTTTGACAATCGCGTTTGTGGCGACATGCCTCCAAACGGATCGAATCGAGAGCTTAAGGAGCTTAGCAACATCGTTTACCGTGAGGATTTCTGGAACACTCACGTGCTCCTTGATTTCGTTATCAACATTCATTCGAAGAGTCCTTCCAGTGGGTCAGCGATAGGGTTGTTTTTTGTTTTTGAACGTCTCTTTTTTGGTGACACTTCCGGTTTTGTTGTTGGCGTCTTCTTCGGAATCTTAAAGTTGAGATCGACTCCAAATTTTCTCGCTTCATCTTCTGTCCATGGCTGAAGAATCTGCTGAATTGGTGGGCGAGGATCAAAAGCGGGCACGGACTCATTGATCGCGCCGAGATCCACATCAAAAAGCTGATCGCCGTCAATGTGAGTTCGAAATGTGCCCAACGATCTGGTGATACAGAAACCAGTTAATCCGTTTTTCTGGCTGCACGGTTTGAGATCCAGGAGTGTTCCAGGGAGAACCGCTTTACGAACCTGAACCGAATAGCTTCGTGTGGTGCTGGATTCTTTTGCACTGGTATAGCTGGTTGATTCTGCAACGTACTCTTGCTCGCCTATCAGTTGGCTGATGAACTCAGCGGTCGCGACACATTCGAGCCGTCCGATAAATCGAGTGCCGATCTGTCCCATCAGTTCATCGGTTCCGTACTTTCCATACAGACTTTGGTCTCGGAGCCCGGATACTCGACCTCGCTCTTGATAACTCTTTAATGCTTGAGAAGCCCTTCCCTCGCGAATGTCTTTCACTGCCTCGCGGTCTTTTAAATCTTTTTGCCTCCAATTCTCCGTCAAAGAGGCTGCCTTATGATTCTTTAAGAGATGGTGAAAGGGACCACCAGCATTGATTGGTTGCAACTGGCTGACCGCAATCAGGGCGCGGTCGCGAAGCCCGATTGCGGTTGATGTATCAATACTGTCGAGTAGTTGCCGGGCCTCGTCAGCTGTGAGCACCGGAGTTTTGCCTTTCTTCACGACATACTTTGGACCGCGAACCGACGAAGATGGATTCATCGGGATCACTTGACCAACAACCAGCCAATCGAGACACATTCGAATTGCGGCCAAATGCTGCTTAACGGTCGGCTTTGTGTAAACCGTGCCGAGATGCTCGACATACGCGGCAATCACAATCGGTTCGAGATCGTCGATCGAAAGATTCTTCTGGTCGCACCACGCAAAGAAGTCCGTCAGTGCTCGATAGTACGCCTCTCGCGTATTTCGATTCCGGATATTGGCCGTGAAGAACTCGTAAAACCGTTTTGTGGCTTTGGCTCCAGCTCGCTTGATTAGAACAGGAGCGACGGAACCCAGAGACGGTGCAATTTTGGCTGGAGTAGGCTGTGTTTCACGCCGAATGAGTTGCGTTTGGGGAGCTTTTTCGCGTCTGTCCATACCCTGTTTAGTGAACCATAACGTCCTTTATGGTGCATGATAGTTTTTAGCTCGGCAATAGGGAAAATACCGGTCTAATTGCCTCGAAAAACATCACTCGCCAGTCTCGCACTCATGAGGTAGAATGGAGTTGGATCGAATGTCGAACCAAATCGAAAAGGTGGCAATGCAATGAACATGATCAACGCGATCGTAAGCAACGGAAAAATCGAGATTCAGGCACCGACTGAGTTGCCCGATGGTTCACCCGTGTCTGTACTGGTTGTTGGCTTGCCAATGAACTCCGAATTAATGAGTGCGGACGAAATAGCCAGTACCGTACAGGCAATGGACTTGTTCGCGGCAACGTTTCCATCTCAAGTAGACGGCGAAGATTTAAGTGCCGCAGCAAGAACTGCTGGGGAGCTAGAGAAGAAAGCCTTTTTCGAACAAGCGGACAAACTCGCAAGGATGTTTGATTGAAACGGATCCTTCTCGATTCTGGAATCTTGAGCGACTATGTGAATCGCCGTCGAGGTGTTCCTGAAAAACTTCGGAGCCATGTGCAACTGGGCATTCGCATTGGAACCTGCATTCCAGTTCTCGCTGAGATTGCTGCTGGAATTGAAGCAAGCACAAGTCGCGATCGCAATATGGTTGCTCTGATTGCAGCCCTTCAAACCATTTCTGTTTGGCCATTCGACCAAGGTTGTGCCTTTCGATATGGGCAGATATTCGCAGAACTTCGTCGGAAAGGTCGACCGATGCAAGTCGTCGACATGATGGTGGCATCTGTTGCGTTATCGATCGGTGATTGTCGAGTTGTAACTACTGACTCTGACCTACTCGCGATCGAGGGGCTCGATGTCGAAGTTTGGTGAAAACAAACTAGGTTGATTCTCTTTCTAGCATCGATCGATCGTATTGGTCTACTGGCCAACCCGCCAGCAACAATGAATTGACGCGAGTATCGCTTTTCGAATTTAAACTGTTCGTCCACTTCAGATTGAACCGGATCGATGAAGCTGACGAACACGAATGCGTGAGTGTGCTTCGTCGAGCCGGATGCTGTGAAGTAAAAGAGAATGAGTGGCAACGGGCCTTGGCGTTGCCTCTCCATTCTCTTGTCTTCGATGACACAACCTGTCGTGTTCTGACAACAGTTTGCAACAACAGTCACGACGTGGAGGCCGACGGTTAGAGCTTGTTACCAGTGGAGCTCGCTATTGATGCAAACTTTCAGGAAAGTGCAATCGGATTGAACCGAACAGATTGGGTTTTTAACTTGGTGTTGCGTGCAAATCCAAGTTAGAATCGAAGCTAAACGAGTCATGCGATAGATTTACCTTGCGTGATCCGTCTTTCGGCAGGTGGCAATCATTGTTTAGGAAGATTCTGAGATGGTCTCGATTGAGGTTGATGAAAAAACGGCAAATGAGATCAAGGTGGCTGCCACCATTGCTGGGTTATCGGTCGCGGAGTATGTCCGCAGTTTAGTCGTAACGAGTGAGACGATATCACCAAAGGCTACCTGGGAATCAATTGAGAAACACTTTCTGGAGTTGAGCGTCGATGGATTCCTGCCCGATGATTTTTCGAATGGCGACATGTACTCTGACCGAGATTGAATCTGGACGTTAGATACTAATTTTGGGTGTTCGTTTGAAAGAGAGTCTTGGAATTCTAGAACTTGGTCCGAACAAATAGCCCTGTCCTGCCATAACAAGGCAGTCCACGTTTGTTCTTATGCGAATTCAAGGTCGAAGTTCTTGTGGTTCGTGTGAACTGTTTACTGCATATCGGACATTTGTAGACAAACTTGGGGCCACGTCGAGAACGACTGGATTTGCTAGCGCGGGTTAGCGGAGCAAGTGAACTGCGATCTGGCGATGAAATGCTGGTCGCAGATGCTCGACGAGCGCTTAGATGAACCGGTCCTTCTGGAATGAAGTCGATTGAATACCGCGGTGTAAACGGTTGATTGGTGATTGTCACGCTGATGATTCGATCCGTTCTGAAATATCGCACCTCTGCTGTTGGTAGCTTAACACCGTAAAGTAGCGTATTTCCTTCCGACGTTTTTCGTAATGCGTAGGGCTCGATTACATACGACAATCGTTGGCCATTCTCCTTTCTGTATCCTAGCTGAACACACAATGGATTCACTGCTGCAAAACGCACACGGTCTAGAGAGCTAAACCCAGGACTACCGACGACAAGCAATGTTGCAGTTGCCTCATTTGCGCCCAAAGAGGCAACGAAGGATACCTGGGACTCCACGGAATTGGGCCAGATCAGGGTTGGGTTTCGTAAGGTTCGGGCAAAGCGATTCTCGAAAACGTAACGGCAAAGTGCTGAGCCAAGTGTTCTCGGTAAGGCGAATTGAGTCGAGCTATCCGTCGACCATCTGTTACGAGTTGCTGGAGAAGCTCTCGGGATACAGTATGGATATCTCGAAAGTCGACAATCGATTCTCGAAGCACGTCGACAAGCTCTTGGAGAAAGTACAGTCCATAGACTCGATGGGAGCGAACCTGCTCCCTGATCGTTGAGGCTTTTAGGACGCCGGACTTCACCAGCCTCTCTGGTTCATGAACCACAGCGACTTGGACTTTGGTCGTCTTCGAGTTCGCGAGATCACAAGCCTGAGAGAGAACGATAACTCGTTGGTTGGTTTGCCGAATTTCCCAGATTCGCGGTGCCGCCGAGATCTCACTCGAAAAAGACAACAGCATGCAGTTGTCAATTAGGTCGCCCTGCGTGAGAGGGGAATCAATCGAAGGCAGTCTATACATCAATCAAAAATTGGATCGGGGAGCCGTGGCAGAGTAGCAAGGCGCGCCTCGACTACTTTGGCTTCTCCGCTATGAGGAAAATCAGGGATATCGAACTGCTCGTCAAATGCTACTGGTTCGTCCGGCAGGCGCGAGGAATTCCCACCTAAAGTTGGAAACATCACCTCAGAACGCAACAGAAGTGAACTAACCGCCGATTCCGCACTTGGAAAAGCTCCTTGTGCAACCAGTCGCTGAATCAATTGTTCCGCATTTCCGTGTAAGGTGATGACCATAACTTTTATTGTATCACCATTTTTGATGAGAGTCCAAAGTGATTTTTACCTCTTTGAGTGCTCGAAGTCGTCAGGAAGCCAATTCAGAATCTGGATTTCGCTGATCAACCACGGATAAAGCGAAGTTTAGGACAGCGGCTCTTTGTTCCGGCGTTGCCGTTTGAAAAGTGGTGATGAGTTCAGCAAGTTCGGTAGCAAAGTGCCCCCGATTATGCCCCCGGTCAACGGTGCCATTTTCGGACACCCAGTGTTTTTCCACGCAGAATGGCGAATTACGTGGGACTGAAAATCCGTGTGTCGGCGGTTCAAGCCCGCCCCTGACCACTCCGCAGTTGGTCCCATTCTCAAGCAGGCCCTGGAAATTTCCAGGGCTTATTTTGTTTGCTGTCTTTGTCACTTCCTTAATCGACTCGCTACTTTCTTGGCCTTGCGAGCCGTTTCGGCTGCTTACTGCCCCCGAGTTTGATGAGGGAATTTCCGGATGGTCCACTGCGAGTTAGCTTCGGAGCTACGTTGCTGAAGTCGCGGAAAAACCTCTGCAATTCCGGCAGCCGTGAATCGAGAATTAACGAGATTGAGCCGGCTCGATGAAGCTGACGAACCGAATGGGTAAGTGTATTTCCTTAATCGCAAAAGCCCGAAGACGACATGCATTGGACTTCCAATTAGGTAGTTTCTAGCGACGCAAACCTATAGGTTGCCTGATTGATGCGGAAAATGTCGACTATCCAGATAAAAACGTTTTTTAGGATGGCTCGGGCAATTTCGGCAGTTCGAGCAAATGATTTGCTTGTCGAGATTGAGTGAAGTAAATGGACCACAATGGCGGAATTGCAGAAAGTAACAAAACTAGGACCGACTTGGTTTTGCTAGCTTTACTCGCTGTTGCGATCTGTGTGATTCCAGGTTGCAATGTGCTTCCAAGTTGCCGAGCCAAACCATGGTCCGGACGCGATACTGTGGACGGCTCAATCGCTTCTGTTGATTCAAATGAGTTTTTGCAGCTGAACGCATCTAAGTCACTTATTCAAGGCGAGTCAGCATTGGAACAAGGAGGTGTAGTATTGGCGTCGACGAACGTCACTGCGTTGAGTAGTAATCCAGACAGGTCGACCGAGATTTCTAGCCAAAAAAAGCTGCTGTATCAACCTTCATCTTCCAAAACTGAAACGATTCAAGCGTCAGTCGTTGCTGCAATCCCTCTAATTGAAGCCGAATCGAGTTCGCGAAAACTAACCCTAGACGAGATAATTAATACTACATTGGTCAACGACCCAGTCCTACGTAGTGGTTTGGAAGACATCAATCAAGCCAATGCTGCTGCCTTAACAGCGTCATTAAAACCAAATCCTGGGCTCGGTATTTCACAAACTTTGATGCCGTTGACCCGGCCGTTTACGGCCGATCGCCAGGGTGGTCCACCTCAATTCGATATTGGCGTCAACTATCCGATCGACTGGTATTTGTTCGGCAAAAGGGCTGCGGCAATGCTGACCTCTAACAACGGTGTTCGGGTCTCCCAGAGCGAGTATGCCAATTTAGTTCGTTTGCGTGTCCTAGAAGCTTCATTGGCCTACTACGACTTACAAGAGGCAAAGGGGTTGGTCGATGTCTCTAAGCAGGATCGTGACAATCTTAAAAAGGTCGAAGATTTGATAGCCGAAGCAGTTGAGCTCGGTGGACGCGGAAGTCTTGAGTTGGACCGAATTCGGCTAGATCGATTGCGTGCCGAACAAGAATTGCGAATCGCGGAGAATGCCATGATCTGCGCAAAGGCTTCCCTACGCTCATTGATGGGGTTTGGGGACAACGATCTTGCCTTTGAAGTCAACGACGCTCCGGAAGTGGCGGCGTTGGTTACCGTACTGCCTCATGAACAAGCCTTTGAGCTCGCAGGACAGCAACGTCCTGATTTGCAGGCGCTGCGCTGGAAAGTGGCGATGGCCAATTCCAATCGTTTGCTACAATATCGCAACGCCTTCCCAAGTGTTGCACCTCAAATTGGCTATACGCGGCAATTTCAGCAAAAGGCGATCGGATTTCCGGACGCCAATTCGTTTGGCTTTGGACTGAATATGACATTGCCTATCCATGACAAAAATCAGGGCAATCGACGACGAGCGACTTCCGAGTATGTGCAGCGGAGTTTAGACGTGACCGCTGCAAACGTGGCGTTGCGGTCGCAACTCATCCAAGCAGAATCCGAATTGAAGTACCTTGCCGAGAACATCACCGTGATCCAGAAAGAGCAAATTCAAGTGGCTGAAAAGGTTCGCAACTCGATCAACTCGGCGTTCGCGGCCGGTGGGCGTCCGTTAATCGATGTGTTAGACGCACAACGAACTTATCGCGAGACATATCGACGTTTCATCGAGACGCGTGCGGCGTATGGTCGCGCAGTGGAACGCTATGAAGCGATGCTCGGACGGAGAATTGGACCATGACACTCAAGAATGAAAAACCACCATCGTTAATTGCGAGACTACTATCGATCGGACAATTTGGAATTGCCCTGGCGTTGACTCTAGCGTTTTTAGCTTACTTAGTACTTGCGCCTTCCTCTCTGGTTCGCAGCGATTCCAACGCGAGCAAAGCCAAAGTCCCTCCTGCCGTTCAATTGGCTGGACCGATGTTGATCCAAGTTCGTTCGGGTACTCCGTTCGACGATCGCATTGAGACGCATCAAACTACAATACAAAGAATTAGCGATCCAGTACTTGTGGTGAACGGTCGAGTCGCTGCGAGTTTGCGGCCAGGAACTTCGACTGACAACTCGCTCCGCCAACCGAGAGATTTTTGGCAGTTTGAATCCATCGAGATTCTGAATGCATATACCGATTGGCAAAGATTTCAAGCCGACATCGTGTTTGCTCAAACACAACTCGATCAAACAAAGAGCCTAAATGAAGCCCGTGTTGACGCCAAGAGTCAACGAATTGCAAAATTGGAACGCTTGGTTGTTGCTGGTACCGATTCCGCTAACTCGTTGGCAAGCGAAAAAGCCACCCTCATCGAAGCCAAGCTTCAGGGCGCAAAGGAATTTCATGACGCCGAGAACGCCGTCTTAATCGCTCGCCGCGCCGAAGCTGCAGCCGTAAAATTGCTTCAGCAAGAAGGTATCGAGCCTTCATTGCTTTCCTCCGCGACGTCGGACATCGATATTGTACTTGCAGACGTTCCGGAAGGTCGATGGAATCAAGTGCGAAAGGGACAAGCTTGCAAGTGTACTTTTCTGGGTGTGCCGGATGTCAACTTCACGGGATCCATCGATAACATTTCGCCAGTCTTATCCAAGGGGCGCAGAGCTCTTCGAGTATCCTTTAAAATTAATGATCCCAACGACATTTTGCGTCCTGGAATGTTTGCAGAGGTAGGTTTAGGGACCGAGGAACGAGATGCACTCTTGATCCCAGCCGATGGGATTTTGCGAATTGAAAGATCTGACTACGTTTTGATCGAAACAGAACCTGGCCTCTGGAAGGTTAGCGATGTAACCGTTGGAGAACCCCGTAACGGCGATGTAGAAATCTTATCTGGCATTATAGGAAATCAGAATGTGTTGGGTAAGGGTGCCATCCTTTTCAAGCCCCTTGTCGTTGATGCAATTGCCGCACGTCGTGAGTCAAAAGTGGCGAGATCGGGATTGAGCGGAGCCCGTCAATGATCGCCAAGTTAATTGAACGGGCGATGGAGTACCGTTGGGCAGTCATTGGAATCACTGTCACGATTTGCATTGCGGGCTTGCTTGCATTTCAAAAACAGCCAATCGACGCCTATCCCGATATCTCGGGACAAATGGTTCAGGTGATTACGACCTACCCGGGTCGTGCTTCGGAAGAAGTCGAACGACAGGTCACGGTTCCCATAGAGATCGCGATGCGTACCGTACCCCGCGTTCGCGTGATTCGCTCGCGCACCATCTTTGGATTGTCGGTCGTACAAATGGCCTTTGATGAAGGAGTAGACGGCTATTGGGCGCGACAGCGTATTCAAGAAAATCTTGCCGCCGCCAAGCTACCAGATACCGCGCAAGCCGAACTAGGACCATTGGCCACCGCTTACGGCGAAGTTTACCGATATGAGTTAGTCTCGTCGGCCCTGCACGACATGCGTGAACTGCGAACTTTAAATGATTGGGTCGTGATCCCTCGCTTACTTCGGGCAGCTGGGGTAGCTGAGGTTTCCAATTTTGGTGGCCTAGAAAAGCAATTCTCTATTACCTTTCGTCCGGCCGACCTGGATCGCTACGGACTGACGCTGCATGAAGTAACCAACGCCGTTCAATCCAACAACGCTTCAGCAGGCGGCAGCGTCCTTGAGCGTGGTAGCATGTCGTTTGTGATTCGCGGAAGCGGTGCTATTCAAGACCTGTCTCAGATTTCCGAGACGTTTGTTAAGTCGATTGGTGGTAGCCCCCTTTTTTTACGCGATGTGGCAACCGTTGGTTTGGAAAATCGCAGTCCATCCGGTATTTACAGCAAGGATCAAAACGACCAAGGTGTTGAAGGAATCGTTTTGATGCGACGCGGGGAGAATCCGTCCGCAGTCTTAGAACAAGTTCGCCTTGCAATCAACGAACTCAATGAATCAATATTACCGAAGGGTGTTGAGGTCGCACCATTCTACAATCGCCAGAACTTGGTCGACAGCACGCTACATACAGTTGGCCATAGTGTCTCGTTGGGCGTTACGCTTGTTGTGTTGATACTGCTACTATTTTTGGGAAAGCCATCGATGGCCGCATTGGTCGCGTTGACAATTCCCTTTTCTCTCCTATTTGCATTGTTGTTGATGTATTTGACGAAAATTCCAATCGGCCTGCTGTCTATCGGAGCGATCGACTTTGGGATCATCGTTGATGGTGGAATCATCGTTGCTGAAAACATAGCTCGGCGACTAGGCGAAGCGACTCATCGAGAGCGTAGCCCCGATACGTTCAAAATCGTGCTAGCTGCCACCCTGGAAGTCGAACGATCAGTATTTTTTTCCATTCTTATGATAGTTGTTGCCTACCTACCACTACTGTCGCTGTCGAGTATTGAAGGCCTGCTGTTTCGGCCAATGGCGCTGACGATGGTCTATGCCCTTGGAGGTGCCTTATTGTTTGCTTTGTTCGTGATTCCAGTTTTGGCCGTCGTCTTTTATCGAAATGGCTACCATGAGTGGGACAACCCGCTGCTGCTCTTTCTGTTACCCGTCTACCAACGTAGTTTAAAACTACTGCTTAAACTTCGATGGTTGGTACTTGGAACAGTTGTTTGCGGTCTCGCGTTTGTTGTCATACGTATTGGTCCTCAGTTAGGATTAGAGTTCCTGCCTTACATGGATGAAGGTGTAGTATGGATTCGTGCTAACTTTCCCGAAGGAACTTCACTTCAACAGACCAGTGATTATGGGAAGCGAATTCGCGAAGTCGCCTTGGAATTTGAGGATATCAGAAACATTTCAGTGCAAGCCGGTCGAAATGATTCTGGGACCGACCCCTTTCCGCCTAGCCGCCTGGAGATCATGGCGATTCCATATCCGAAAGAATTATGGACGCAATTTGAGACAAAGCGGGAACTGTTAGCTGAATTAGGGAAACGATTTAGAGAAGAGTTTCCGACAACCCGCTTTAACTTCACGCAACCCATAATCGACAGTGTTACGGAAGACACCAACGGAACATCGGCTAACCTTGCGATCGAGTTGTCAGGACCAGACTTAGAGGTCTTATTGCCGCTGGCAAGAAAATCAGTGGCACTTCTACGATCCGTATTTGGTTCACAGGACGTCAACATCGAGCAGGAAGGCCCGCAGCCACAGCTTGTGATTACACCCGATCGGCTACTTTGTGCGCGTCAAAATGTCTTGATCGAAGACGTTACGAAATTGATCAACACGGCGTTGGGTGCAGAGCCAATTGGATTGCTTTACGAAGGAGAGAGACGTTTCGACATCGCGGCTCGTGTCAATCGGCAGTTTGCGAATTCGCCAGCCGCGATAGGTCGATTGCCAGTACAAAACGTAGAAGGCAATTCGGTTCTATTGTCGCAAGTCTCAAAGATCGAAGTTATGGACGGCCAAACAATCATTGCGAGGGAAAACAGCCGACGTAGACTCACCGTTCGGTGCGATATCGTTGGTCGCGATCAAGGCAGTTTTGTAAGCGAGGCACAGCAGAAGTTTGATAAAGAGTTAGCCTCTGATATCCCCAATGACTATCGCGTGAGTTGGTTGGGAATGTTTGAAAATCTTCAGCGGGCCAAAAGGCATTTCGCGATCGTGATTCCGATTACGGTCGCTTTGATTTTTGGCTTGTTGGTACTGACATTTCAATCCATTCGCTGCGCCGCGCTTCTGTTGCTTTCTGTCCCATTTGCCTTTGTCGGTGGTGTCTTGGCATTGTGGTTTCGAGAGATGAATTTAAACGTGTCCACTGGTGTTGGATTTGCTGCTTTGTTTGGCGTCTCGATCATGAATGGCGTTTTGATGGTCCGATGCATCAATGCACTCAGGATACCGGACGGGGATCTAAGCGAAGCAATCATCCAGGGAGCTCGGGACTGCCTACGTCCGATTCTGCTAGCTTCCTTTGTGGCGATTCTCGGATTGCTTCCGGCTTCGTTAGCAACGGGTCTTGGATCGGATGTACAACGACCGCTGGCCAC
>JANLRK010000134.1:0-11429 GCA_031361585.1 Pirellula sp. | reverse complement strand
GCAATGTCGCGACCAAGTGATCGCACGTAGGTACCAGTTCCACACGTCATGGTTAGTTCAAAAAACGGATATTCAAACGAGGTTACTTCTAACGATTCGATCAGAACTTCTCGCGTGGGCATATCAAATTCTTTGCCTGCTCGAGCCAGTTCATGGGCTCGCTTGCCATCGATCCAAACCGCAGAATATTTGGGCGGCGATTGTTCGATCGACCCAATAAAAGAAGGCAGTTGCGCGACGATGGATTCTCGATCCAAAATGGGGGCCGATTCGACCGGTATGAGTGGTGTTTCGCAGTCGGTCGATTCGCTAGTCACGCCGAGCTGAAAGGTTCCGACATATTGTTTGGGTAAAGTATGAACCGCATCGGTGAGTCGAACCGCTTGGCCGACCAGGACTAAAAGAACTCCGCTGGCCAACGGATCTAGGGTGCCAGCGTGTCCTACCTTTTCTGGACGCAACAAACGTTGGATCGAATTGACGCAATCGCGACTTGTGGGCCCTGAGGGCTTGCGCAAATTCAAAATACCGAACATGGAGAGGCTGCGTTGAGTTTGCGGATTGTGTCGTCATTGTACTGCTCCCAAAATCTTCCGAGCGGTTTTGCTACCTTTTTGCCGAAGATGAGAGGTGGAGCATTGTAACCAGCAGAGCCACTTAGGATAGCACGTAATGGAAAATCAACGGTCTGTTAGATGGGACGTGGCGGCAGTCGTAATGTTCTCGGCCGCAACGTTGTTGTGGCTATCGCTGCTTACCCACAACGCTGCCGACAACTTAGGAAACTTTTCTGGTTCCGTGGCAACAGTCTACACGCCGATGCATGCTGCATATCCCTTGAATCCCAAAATTCAGAATTCTTGCGGTTATCTGGGCGCTTTGGCTAGCGATATCCTCATGCAGGCTACCGGCATCGGAAGTTACTTGATTGCTATGCTAATGTGTCTTTCCGGCGTTGTGATGCTTAGACAGCAGCCTTGGGCTTCGCCGTTGGGGCGAAGCGTGGGTTGGACATTGATTCTAGTGGCTGTGTGTTGCATACCGTCACGATTTGGAATCCAACTCAATGTCCCGGTGCCGATAGGTGCTGGCGGCTATTTAGGTGCACTTTGCAACACATGGTTGGACCGCCACCTAGCCAAGGGAGCCTCGATTTTGGTTTTAAGCGTTTTTGCTGGCGGACTTCTGTTGAGCACCGAATATGCCTTGGTCCGTTACTTTGGTTTTGCTGCAACGGGCTGCATGATCGCATTGCGATACTTTCGTTTGCCGAGCTTGACTTTTCTTGGCCGCAGACAGGCGACCTCCGGAACATTCTCGCCTTCGAGATCCGATTTGCCCAAAAGCGTTACACTACGACAAAACCCAACATCCATCACGAGTGGCAGCGGTAACCCTAGCGGTCAATCATCGTATCCATCATCGGTTCTTCACGCAGCTCCGTTGTCGGGGGCTTCGCTGGACTCTGTTAACCCGCACCGAGGCGCTTCGTCGGAAGGAACAGCCAACCGCGTGAACGGTTCAGGACCAGCTATTCGAATAGGACGACGGGCAGAAACTAGTTTGACAGCGGAGGACTTGGCGTCCCAATCAAGAGCTGTTGGACGAACAGACCTTGCATTCCCCAAAGCCAAGAACCCGTCAACACTTGCCTCCATCGCCGGCGCATTGTTTGGTTCCAAGAAGGTCGCTGATGGAATCGAAGACCATTTGCTGGATACCGATGGTGGCAGTTACAGCCCCGCCGCCCGCGCATTGGTCAACAGTCGCAAGCCTGCGGCGAATCAAGATATGTTACTCGATGATGAGTACGATGAAGAATCAGAGGACTCGTACGACACCGATGGTGACGACAACCTGGATTCACGCTACGATGAAGATGACGATGAGATCCATTCGGCTGACGATGAGCAAGAGATTGTTGCCGAGAAACCCAAGTCGGCAAAAAGTTCTCGCTCTCGCACCGTCCGTTCCGATGCCCCGAACATCGAAGAAGACAAGGGGCCTCGCGTTCAAACGCGTAAAACGAAGCAAGCCCAGGTCGAGCCGGAGCCTGCAACGCTACCTGAAGATTCACTGGCCCATCTCGACGATACGAAGTTGCCCGAGGGTAGTGAGGAGTATGTTCTTCCGGGCCTAGACTTGTTGACCGAATCCGACGAAGTTTCCTACGATGAACAAACCGAGGAAGTGAAGAAGAAGGCCAAGGTATTGGAGCAAACCTTTGCCAACTTTGGTTTCAATATCAAGGTGGTCGAAATTGAAACCGGTCCAGTGATTGCGTTGTACGAAATCGAACTCGATGCTGGACTTCGACTCAGTAAAATCGCGGGCTTAGCAGATGACTTGGCGATTGCACTACGAGTGCCCAGCGTCCGTATCGTCGCACCGATACCCGGCAAGAACAGCGTTGGGATCGAAGTGCCAAACGAAAAACGACAGATCGTCCGCATGCGAGAGGTTATCGAAGAGAGCGGTGCTCAAATTCGAAAGCAAAAGATTCCACTGTTCTTGGGAAAAGACGTTTCTGGCAAGGCTCTCACAGTGGATTTGGCAAGTCTTCCACACTTGCTGATCGCAGGTAGAACAGGTACAGGTAAGAGCGTGTGCTTGAACTCGATCATCTCGTCGATCTTGATGACGAGGCGGCCGGATGAAGTACGGATGCTGATGATTGATCCAAAGATGGTGGAGCTCAGTTGCTATGCTCGCTTGCCACACTTGATGCACCCAGTGGTTATCGATATGCGAAAAGCCGAAGCAATTCTTGCTTGGGCTGTCGACAAGATGGAGGAGCGATACGCTCTTTTAGCACGTGCCGGTGTACGGCATCTAACCAACTACAATCAGCTCGGCAGAGAAGAATTGCTGGAAAGGCTCAAACCTGAAAACGAGGAAGAAGCTGAATTGATTCCTGATCATCTGCCATTCATCGTCATCGTGGTTGACGAAATGGCGGATTTGATGATGACCTCGGGCAAGGAAGTCGAGGCGCATATCATTCGACTAGCACAAAAGAGTCGAGCTGTCGGAATCCATTTGATCCTCGCAACACAGAAGCCAACGGTGGACGTGATCACTGGTTTGATCAAGAGCAATTTGCCAGCTCGCATCAGTTTCCAGGTAGCCAGCAAGACGGACTCACGTGTTGTTCTTGACGCCATGGGAGCAGACAAACTGCTTGGTAATGGCGACATGCTTTTTCTGTGGCCAGGAACGAGCGCATTGGTCCGTGGACAAGGCACCTACTTGAGCGATGACGAAATCAATTCAGTTGTGGACCATTGCAGTTTGGGTGAACAAAATTTCGTCCAAGAATTGGTTCAGTTAAAAGTCGAAAGAGGCGAGGACGAAGCCATCAAGCCAGGCTCGTTTAAAAAGCGTGATGACCTGTATGAAGCTGCGGTGGACATTGTGGTTCGGGAGGGACGGGGCAGTTGTTCGTTGCTCCAAAGAGCGCTCGGTATCGGCTATGGAAGGGCGGCTAGGCTGATCGATTTTATGTCCGAGGATGGAATCGTAGGTCAATACAACGGCTCGCAAGCCCGCGAGGTAGCCATCACTTTGGCGCAATGGGAAGCCATGCGCTCCGGCTCCGAGGAGGATGCGGAACCCGCTCCTAACAAGGCAAAAAATCGATCGAACAAGATTCGCCGCGATGATAGTTGGGAGGAGACTCCAAAGGCGCCGAAAGCCAAGAAAAAGAAACGATCGGGCGAAGAACAGACTTATGTTGCCTCAGCCGAAGCGGAACACGCCGAAGAAGAAAACCAGTGGGCTGACGACGATGATTGATAGTTGACGAGCAGGGTAAACAAAAGTCGGACCTGTCTGAGGCCTTCTCGCGCTTGGAATAAAAATATCGAAGCAGATCCAAGCCAGGTTCGGTACAATTGAGTTCATTCTCTCACGCATCTGAATAGCTTAGATAGGGTGATGACTGATGTGCTCGCGACTATTGCCAATTCTGTTTTTCTCGATTTTGATAACCGTTCTCCCGCAGACTAATTCCTTCTCACAGTCCAAGATCGCTTCGGGATTTAGAAGCGAACGTCGGACGGACGACGACCTGCTTCTCCTGCCACTTGAATTGGAAGAATTGTCATTGCGTGGAAGTCGGGGTTATGGCGCTGACAACGTAACGGACGCTGGAATTGCTTACCTTACAAAGTACCCACGTTTGCGGGTTTTGCGTGCCGGAGGTTTAGGACTTACCGATCAATGCTTTCAAGCGATCGGAAAACTTTCTGAGTTAGAGGAGCTATCTCTTGATTCGAACGAAATTACTGGGATCGGGATCGAGCATTTGCTTCGGCTTCCAAAACTACGCAAACTCAACCTGTTTTTCAATCCACTGAATGCCGAAGTTTTCGCCACACTGACGAAGCTTATCGAGTTACAGGAACTACGCGTCGCTGGGCATGGTTGGTCGGTGGATGATAAGATGCTTGAGTACTGCTCGACGCTATCCAAATTGGAAACACTTCAGCTGGCTGAATACAGTACCGGCGTAACGGATCGGGGACTCAAGTCCTTCGCGCGTTTGCCGCTGCTAAAGGGACTATCGCTAAAGGGAGCAAAGCAGATCACGGGCGACGGATTACGAGCCGTCGGTACCCTAACAAAACTGGAGTCGCTTGAGCTGTACGATTTGAATACTGTTGAGCCTGGCAGTTTGGTTTGGATTACGAATCTCGCAGAGTTGCGTCATCTCGCCATTGCTCAGGTTCGCCTAAATTCTAGTGATGTGCGTGCAATCACGAGTTTGCCTAAAGTCGAACAACTTATGCTCTGGAATATTTTTTCAAACGAGAATGAGCGATCAGCACTAGACAACCTCGCTGGATTGCGTCATCTGAAAGAACTCCGGACGAACGAGAGTCTATCTCGCACAGCGATCGCGAATCTCGCGGATTGCGAGGACCTCGAATCGATTGCAGATGGTCTAACGGAGATTTCGGATACGGAGCTCGCGTCTCTATCAACACTCCCTAAATTGCACACGCTATGTTTAGATAGCGATTCAGTTTCCGAGTTGTCTCTCCCTTCGTTGGCAAAAATGAGATCGCTTCGCACGCTTTTCGTGACGAGTCGAGTACGTTTGACCGACCAGCAACTTAGATCGTTGGGTGAAGACTCACTTCTTGAGTGTCAAATCCAACGGATGTATCCTCCCTATACGGTCATTCATAAAGCACAGGTTCGCAATTGACCAAGTGAGGAGGGCGGACGCCGGATCATTGGGTTGCAAGCACAAAGCAAGACATGAAGCTGTTCTACACGGATCAATTTGAGTTGCCATTGCCCATTGGACATCGCTTTCCGATGGCCAAGTATCGACGTCTGCGAGACAAAATAGTTAGCGATCCATTTCATTCCCAGGATGTCTTTCTCGTTCCGGAAGCGGTTACAATCGATCAACTGTGTTTAGCTCATGATCGAAGCTATGTCGAGCGAGTTGTGGCTGGACAATTGACCGAAGCAGAAATCAAACGGATTGGATTTCCATGGAGTGAAGCCATGGTCGAGCGATCTCGGCGAAGCAGTGGCGCAACGCTCGCAGCGTCAAGACATGCGATATGCGATGGTATCTCGGTCAATATGGCGGGCGGCACGCATCATGCAATGCGCGGAGCCGGCGAGGGGTTCTGCGTATTTAACGATGCAGGGATAGCAATCATGTCCTTGCTATTCGAACGCATTATTGAACGGGCAGTTGTTATCGACTGCGATGTGCATCAAGGAAATGGTACCGCGCAAATATTTGGTGACGTTCCTGAGGTGGTTACGTTTTCGATTCACGGAGAAAAGAACTTTCCAATTCGCAAATTTCCTAGCGACCTCGATATCGATCTACCCGACGGAACCAACGACGACGACTATCTAACGGCCCTCTTCAATGCGCTGTCAATAGTACTTACCCACGCACCTTTTGACTTAGCCATTTATTTGGCCGGCGCAGATCCTTTCGAAGATGACAAACTAGGACGACTGAGCCTGACTAAAGAGGGGCTGGCTGCTCGCGATAGGCTGGTGATCTCAGAGTTGAGGTCGCGGAATATTCCGACCGCGATTGCAATGGCGGGTGGGTATGCCCATTCGATTGACGATATCGTTGATATCCATGCGAGAACCATTCGCATTGCATCTGAACATTGTCGGCAAATTAAGAGCTGGCGTTAAAAAAGCTCAGCTCCATTGAAGTTTTGCATCGATACAATTTGGCGTAGGTTCGCAGGTTTTGAAACGTCCAAGACTCGCCATTGTCGGTTCACTTGAGCGGGTGCATTTGATTTCGACTTGTGTCTCTCAATCGTTCCTATTTAGTTGGCCATACATTTGATCGATGCCGCGACGCAGGATCCAAGATCGTTCAGTTGGACATTGTTGATGACTTGCTGCGCTTAGTACACTAGTCATGTGGCTCTTGATAGATGGCTTAATAGTGGTCGACATGAGCTGATTCATCGTATTTTGATAAACTGTCGCACACGCGTCGTGGTGACCGGCATTGAAGAGCTGCGATCCTTCGACTACGGCCTTTTCCAGCACTTGGCGAGCATTCGCACCTTTGGCCGGAGGCATCAAGACTGAGTCGATCACGTGTATCACACCGTTGGACGCATCTAGATCCGTCATAATAAGTTTCGACTGATTGATCATAGCCACATTGCCATTGACCGTTACTGCTACTGCAGAGCCCTCTAAAGTTTTAGCTGATTTAGACTGGATCGCTCCCTCGGAATACACGCGACCGGAAACGACGTGGTATTTTAGTATGTCAACCAGTTTTTGTTTGTTTTCAGGTTTTAGCAATGTCTCTATGGTACCGGCCGGAAGCTTTGCGAAAGCTTCATCGGTTGGGGCGAAGACCGTAAAGGGTCCCTTGCTACCAAGCGTTTCCGCGAGTCCTGCGGCAGTTGCGGCTGCCAATAATGTCTTGAAGGTTCCAGCACCGTTTGCGGTTTCTGGGATGGTCTTGTCGGCCGGTAGTAACACGGAGTCGATGACATGAATCACACCGTTGTCGCATTGTATGTCGGTGTTGATCACCGTCGCCCCATCGACCATCACCTTGCCTTCCTTGGTGTTAATGTCGATTCTCTGACCATTCACCGAAACCGCTCCCTTCATGCTCATGACTTGTTTGGCCATTACGCTGCCCGGCACGACGTGGTAAGTCAGGATGGAAGAGAGTTTCCCTTTGTTTTCGGGTCTCAACAATGTCTCAATTGTTCCGGACGGCAGCTTGTCAAAGGCCTCGTCAGACGGCGCGAAAACGGTGAAAGGACCCTTGCCCTTGAGAGTATTAACCAAATCGGCAGCACCGAGCGCTGCGGCCAACGTCTTAAATTTGCCAGTACTGACCGCCGTATCCACGATGTCTGAGGCCATGGAATTTGCGGACATCAATCCAAATGCTGCTAAAAGTGACAATCGACTCATCCAAATTTTCATTTTTTATATCCTAAACTTGATTTCGTAAAGCATCCTCAATTTTGATTCGACGCAGCCGGCCGAGCTGTGCAAAGGAATTCGCAAAATACATCCGACTGGATGCAAGAAAACTCCCCATTTGCGGATTCCGAGACGGATAGACTGCCCAAATTCCTCACGGTACAAATACGATCAGATACGAAATCTTGCAGTGTGTTTCAGCAGCTAGGTCCGGAGCAAAGACCATGAACGTAGAACTCGATATAGACAATGAGAAAATCGATGATGCCGTTCTTGCACTTTTGAGTTTGACTTTACATGATGTCCACGAAACAGGTGCCCGCGCATGGAAAGGGCATGACTGGGATGTGCTGGGACGCCTTTATGAGAAAGGACTCATTCATGACCCTGTGGGACGAGCAAAGTCCGTTTGTTTAACGGCCGAAGGACTCTCTCGCAGCCGGGAATTGTTCAAGCAACTCTTTGCTCGTAAAACGGACTGAATTTCGACTAAGGAGACCGGCATGTTTAACCCTACCTAGCACGACGCGCAAGCTAGTGATTCGAGTTTCCAATTCACTAGCTCGCGCGTCGTGCTACTGGTACTTTTCGGTCTGCCGGTCGACTAAGCAAGCGTCTCCTTGAAAAAGTCGAGCGTCCTTTGCCAGGCAAGTTTAGCGGCAGCTTCGTGATATCGAGGTGTTACGTTCCATGAAGTTCACCTTTCAAAAGTAGGTCTATGTACCCAACACGCCGTACGACAGAGCTAACGTTCAACTTTTTAAGTGAAAGTAGCAGTGGATGTGAGGCTCGCCTCGGAAGTACCAGACCATGTCCGGCCCCTCGATCTGCCACGTATCCCAAACTTTGTCGGAACCGATATCGTATTTGCCCGCGTACCACGATACATTGAGCCGCTCCACGATCTGCTTCTTTTCGATCGTTTCAATCGTCGCGTTGATGTCGTCTTGGCGAAACATAGCCAACATCCCGCGCATTGTTTCCACGAATAGATTCTTTTGATCGGCGCTCAGACGGCGGGATAAGTTTTTCGAACCTCGTTAGCCCTAGTATTCCCGCAGAAGCACCAACGGTTCGGATCAAATTACGACGAGTCAGATTGTTCATGGTTTACCCATTTTTGGACTTCCTGGAGAAGTAATGCGGTCCCACAAATTGCAATCATCCCTTGTTCATCCGAAATAATCAACCATCGAGGGCAGAGGGGGCATGAGGGATTCCCAAATACTGGAATCATCCAAAATGCCATAGTCGGAGGTGGGATTCAGAAATACCGCAGGCTTGTCCTGCTGGATTGTTCTGCTTCAAGCTAAACATTGCAAACGGCCCCACGTTTGAGTCACCAATACCTCGAAAAAGGAAAGGCAATGTATCTTTAAACGCCACAAACAACTACACTAAGAAGCCATCCGCAACCTACGTTGCCCAATTTTCGCTTAGGCTCGCAAATGTCCTTTGCGATCGGTTCACGTTTTTCGCCATTCTTTGTTGATCTTGAGGTGTTGTATGAAGAAACAGTTCCGTCGCGGCTTCACACTGGTAGAGTTGCTGGTTGTGATAGCCATCATTGGTATTTTGGTTGGGTTACTGTTGCCAGCCGTGCAATCCGCGCGAGCAGCCGCACGGCGAATGCAATGTAGTAATAATGTAAAACAAATGGTGCTCGCTTGTCACAATTTCGAAAGTGCGAATAAGACACTGCCACCCTATGCACTTGCCAAGGGTTCTACTACGACCTCGGGCGTACGACCCACCGTTTTCGGTTCTGCCCATTTTTTGATTTTGCCCTACATTGAGCAAGGAAACGTTTTTTCACTGGCGAATGGCATTTCCTTTGAAGTGCGAACGGCAAAAATTCCTGGCTTTGCTTGTCCAGATGACCCTACGTTGTCTGGCGCTGGTTTCGCTGGCAAGGCACTTTCTAGCAATACGGCTCGAGTCAGCGTCAATGGAGAACCCTACGGGGGCACGACCTACGCGTTGAATGCGGGAGCTTGTACTGCCCAATTGACGAATGGACACCCCATGACAGCTAGTGGAAAGTTTTCTGGTCTTGTAGATGGATTGAGCAACACTGTGCTCGTGGTCGAAAGGCAAGCCGCTTGTTACGGCGTAGACTACCCAACGGCCGGTGTGACACCCAATTTGTCAGCCAATTCCTTTACCTTCAGTATCTGGTCGCGTGGCGGTCGGCATGCCACTCACAGTCCTTGGGTCGATGGCGCACCAGCTGCCACTGACCTGAGTCTCGTCAACAATGGCGGTGGGGCAGACGGATACACTTGGTGGGACTGCCCAATGGTCAATGGCGTCCTTAGAAACCCAGCTAATTATGCAGCGGGGCCTGGACCTCGCAGCGACATTGGATTTCGCAATCCATTCAATGGGGTTCCCAACCCTGGTGGAATTCAAGACGGCGTTCGAGAAACCCGATGCGACTGGCGCCGACCGCAAGCGATGCACGCAGGGGTGATGACAGCTGGTCTGGCCGATGGAAGCGTTCGAACCATTAGTTCAAGCATCAACGTAGTAACGTTTGATCGCGTTTGTTTGCCTAGCGACGGAAATGTAAACGGCGCTGACTGGGACCAGTGATGTTCAGCTGAATGAAAACAACTGGTGCTTAAACACGTTCTGGCGACTACATCGATGCGCCAGGGCGTGAATGTGTCATTCGTGCACATCAACTTGCTATCTGTTCAGATTTTTATTACACCCAAATTACAATGGTTCAATGATGTTGCGATTCCTCGCGTTTTCCACGGTATTGCTCGTTTTGCTAGGCTGTGATTCTGCTCCACCGATGGCGCAAATCTCGGGTACAGTCACGTTCAAAGGGAAGCCCATTCCAGCCGGCAATGTCACATTCACTCCCGACGTTAACGCCAGTGGAGCAAAGCTTCGCATGTTCACCGTCAAAGATGGAATATTTGACTCTTTCAAGGAACAGGACCCGGGAATCGTACCTGGCAATTACGATGTTACCATTGCTGGTTACGACGGCGTTCAAATTCCCATGTACTATCAAGGAAAGCAGATATTCAATGCCGTTCAAGACAAGCTCGTCGTGCCCGCAGGTAAGTCAACTAAAGACTTTTCTGTTCCTGATTCAGCGGGTGTCAACGTAAAGGTTTTTCAAACCGCCGATTTTTAGGGCTGCATGCGTGGGGCCGTTCGCCTTGTTTAGCTTGGAAACAGAACAATCCAGCAGGACAAGCCAGCGGTATTTTTGAATCCCAACGGGGCTTGACCGGTGGATCGTTCGGGCTTTTTGACTACACACTCTGTTAGCCCAAGAGCTATCAACGAAATCATTGATGCGAAAGCGGGAAAGCCTCCGAGTTGAGTTCGGTGGTCGAGCTGCAATCCGCGGTATCGATCATAGGTTTAGCTCGCGTCATCGCGGCGTCGACAATGGTTATCTCGGTCGTACCATTGTCCAAGAATGTTCCCATCCATCGGTCCCAAACATTAAAGAAGGCACCGTAGTTGTACCTCATATTGGTATGATGATTGTCGTGATGGGTGACGTTGTTGAATCCCCTGAACATCCAGTGCTTGGACATCCAGTTTGGAATCATCTCATAGCCGGTGTGCCCTGCAATGTTGATCATCGAGTCGTAGGAGAGATACGCAAGCAATACGATCGGCTTGAGCGGGACGAAGATGACAATCAAACTGAGGCAAGCAAATTGCAGTATTGCTTCTAACGGTTGGAACGCAAAAATGGCCCACGGGGATGGGCTTACGGATTTATGATGCCCTGCGTGGAAATACTTAAAAACCGGTCGCCAGTGCATGAAGCGGTGAGACCAATAGAACATGCTGTCGTGGAGAACCAAGCAGAGGAAAAAGCTAATAGGCAAATAATAGAGAGGGTAGGCAAATGTATCCCAGTAGATACTGGTCATGCCGGCCTTATACATTTCGAACAGCCCAGTGCACATGACCGAAAAGATCAAGATCGCTTG
>JANLRK010000127.1:0-6125 GCA_031361585.1 Pirellula sp. | reverse complement strand
GTATCGGGTGGTTCATGGGAAATGTCTTTTTCGCATGCAAAGTATCGCAGCAGTGGGCGACGCCTCCTGGTCACATGATCTCGAATCGTGCCGCAGAGCATGGGGTAGGACAATTCGATGGCGTCTACGACCGAGTCTGGGGTAGCAGGCCCATTGATCTCAAGCAAAATCTCGGGGCCAATTTGAGCGAGGGTTTGTAGATGGTATGGCATCATCACTCGGATCGAGCACTTGATCATGCCAGTGTTTGGACCTCGACCGAAAGCACTCGCGGCAAGTCATGCACAATCGCTGTCCAGTTGTCCCCGCCATCTGGTGAAACATAGATTTGACCACCCGTTGTGCCGAAGTAAATTCCGCACTTGTCTAACGTATCCGTCGCCATGGCATCGCGTAGGACGTTCACGTAGCAGTTTTGTTGAGGCAGTCCATTCGTAAGCGGTTCCCAATCGTTGCCGCCAGTGCGACTTCGAAACACACGTAGCTTGCCTTCGTGGACGAAGTGTTCGGAGTCGCTTTTGATAGGTACCACATAAATCGTCTCCGGCTCGTGTGCGTGCACCTCAATTGGGAACCCAAAGTCTGTCGGTAGATTGCCGCTAATGTTGGTCCAAAGGTCGCCGGCATTGTCGGTTCGCATTACATTCCAATGCAGCTGCATGAAGATCACATCGGGTCTGGACGGATGCAACGCTAGTCGATGCACACAGTGTCCAATCTCCGCATCGGGGTCGGGTATGTACTTGGATCTCAGACCTCGATTGATAGGCTTCCAGTTCGTTCCTCCGTCGTCCGTTCGGAACGCGCCGGCCGCGGAGATGGCAACATAAATACGTTGCGAATTGCTCGGATCGAGCAAAATCGTATGAAGCCCTAACCCACCTGCGCCGGGTTGCCACTCGGAACCGCGTTGACTGCGCAGCCCTGGTAATTCTTTCCATGTCATCGCACCATCCACTGAACGGAACAACGCCGCGTCCTCAGCTCCGGCATAGACAACGTCGATATCGGAGGGCGACGGTTCGAGATGCCAAATGCGTTTAAACTCCCAGGGATGCGGTGTACCGTCATACCACATATGCGTTCCTGCATTGCCTTCGTAAACAAACTTATTGCTAATTCCAGGAGGCTGGCCAGTGAAATCAGGCACTGAATCCCCATCTGGTTGCGCCCAAGTCCTGCCGCCGTCGTTCGAACGCTGAATGACTTGTCCAAACCAGTCGCTACATTGCGACGCATAGATTCGATTGGCGTCCATTGGCGATCCCTTCATGTGGTAAATCGTCCAGCCAGCAAACAGTGGGCCTTCGATTTCCCATTTGTCCCGATTGCCATCGGCTGTAAGTATAAACCCGCCTTTTGCGGTTCCTACGAGGACTCGAACACTGCTCATTTCATTTTCTCCGTCGGTTGTCTCGACAAGGAACAAGCAACTAAATGCATAAACTAGATTCGCAAATTGTAAGAAAATTTGGGATTTGGATTTCGACCGATTCATGACTATTTCGGAAAAAATCGACGAATCCTATTTGGTGATTTGGGCAAATGCTGCCATTAGGAAATTGATGGCAAGAACTAAAAATTGCATCTCGATTAAATCGATTGCAATACGACGTCATACATGTCTGAAAATTTTCGACCTGTACAATTCAATATGCATTTGCGTGTGGCAGGCCCAAAGTGCCGCGTGGGCGTGGGCCGGAAGAACTAGCGATTCCCACGCCCTTCGTACCTCAGAGCGTGCCACACACAGACAAAAGTCCTTTGCTCCCAGCTTTTTTCAATCGCACAGGTCGAAAATTTTTGGCGGACGGCGATGCTGTTTCCGACTCTTCTAGTTGGAGGAATTTTTTACACGATTCACTAGTTCGAGACGGAGTTAGTCTGATGCGGAAAAATAGTCGACCTATGCGGCTGGAATGTTTGGAAGGAAGATCCCTGATGGCGGGAGATGTTCTGGCGGCCATAAAACTCGGAAGCCTAAAAATGGAAGGGGATAGCCAAGCAAACAATGTATCCGTGGTAGATCTAGGTGCCGGAAAAGTTGAGATCACCGGGCAAAACGGGACCACGATAAACGGTACAACCAAAGTAACTCTCAACGGCTTCCTCTCCAACTTCAAAGCCGACCTAAAAGGTGGAGACGATACCATTTCCTGGCGAGGAATTGAAAGCCACACGGTTTCGCGTTTTAGTATCGAGACAGGGGCTGGAATCGATTCCGTCTCCGTTGACCAGCTTTTTGCAGGCAGCGGTGAAATCGAAAGTGGCGAGGGGAATGATCTAGTCGAAGTCTTAAATGCGAAAGCGTCAAGTCTTGAAATTGACGCGGGAGCAGGGGACGATATCGTTCGTGTGGGACGGTCGACGGGTGCTGCCATTTCGGTCGCTGTTTCAGAAATGGAGATAGAAACAGGCTCAGGAAATGATCAGGTTCAAATTCAGAACGCGAATCTCAATGCTACATCCCTAGAGATTGATCTGGGAAGCGGCGATGACAAAGCCATGGTTGGAAAAGTAACGGGCACGTCATCTCTCGAGATATCGGCTGGATTTGGAACGGATGCGGTCGTTGTAGTGGATTCAACTTTTCGAACGATGAATATTGACATGGGAGCCGGCGACGGTGACGACTTGAAGCTCTCTGGAGTCAAATCCACAAAGACCAAACTAAGCGGCGGACTTGGGGTTGCAGACAAACTTACCATCACCACCTCGGATCTTGGGGCACTTCAACGATCAGGATTCGAAATCCAATAGTGAATTGGATGATAGCCAGATCGAACTCACTTTGTGAGCTGCGGGGAATTGAGAGTGCTCGGTCGTCCCGACCGAGAAATCACGGATGGGAATCACGGATGGGAATCACGGTTGGGAATCACGGTTGGGAATCACGGCGGAGACCGCCGTGCCACTCTGTTTGCCAACTCCCAACGAGCTACCGAGCACGTCGACTAGTGCCAGCGTAAAACGGTGGATCAGATCATCTATCTGCGGTCTTGAAATCGTCAGCGGAGAGGCAAACGAAACCATTGCTGGCGAACGTCGCAAAACCAAAACTTCGCGATCTGGAATCGCGTTCGACCCGTCGACCAACGCGTTCGGGCCATCGACCAACTTCGTCTGACATCATCGCCCCAGTCAACTGCGTCTGTCGTCTCATCGCTGTCCTCTCATCGCTGCCGCGAAGTTGAATTTATTATCTTTCACCATTTCAGCTTGATCCACTTTAGGCCTTCGAACCAAATCACGCTTAGGCAACCACCCGCAACGCACAGAACGAGATCATCTAGATGCAGAGTCGAGAAGTGAAATAGTCTTTGCAGGAACGGGACATACAAGGCAAGACCAAGAAAAATAGTGGCACCACCAATGACCCACCATAAGGCTGCATTGGGAGTTCTCAGTGTTGACCAGATGGTTCGTGTCCATGATCGATTTGCAAAGATGAGCCCAATATTGGCAACGATCAAAGTTGTGAAACTAAGGGCAGTTGCATCGGCGGCATTGAGCCATCCCCAAAGCGCGGACAGATAAATCGACAATACGATGAGGAGAGCACTCGCTCCTTGCAAGATACCTAAACCGAGCAAACGGATGCCAAACATAGGGCTTGTTGGACTCCTAGGAGGGCGACGCATTACGTCCTCGTCTTCTGCCTCTGCCTCAAAGACGACTGAACAAGCCGGATCGATGATTAGTTCTAGAAAAAGGATATGCACCGGCATGAGCGCAATTGGGCCTCCTAGTAGTACAGGAACAATCGACATCCCAGCGATCGGAACATGGACCGCGACAATGTAAGTCATCGCCTTTTGGAGATGGTCATAGATTCGCCGTCCCATTCGAACGGAGTGAACGATGGAGGCGAAATCATCATCTAACAGCACTAGTGAAGCGGCTTCGCGAGCCACGTCAGTGCCTCGACCACCCATCGCAATGCCGATATGAGCCGCCTTGAGAGCAGGCGCGTCGTTCACCCCGTCTCCGGTCATGGCCACCACCTCGCCATTTGCCTTCAACGCGTTTACCAATCGAAGCTTTTGCTCGGGAACCATGCGAGCAAAGACGTTGACGTATTGAACCCGACATTGCAATTCCACCTCGTCAAGTTTCTCAAGTTCGGGGCCTGTAATCATCTCATCAACCGGTTTGATTCCGGCTTGAAGAGCAATGCTCTTGGCGGTCGTTGGGTGATCTCCCGTGATCATTACAACACGAATACCAGCGGCGTAACATTCCTCGACGGCAGCCGGCACGGTCGGTCGAACCGGATCGGCTAGTCCAACCAATCCCAAAAATTCAAAAGTAAAATCGTGTTGATTGCCTGGTAAAGGTTGCTTACCAAAAGTACCCTTGGCGACTCCCAGGACGCGTAGCCCTTCCGATGCCATGGTTGCAACTTGCTGACCAATCTCTTTGGAACGGTCGGGAGTTAAATGACAAAGGTCTGCGACAGCCTCCGGGGCGCCTTTGGTAGCTAGAATCAATTCTGCACCCGTCGGTGACTTCCAAACATGTGACATAGCCAATAGACTTGGTGAAAGGGGATAGCCTCGCTCCAGAGACCAATCGGTGTGCAAATGTTCCGTCTTAGCAAGCCGTTCATTTCCAAGTTCATGAAAGGCTTTCTCCATGGGATCGAAGGGATCGCGCTGACTGGCCAAGATTCCAAATTCGACGATCTCGTGAAATTCCTCTGGCAGTGTCAAATCGGATTGCGTGGCAATTGGCCTGATCTCATGAACCTTTCCATCGACGGCCAGCTTGCGAATCGACATTCGATTGATGGTGAGTGTTCCGGTTTTGTCGACACACAGTACGGTAGCCGAACCAAGCGTCTCGATCACTGGAACATGACGGGCCAGCACATGGATTTTGGACAATCTCCAAGCGCCTAACGCCATGAAGACAGAGAGCACGACCGGGAACTCCTCTGGCAGCATCGCCATAGCTAGGGTGATGCCAGCTAGGAAGCCCTGAAGCCAATTGCCCCGACTAACTCCATAAAATACTACAACGAAGGCACATAGAAGCAATCCAAGAATAGCAACTCTGCGCACCAATAAGCCAACTTCTTTTTGCAGCCTGGTGCCCTCGACCGGGACCGACTGCAGTGCCTTTCCAATGTTCCCCATTTCCGTATGAATCCCCGTCGATTTCACCTTGGCGATTCCTTGCCCCTGCACAATCAGAGTGCCCGAAAACAGAAAGGGGAGATCATCACCACCGGGACGAGTCATCTCAAGTCGGCCGTCCCACACGACCTTTCGAACAGGCACCGATTCGCCGGTCAATAAGGATTCGTCCGTCAAAAAATTCTCACAACTCAACACCACTGAGTCGGCTGGTACGCGATCGCCTTCTGCCAAAACGATTATGTCGTCGGGAACTACTTCACGCCCAGCAATGCGTTTTCGCGCACCCTCTCGAATGACGAGTGCTCGAGGGCTGGAAAGGTCTCGCAGGGTTTCAAGAGCTCTTTCCGTTTTTCGTTCTTGGTACAGCGTTATTGCGAGTACTACAAAGACAAAGCCCAGTAGCATGAGAGCTTCTTGAACATCGCCGAGAAGCATGTAAAGTATTCCACATGCCAGAAGAAGTAGAAACATGGGTTCTCGGACGACCCCAAGTACAGAGAGCAAAATACTTTTGCTTTTCGAGGTGGGAAGTTCGTTGAATCCGTGCTTAGTAAGTTGCTTTGCGACTTTGGCATCGGATAGCCCGGCAAGTGTATCGAAATTTGATCTAGTAAACGTCATGCTGCGATTGTACACCATTGCTGCGATTATACGCTGGCAGTGATTGTGCATCGTCACTACCCTCAAGTAGCTTGGCCTCTAGCCCGAGTTATACACGGCCCAGGGGGCCATGCCAGTGGATAGCTGCAACTTCAATACGCTGCAGGTAGAGTCCGCTCGCTTGTAGCCTTAAAGCAGAACAATCCAGCAGGGCAAGCCTGCGGTAGGGGGGAATCCTGCATGCCTTGCGCTGCGGAAGGATTGGGCTTTTTGGCTACCAATGCTCGGTCATACTGCACCGAATAACTGCCCTGCAACTTTAGGCATCGCAAGATTGCTATACTAAATGATGGACCGAGGTCGCGGGCGGGGCGATGATTCGAT
>JANLRK010000088.1:0-22692 GCA_031361585.1 Pirellula sp. | reverse complement strand
TTGTTGGCACTCAACAAGCTCACGGGCGAAGAGATATGGTCTGTCGACCGAGATGAAAAAAGCAATTGGTCGACCCCCTTCGTATGGACACATGATGGTGGAACCGAAATCGTGACAGCAGGGACGAAGGCAGTTAGGAGTTACGATCTTAACGGTGGGTTGCTATGGACTCTCAAAGGCATGTCCAGTATCACCATCGCAACGCCTTATGTAGCAGATGGTCTTCTTTATATCAGCTCAGGCTACGTGCTAGACCCCACTAAGGCCATGTACGCGATCAAGCCCGGTGCAAAGGGAGATATTTCGTTAGCCAAAGACGAAATCAGCAACGGTTTCATCGTCTGGTCGAGCAACAAGATTGCGCCGTACAATCCAAGCACGTTGGTAAATGGAGGTCGCCTATTTGTTTTATACGATGGGGGGATTGCTAGTAGCCTAGACGCTAAAACCGGTGAGCCTGACTACGAACGTCAGCGCGTATCCCGGGGTACGGGATATACAGTGTCGCCATGGAGTTACGACGGGAAAATTTTTTGTTTGAATGAAGATGGCCTATGTACGGTTTTGCGTACAGGTAAGTTGTTTGAGATACTGCACACGAATAAATTAGCGGACGACGAGATCTGCATGTCGACGCCATCGATCGCAGGTGATCGACTTTTGATTCGGGCTGACAGTCGGTTGTATTGCATTCGCAATGCGAAGTAATTTGTAGCATGGCCCCCCGGGCCGTGTGGCGTATCGTTCACAAACTTCAGTAGGAAAATCTCTCAACCACAGAGACACGAGGAACACAGAGTATTCGCAGAATTACGATCACGCAAATCTCTGCGCTCTTCGTGACTCCGTGGTTCAAGGTCCGAGATTTCATGGTCGAACTATCGCAAAACCGAATTGCTCGATTGATCGCTAAGCTTCATTTTCGGCGATGAACTGACTTGTGTTTTGTCTTCGGCAATCGCTTCGTCATGTCTCTTGTCGAATAGCTTATTTGCGAAGAGGTAGTTTTTCCGGTGGTCAATGCCATTGGCATGTTGTGCAACGCGAGAATCGTCTGCCTGTATATGGGGACTCTTTAATCGTTTCCCGGCAAATCGAGTTCCGTTGTAGATCGTTCCGTATTGGAGTGGTCCCATCCCCAATATCCAGGTATCTCGAGCGCTGCTTCCAGCTTGTGCGATTCCAGATTGCCATAATGGTTCGCGCGTTTCTCGATCGTATGCGAATACGGAGACCTTGGCAGCCGCGCTTTTCATTTCTCGTTTCGCGATGGAAATTTCGGGGATAGTAGGCAAGGGAGGCGAACCTGGAATCACGGACGATGCGCTGCTGAGGAAATTGCTAGCGGGTAGACCGTATATCATGCTATTTCCGTCGGTGCCCAGTGCTCCGCAGCGGGCTTCGCAAATGATGTCGCACTGTTCGCGTGTATCGACCAACATGCAACCTGCGGCTGTGAGCTGTTGTCGCAGGCCGCTGATCACGTAATCGGAGTTGATTAGGTTTACGGGCATAGCTACGCCGGGGATGACTTTGCCAGCGCCCACGACATACTGCGTGTCAAGGAACACTTTGTAACCCGATAGGGCACGAAAATCCATCTTGGCAAGAGTGGAATCGACCGCATCGGACATGAGCAACTGTTCTGTTGCTGTAAACGATTTGGTTGTGCCACAGCCAGCAAGTGTCATTGCGATGATGAGGTGCAAGGCAACCACAAGGTGTCGAAACACCTGAGGAGATTGCAGTCGGATTCGAGTAACGTACATTGTTTAGGTAGGGTGCTTGCGGGTAGGGCCAATGTTCTAGCCAGTATGGATCTTGGGTTGATTCCTATTGTGGCACGGTACTCCGTACTGTGATTCTCGGCGTCGATCATAAGTCGGGCCGAACCGGACGCTAGCGCGTTCCGGCTGATGAGCCGCAGGGCGCTAGCCCAGGGTTTTCGGCCAGTATTGTGATCGAAGCCTGATTCTCGCTTTTCCTATTCTGTGCAGAGCACGAATTTGCGTATTGAGGTCGGTAGACCGTAAGAATACTACATAGAAGCGATCGGCCGTAATAGAACTTCGGCGGACTGGGCAATCTAGGAAGACGCCGCACCCTTAGTTTAGGTAAGTCACTCTTGCCGAGAGTGACATTGCGTTGCGGCACGGCGACTTTCTCAACGCAACGTGAACCTGGCTAAACGATGCAAGCGAGCCCCCGAGCCGTTTGATTCGGTTTCAGCTGTCTAAAATCGCCAACCACACTGTTCAGGTCATAAGGCTGAATTCAATGCCTGTCGAGCTTCCTCGCGAAGAACCCGCAATTTGCGGCGTTCCTTGGCGCTCAACGGGTTTTTACAGGCAGCAGCTTGATCAAATCGCTTTTGCGCTTGCTCCCTATTTCCAAACTTCGCCTATGCACGGTCGTCAAGAACGCCAATGGCACGTGGAGCTGGTCGTTCGCAACTAACGATGGACCTGATCAATCGCAAACAGTTACCATTACAGCAACGGATAGCGACAACGCAACCTCGACGACGACCTTTACATTGTTAGTAAATAATGTTGCTCCGAATCTGGCGGTAAGTTGCGCCGGGACGGTAAATGCTGGTGCGACGTATACACTGAGCCTGTCGTCCAATGACCCCGGTACGGACACGATCAATCAATGGACGATACAATGGGGTGACGGCAACACGCAGACTGTAGCTGGCAATCTATCGACGGTGACGCGTTTACGCGGTCGGTGGGAATACTTATACGATTTTTGCCACGGCCACCGACGAATACAGCACCATTCGTGCCTGGCACGAATGGTGCGAATTGAAGAAGGACACGAGCTAACTCTCGCCCCAATCGTTCTAGACGAAGCTCGAGTCTCTGAAATGATCGCGGTGTTAAGTCGCGACGAGAAAAAGCCCGAAGCGAAGCCAGTATTCGCCAGCAAACAAGCATCAAGGAAAACAAGACCACCAAATCGATATATGTCGTTCATCGCCTTCATCTTTCGGATTTCTGGCTTTTGTAGACCGAGCGTACATGTGCCCCGCCATTCGATAGTGGGCGAGTTGCGCTAGACAACTCCCCGAACTTGGAGAGCACGCTCCAGGCGGACAGCAGGTCTTTGCCAGTCAGTTCGTAGTTTTCCAATGACAATTCTTCTAGCAACGAATCCTCCATACTCTCCATTCCTTCCGTTAGCGCATATCGAATCCATGGACGAGCAAATTCAAAAATTCGTCCTACATGAATATAGGAAACGTTCGACTGAATTGCCGCTGCATCGATGATGCCAACGCCGACCGCAAGTTTCCTGACCTCAGCCAAGGAAATCGATTGCTTGTCAGAAAAGGAGTCGATCATGTAGTCGCCAGCAAATAGGATTTGAGGCTTCATTTCCTTAGGCACGGGGCAATCGTCCGGAATTGCATACCCAACCATTTCCCCTAGCCTGGTTTCGGATCTTGTAGGGCGAAGGACTTTGAAATCAGCTGGAATTGCATTCGGAGCCCCCTTTCGAACCGATTCCACCAAGTCATCGCATAGCTTCAACACATCCTCTAACGCATCTTTGAGCATAGCCATGTCCTTGACCCCACAAACACCCGCAAACTCTGGGAAGGGCAATGGATCCACGGACGGCGGCATATCTTTGTGCCACTGTTTCGCGGCCAAATTTCCACCGCTAAGTACAATGGCATGTTCACCTGTCATTGCCGGCAGAAGTTTCTTTTCCCAAACATCCGCTAGACGGACCAAATAGGGCCAAAAAAAGTCTTCTGAGCCCTCGCTCTCTATTTCGATAATGCTCCTAAAGTTAACCGTTGGGAAAACCATCTCTAGTTGCGATGCCACCCAATCCAGGACGGAGTCCAGATCAAAATTATTGTCCTCGTTGCTCCAATTCAACTCGCACGCTTCGTCAAATCGGGCTTTAAGTTTCTGCACAATCTTTCTGCTGAGCTGAAAAAATTCTGGTCGGTATTGAAGTTTACCCGCAATGAACATCATCGGCGATTCGCCAATGTGCTCCAAGGACTTGAGCGTAGAACTCGAGTCGGAAACAACTCCCTTGGTGCGTAAATAATCGTGTCGCTCCCAACCGTCCATGGTTAAGTATGAGAGAGACGTTGTACCCTTGAACTCAGGAACCAGCTTTGCGATGGATTCATCGATCCAGGAAAAATCGTTCACCAGGTCCATGAAAAAGTCGCGGAGCTCGCTCTTTTCATCGATCATTCTCAATTGGGGGGCAATGTTCGTGGTGATGTTCTGGGAGAAGAAATTATGGAGATTCGCCTCGAACGTTGCCTTGACCAAAGCGTCAGAAGTAAAGTTTACGGAAGTCAACGGGCGCGACAAAGCCTCCTTAACTGGCTGCATATTGGGATGGTCCAAAATCGATGTCCCCTTTCCTAACTCGAGCAAAGATTTGCTCGAGGGACTGATCCCAAAGACAAAGAACCCATCTAGCATGCCGATGGTGATGATGATGCTTTTCTTATCACCAACTTCGCGCACTCTGTCTTTGGCTTCTTCGTCAAAGGTTGTGTCTGTCCAAATGTCGTCCCAGGGTATCTGTGTTCCGTCCAATCGCAATTGCACTCGATTTCCTCGTGCGTCATCAATGCGATCCAAGTTCTTGAAGATCAAATTCCCTTGCGGAATCGTACTGCGACCTAGAAGCAAAGCAGCCTCCAATTGGTCGAGCTTGCTTAGTGCCAAATCCTCGTTTTTACACCGGGCTCCGATCAGAACGATCGGCACCGTTAGCTCAATTGCCTTGTCCATGGTTTTCTTCATGATTTGGGAGGCAAGTTCCTCTGCGGTGATGTCTGTAGAAAGCAAAAGTGCCCGCATTTCATCGTTCAGATGTGCTTGGGATTCGTACCACTTCGCAACGTTTTTGTCACCGAAAATGAATACTTCGCTTGCAGACAACTCCTTCAAGAATGCTAACGCATCTTGGGCATTCGGGTTTTCAAGAAAAAATCGAGCGTTGGAACCCATTCCGTCCCGTTCTGTCCATTCCGAACGAAACTGCTCCCATGCATTTTCAACGGCCGAAAGTTGAAGGAATTCTTTAACCACTGGCCCAGCGACCAAGCGGTCCCACTGTTCTCGAAGCCTAAGAGAAACGCTATAGAAATCAGCGTCGATCGGAGCTAGTTTTGCAGACGCCAATTCATTAACTTCCTGCGCCTTGATGCTAGGAACGATACTTCCCGCGATGCATATGCAAGTGGTAAAAACTGCAATCGCTAACGCCAAACGACTCCGTCGGAAAATTGATATCACTTTGCAAAACTCCTCAATGTCATGTTGGTTGATCACGGTGAGACGAACGTAACTTCGCTAACCACACCGTGCATGGTTGTTTGGGAAAACTGAATTGGCTCATGCCATCGCAAAGTCACTCTCGGCAAGAGTGACCTACGGTAGATCGCACCTGCCGAGTGCAACTGGCGACGACTAAATTTGAAATTGGTCGAGCTCGTCCATCAATTGATCGATGTTAGGGAAATCCGAATCGGCTGATGATACCTGATGAGCACTAGGGACTGCCGTATCAAGTCGGGTCGAAGTTGGCACCGCAATCAAGGTTGGAGCCGGTACAACCATGGTCGGCTTGTTTCGGTTGGGAGGCGTACCGATGGAAAAAACAGGTGTTGAACGTGACGCAAGCAGGTCCTTAAGTGATTTGATGGTGGTGTCGATGAGGTTATTGGTTGCAAGCGAGATCATAAAAATCTTCTTTGCCGGAAGACTAGGGTTACCGCTGTGAGATTTTTGACTGCCGTCTACTGGAATGATCTCAAGCGCCGGGATACCCAGCCGATGCAAATGTTCGCAGACATATGAGACAGTCTCCCATGTTGCAAGTGCGAAGTCCCCTTTTAGGCCCTCGATACAAAGGTGATCCGTGGTGTCCACCTCGATCGACTTTAAGTCCGCAATGAGGGTCGCATCTAGACCATTTTCCATCGCGAGGCGGGTAATGAGTTGTTCCTCGTAGTCTGCGATGGAGCCAGCACGTCGTTCGTGTTGGCTGATAACGACAGGGATCCGAATTGCCATGCGATTGATCGAGACTTTCTAGTCGCTAAAACAAATTTTTTATAGTGCGTCGAAATCCACTTCGAATAGTTTCATCATTCCATTCAAGTCACCTGAAGCCATTCCAGCCGAGTACCACTTCACGCGTTGCTGCGATGTACCGTGAGTGAACTTTTCCTTTCGCACTCGACCCTGTGTGAGTTTATCGTCTCCGATTTGATTGGCAGCATTCATGGCTTCTTTGATGTCCCCGGTGTCGAGGATACGTTTCGTTTCTTGAGCATGCTTTGCCCAAACACCCGCCAAGTAGTCTGCTTGCAACTCAAGTCGCACGCTCAACTGATTGCTTTCGACTTCACCAGCTCGATTTTGCATGCCTTGGATCTTTGCCGATAGTCCAAGCTGATTCTGAACATGATGACCTATTTCATGCGCAATAACGTAAGCCATGGCAAAATCGCCTGGGGCTTTGAAACGATTCTTCAGTTCTCGGAAGAAATCGAAATCCAAGTAGACATTGCTGTCACCCGGACAGTAAAACGGCCCAACAGCCGCAGTCGCTTGACCGCATGCCGAACGCACTTCACCTCTAAAAATGACGAGTTTAGGCTCTTGGTATCGAGCTCCAAGTTGCTCTTTAAAGAGCTTTCCCCATACATCTTCGGTGTCTTTCATAACAACGGATACAAACTCCACGAGTGGAGCATCTGCGTCATTTTCTGGCGTAGATTTGGCGCGGGTTGCGTTCAGTTCTTGTTGCTGACCAACTTGCTCCATCAATTGTTGCGGATTGGCACCGAGGAACATCATGATCAGCATGAGGACGATCGTTCCCAATCCTCCTCCACCAACAAGGCCACCTACGGCCATAGCCATCCCGCGTCGATCCTCAACGTTTGACGATTGTTCCCGGCCTTCCCAACGCATAAATCATCATTCCTATTCAAAGGGCCAAAATAGCGACGCTCCCCGAATCGGAGGGTCGGAGGTGTAATGTAACAAATTTATTAGAAAAAAGCAGGGCGTAAACATTCGCAAGTAAGTCGTGATCCTGTCAATCGGTCAACGTGTTATTCTCGTTGTGTGTTAAACATCCTGTCACCTGCATCACCTAGTCCCGGGACAATGAATTTGTGATCGTTTAATTCTGGGTCAACGCCCGCCACGTATACTTTGACATCGGGAAACTCTCGATGAAATTGATCGACACCTTGTTTCGCAGCCAAGACACTTAAGACGCGAATGTCTTGAACTCCCCAACGCTTGAGAGCCACCACGGCGGCTCGAATCGAACCGCCAGTAGCGAGCATTGGGTCTAAAACGAGTCCAACGTCGACTGCATTGCCAATCGGCAGCTTGCAGTAGTACTCGATCGGCTGAGCCGTCGCTTCGTCTCGGTACATTCCTAAATGCCAAACGGCCGCATCAGGAATCAATTGCAAAACGGGTTCAACGAGTCCCAAACCGGCTCGCAGGATGGGGACGATTCCAATTCTTTGAGACATCCGATGGCCGGACATTTGCGTCAACGGAGTTTGCACCACCGATGGTTCTAACGTCAAATCTTCCGTTGCGCGAACTGCCAAAAGCATGGCTAGTAAATGGATCTGGATTCGAAATTGGGCAGGGGAAGTTTGGATATCCCTCAGGACGGAAAGATGATGCGAGGCTAGTGGATGGGCGAGTTCGAATAGGTTTTGCATAACTATTTAGCGGAATTGTCTACTGGCGGATTATTGGTAGCGGTGACATCGATGTACGTGTAGGAACCGCGATTCATTTCCGCCAATTTTCGAATCCAGCTCCCATCATTGCTTGCTGGCCCTGAATTGAATTGTATGGTATGAATCGTGGTTCTTGTAAGATCAGCTCGTCGTTGGATGTCGAGCAATTGCGGCATGGTCAAACTAGGATCGTCCGCATCGGTTAGGAAAAAGATCACTTCAGGGACCATTGCTAAACCCTGCTTCAAAGCTGGTAGATGCTGAGTGCTACCATCGCCAGGCATATTCCGTACGAAGTTATTAGCTCGCCCCTTGTTTCCATCCGTTGCAAAAATCATTTGGTTGGACATGGGTAATGGGGAATCGTTGTAAAATACGATTTGAAATTGGTTGTACTCGTTGAGCGAAGCCAGGCTTTTGAGCAACTCTTTCTTTGCATATCGCAGTGGTGCAGAGTCGTAGGAATTCATCGAATCCGATCTGTCGACGACGTAAACGAATGAGGCCCCCGAACCCTCGACTCCGAAAAAGGACGTTTTTGTTTTTGTTCCGCTGCCGCGGCCTTTTCCCCCAGAGCTGGAGCCAGTTCCACCATCGCCGGAGAGTCCTTTCCCAAGGGAACCATCGGCGCTGAAGTTGTTTTCCGATGGTCCAGTCTGATTGCCGACCAGATTGGACAGGATAGTATCAACGGAAATTGGTGGCCCATTCGTGTTTTCGACGGCCAAGGATACGACTTGAGTCGCCGTGTTTGCATTGTTGGCGCCGCTCGCGCCCCCCTCGAGCGAGTACTCGTTTCCTTGGTTGGTTTCGTGTGCCACGGCGATGCCAACGGGACGATCGGGTTCACCTGAAGTTCCTCGCGTCAGCGGCCGCCAAAGTAGAGCCATTACGACCAAAATTGTGGTATGGAACAGGCAGCTTGCTATCCATGCGCGAAAATCGGACCAAGACTTTTGTTCGAAAACGAAGAGGCTGCGATCACGCCGCTTGAGCAAATCCAAATTCGGAGCGGTTTTCACGTTGCTCAAAGCCTTAGTGCCAATTCTTTTTTGGAAGGGAAATCACCGAAATCGTTGAGTCAATCTTAAGTCGCAACCCGGCTAAAACGGTCCGGCTGGGTCATGTTGACAATGCAAAGTCACTCTCGGCAAGAGTGACTTACGGTAGGTCGCACCTGCCGGGTGCGACTGGCGACAACTAAACTTTAAATCGCCAGCGCAACGTCACTCTCGGCAAGAGTGACCTACCTTGGGAGTGACCTACCCCCCGACAAATTTTCACCTGCGATTTTGTCCGCAAGGTTACCACAGCTCACGTTCGATTTTCTACTGTTGGGGCAAAAATAGCAACCAATAAACAAATTCGTTGAAGGTACAGTTGTATCGATATTGCCAAAAACTCAGCATAATCGGAACTTCCCCTGATTTAAGTGCATCGTACTGACGGTTCGTTTTGTTGACAGTGAATGGCCTCCAACTACCATAGAATTTCGCCTGTCCCGGTAGTATTCCCAGTTTTAGTGGGGGTTGCGCTATTTGGACAACGAAAACACTGCATTTCTTTTCTGTCCGTTCGTCACTTGGGGATCCCATGGTGAATTCACGTAAGCCTGTTCTTGGTTCAATGAAGTCCCAGTCAACAAAAAAGGCCAAAAGCCCAAAACTGGCAAAACGTGCCCGTCTGCTTGAGGTATTGGAACGCCGCGACCTCATGGCATTTTCGCCGGGCGTGGTAGCGGCGCTGGGGACGATGTTATTTACCGATCAAGCTTCCTACCAACGTACGGGTGAAATCCTTCAATCTCGATTTGTAGGCGGCTCGTCAGCGGCTAGTCAGACTGGCGGCGAGGGAAATGCGCCATTCAATACAACCGAGTTCGAGCCAAACAACGTCAGGACAGCCGCAAATCTGTTGCCCCTTGGCAACGAAATGGGAAAGAATCCGGTCGTGAATGTCACCGGACAAATGCAAAACACTTTTGACTTCGACTACTTTGCATTCGATTTGAAGAAAGGTGATATCCTCGACGTTCGCTCGACTACACCGCCGACGGTTTCCGCGCCAGGCCTAGGGCTTTATAATTCGCAGGGCACAGAATTGCTCTATAGCAAGCAACTGTTTTATCCTTCCCCCATTGGTCGTCCGGTTTCCACCAAGACTCCGCTCGCCAGGACCGGTGCGTCAACGCTGAGTTACACAATAGATACCGATGGTCGCTATTATCTGAGTGTAAGCGATGCGTCTGGTGCTTATACTTTAAATTTGCGAACCTACCGCTCAACATTCGAACAAGAGCCTATCGGTACCAAGCAAATCCTGTTTCTGGATTTCGATGGTGCGTTTGTAAGAAATGACCTTCTAAGCCTAAACGTTTTCCCAACCCCACCAACCCCGGGAACAACCGTCCGCGTTCCCTCGCTCGACAGAATCCTTCCTTCACTTGGTTTGAAGCCAGAAGATGGGCCAAGCCTTGTCAGAAATATCTCGCGACGTGTCGAGCAGAAACTCCGTTTCCAATTGGCACGCGATTCCAACAATGGGTTCTATGCGGAAACAGGTAATCCCGGCGACTTTGACATTCAAATTCTGAACAGTACGGACAATGCGGATGTCTGGGGACAACCCAATGTTTCCCGAATTCTCGTCGGTGGCAACCGAGCCGATTTCAATATTCCCACTACGCTTGGTTTATTAGGCATTGCGCAAGAAGTTGACATTGGCAACTTTGACCACGAAGACACCACGCTAGTTATGGTTGATCTTCTCTCTACGCTTGCCAGATCTTATCCATTAGCCGGCAACTTTTCGCTCGCCGATGCATTTGCAGAGCTAACCGCTGGCGTAATTGCACACGAAGCGGGGCATAATTTGGGCGGAATGCACCAAGATCCAAACAGCCCCGTATTTACGATTATGGATGCAATTTATGACCCTACCCTTACGTTTGGCAGAGACAGGATATTTGGCAATGCGGACGACGAGCCACTCCGGTTTCGAAATGATGATTTCAACCCTCTCAATCGCGAAACAACTTTCGGCGGCGGCATCAACAACTCTGCCAACATACTTGCGTTTGGAATGTCTACCGGCAAGGTAGGTGCGTCGATCATCGGCAACTCGTACAATGATCGAAACCGAAATGGTGCCAAGGATGCTGGAGACGAAGGCATTGGTGGATGGGTTGTCTTCGCAGACATCAATAACAACGGTGCTCGCGATGCAAGCGAGCCTCAGACGACCACTGATACCAATGGTAACTTCAATCTTCGTGTCGCAGCCGGTACCTACAATGTTCGTATTGTTCGTCCAGCCCCCTGGATTCCGTCGACCAGTTCAGAACTTGTTAAGACAGTAACTGTCACGAGTGGGTCGGCAACTGCGAACTTCGGATCGGTGATCCCTTCGGATATCGCTACTGGTTTCAAATGGCTCGACATCAATGCGGATGGTATTCGCGATGCTGGTGAACCTGCGTTGGCTGGCGTCTACATCTACCTGGATCTTGATGGCGACAAGCGACCTGATATCGGTGAACCAGCTAGCGTAACGAAGGAGGACGGATCGTACTCGCTGACTCCTCCGGCCGCTGGTGCTTATGCAATTCGCGAAGTGGTCGAAACCGGCTTCGTACAAACATTCCCTGCGTCGGGTCAGCATATAGTTTCCTACGATGGAACCAATCCGCTCCGCGGCTATGACTTTGGAAACAACGAATCATCTGATTGGGGCGATGCTCCAGCTCCGTATGCTACGACAAGAGCGCAGGGTGGTGCCTCCCACGGAACGACCCCTGGACTCACCATTGGCACGCTATTCGATTCGGACGGCGATGGAAAACCATCCGTGAACGCTGACGGCGATGACACAACGGGAATCGATGACGAAGATGGTGTAACTCAGCTCACACCGATTGTTCGAGGCGACGGATCCAATGTGATTCGCGTCAGCGTCACCAACACCGCCGGTTCGCCTGCCTTTCTCCAAGGATGGATCGATTTCAATGGCAACGGCAGCTGGACCGATCCAGGTGAACAGATTGCGACCAACGTTGTCTTCGCAGGAAGCGGATCAAGCAATATCACGTTTACAACGCCAACCAATGCTGTCGGTCGCACCTATGCACGATTCCGGCTATCGCAAGACCAAAATCTGGCTCCAACTGGTCGTTCCAAAACAGGTGAAGTCGAAGACTACGTTTACTCGATCGTTGACGGTCCACGAGTACTGCTCCAACCGGATTCCTTTACTGTTGCACGCAATAGCCGAGACAATGTTTTTGATGTGTTGGCCAACGACTTCAATCTGCCTGGGGATGAATGGACTATCACCAGTGTTAGCACCGGAACTCAAGGTGGTCGAGCCACCATCGACACGGTGAACAAAACGATTAAGTATTCTCCGCGCCTAAGCTTCACGGGTCGCGAGACCTTCACCTACACCACAACAAGCGTTACTGGCCGACGTGAAACGACCACTGTTTCGGTCAACGTAGTTCTACAATTTGTCGATCCAGTTGCAGTTGATGATTCCTTCGATGTCCCAACCAATTCCATTGGGTTTCCACTGAGTGTTCTCGCGAATGACGTCGAGGGACGAGGCGGTTCGTTGGTTGTTTTGAGTGTAACGGCTCCTGATAAGGGTGGTGCAGTTGTCATCGGGTCTGGTGGACAGAGTATTCGATACACACCAAGTCGCGGTTTCGGTGGCACAGAACAATTTTCTTACACTGCGGTTGACGCATCAGGCAAGACATCCACCGCCAAAATCACGGTTCACACATTGCAGGGTGACCGTCTCGACGACGAAGTTGAATTCAGCTTTGCATTCCTCAATGCAGTTAATGAACCCATCACCGAAGTTCGCCAAGGGGACAGTTTCAAGGTGGTCGTTTACGTCGACGATTTGCGTCCCGAAAAAGCCGCAGCCGAGAATCCACCTAGAAACATTACGGACCCAGGGGTTTATTCGGCCTACTTGGACCTCCTTTACACTTCCGGCTTGGTGACTCCGAATGCACCAACAATTGGCAGCCAGGACTTTTCCGCAAACTTCATCGCTCCCTATCAAACTGGTCGGGGTGGAACCGCTGCGACTCCGGGAATCATTGACGAACTGGGCGCATTCATTGGCCAAGTCTCGGCGTTCAATCAACCGAACAAGCTCCCTGTTGTGGTCCTCGACTTCACCGCTGCATCTGCGGGAATCGCAGAATTCGTGGGTGATCCAGCCGACAGGATTCCGGGTTCTGAAGTCACTTTTTACAATGCTCCTTCCTCAGCACGAGTACCAAACGAGCAAATTCGATTTGGTCGTTCGACGATTGAGATCGTTCCGAATGGCGTGAATTTCCCGTTCGCTGTCGATGACACGCGATTCAACGTCCCACAAGCCAGTCCGTTTAATGTAGACGTCTTGACGAATGACGTAGTAGGAACTCAACCGCCGATTCGAATCACTTCGGTGACTCAACCATCGAATGGTCAATCTCAAGTCAACGACAACAACACGCCAAACAATTTCGCGGACGATACAGTAACGTACATTCCGAGCTCGAACTTTGTCGGCTTGGACCAATTCAAATATACGATTACCGACGATCGAGGATTTGTATCTACGGCGACTGTCACTTTGCATGTCGGAGTCTCAACAGCGGACGACGTGATCAAGCTTCGATTGAGTGCCACCGACTTGGCAGGTACACCAATCGATCAAATCACGGTAGGTCAGCAATTCCAATTGCGAGGATTTGTCGAAGACTTGCGAACGAGCCCAACCAGAGCAGGGGTGTTCGCAGCCTTCCAAGACATTTTGTACAACAAGGGGCTCGTCTCGGTTAATACCAGCCCAACCGCTCCTGGCTTCCAGGTGGTTTACGACCCTCAATACAACAACGGAACAGCTGGCGATATACGCATCCCAGGTTTGATCAACGAAATTGGATCCGTTCAAACATCCAGTAGCCCTACCGGACTCGGAGAAAAACTGCAGTTCACGATAACGCTGACTGCACGCAACGTTGGAACAGCGAACTTTGTCGGTGATCCCGCAGATATCAAGCCTTTCCATGACAGTTTTGTATTTGATCCGACGACACCTTTGACACCTAGCCAGATCCGATACATTTCCGACTCGATCTTGATCGTGTCTACAGCCGGTGGCAGTGGTTCGAGCGGTGGGGAAGGCAATACGAATCTAACCAACGCATACGACGTCAATAACGACGGATTCGTTTCGCCAATCGACGTCTTGATCTTGGTCAATTCGATGAACACAGGCAACAGCGGATTGTTGCCACCTCCGGGAGACATTGGAAGTGGCGAGGGCGGAATTGGTCGATACTTTATGGACGTCAACGGCGACAATTACTTGTCACCGCTTGATGCACTTATGGTGATCAATGAACTCAACAATCGCCAGAATGGCGGAAGCGGCGAAGGCGAAGCGGCACCGCTCGTTTCATCTTCAATGACAAGCTTCAAGGCTGAGTTGGTAGAACTTCCAATTGCAATGAAACGATCCAATGGGGGGCTCCCATTCGTTTATGGGCCGATGCCTTCGAGAGATGACTTGGAAAAGGCATTTAGTCTCGATGAGTACTTGGCTCAACAAGTTGGGAGCGAAGACGAGTTCGACTACCTCGACGGTCTTGCCAGCGATGTTTTACGCAGCAACTTAAGTTAATTGAACGTTGCTTTGCCCTTTTCTGTCGCACCCCGCGGGCCCTGCGGGTGCGACCCTACCGTTGGTCACTCTAGCTGAGAGTGACTTTGCGCTCAGAACGTGTTAGAATTTGACACGTATGCAACGTTCGAATTCGGCTGAGGACAGCCGAAACTGCGTGGCGATAAAGCGCAAAAGGGACAATGGCATGTATCGAACAACACTTGGGTTCTTAACCGTTCTCTTGACTCTCAGCATTGTGCCTTTGCGCTCATTGCACTCGCAGGGCGTCGATAAGGAGTCTCTGGTAAGAAAGTCCCAGCGTGTCATGGCGATTGATTCCGATGGCAAACCGGTGGTTGGCGTATCCATCAAGCCATTTGGACTCAACATGAGCTACTTTTGGCCTGACAGCTTGCTTGGAGAACCTGTCGAGATGCGTACGGACCAAGCTGGATTGGCGACGCTTGAATACCCACAGATTTTCGCTGATGGAGTTCAATGCAAGTCGATCGACTGCGTTGTTGTCCACCCAGAGTACGTCGGTGCGATAGCTCGGATTCCAGTAAGCGAGATAGATGACTACAAGTTAACGCTAAAAAAAGGCGTACGGTTTTGCTTGAAAGCGATTGATGAAGAGGGTGAGCCGATCAAAGAACGATTTGCAGCGATGATGAGCGGGGATACTCCGCCGATCTTTCGACAAGTTGAGACGAATGGATCGATAGAGACCAAAAGTGCGGCGCAGGGTGGTCATCAAGTCATGTTAGTTCAGCCCAGGCCTGACGGAAAGACGCGATTCAGCGAAGCCTTGTTCTTTCACTTCAGCGACAAGGACCAAGAGGACGGTGTGGTTGTTGATGACGTAGAGCTATTGCCTGGAACACGTGTCTTTGGGCGCCTGCCGGACGACATAGCGCGACCGGTAACGAATGGAGTCGTGATGGCGTGTCAAATGCCGATGGAAATCAAGAATGCGGCAGAGCTAAAACTCCGTTCTTTGATGTGGTCCGATTGGACGACGGTTGCCGACGACGGCACATTCGAATTCCCTTCGATGCCTCGGTCTGGCAGACTTCAATTGATTGCGCTTTGCGACGGTTGGGTCTCGCCCGGTGAACGCATCATGACGAAGGGGCAGATGTTCTCTGTTTCGGAGGAAGACCTCGAGGTTGCGTTGGACATGGAGCCCACTATGGATGCAATCATTGATGTGAACGATGAATTCGGCAATCCGATCGAAGAGGCATACGTCGGTTTTTGGCCAAACGAATTGTGGCAGGACTATGGTTCTCAAATCCTTGGTGAACGATCGAAATCCATGGAACAGGCTGAAGCACAAATCGGAACTGCAAAACCAGCGAAACTCAAGAATAGATTCGACCTTTTTTCAGGCAAGACAAATGAAAAAGGCAGGATTCAGGTTCGAAATTTGCCATCTCGGTCGGCGCAGGAATTTTCCGTTGGCAAAAAGGGCTTTGAAGCATTTTCGAAAAGCATCAACCCTCCGTCGAAAGAAGAAGGATTTAATGCGGAATCGACAGAACGACCTACTTCTCGAATTGTCGTAACGCTTAAGAAATCGGACGATGCACCTTGAATCAGCGAAATGTTTCGACCCTTTCGTGTGGCACGCCCAAAGCGCAGCGTGGGCGTGAGCCGGAAGTACTAGCGATTCCCACGCCCTTCGTACCTTAGAGCGTGCCACACACGGGCAAAAGTCCTTTGCTCCTAGCTTGTTTCAATCGTACAGGTCGAAATGTTTTGGTGTCCGGCTGAGGACAGCCGGACCTACGTGAGATCGCTTTGTGTTTGCCCTGACGCTGCTAAATAGCGTCCCCAAAGAACGAACAAACCGCTGGTTGCAAAATAACCGAACGCGAGCTGCAGCATGGACGACATCATCTCGTTCGGCAGTACCCATGAGTCGGCCAGTCCGGGTAACGCAACAGGTAGAAACAATGCGTTGTTCGACAGAGGCGAATGGATCAATCCAAACAAAGTAAATACACCGGCAATCGCAGTAAAGAGGGCCGCTTGATTCATCCGTCGATCGATCGCCATTGCGAGCAAGGACGCCCAAAGCAAACTCGTTAAGATGAACCCTTGTTTGAGAATGTGGACCGTGTGCAGATCCGAAAGTAGGTCTGGTCGAATGCGGAACGCGGATTCAACAGTCTTCAATTGATCGGTCAACGGTTGATTGCCAATAGCATTGGCCGCTAACGCATCTAGGGCTTGTCGAAGATCTGGCCGAAGGGACGATTGTTCGGATAATGATTGGATGCCAATTCCTCCGAGAATTTGATCTGCATAAAGGTAAGCCAAGAAGGCCAAAGCAGGAACGCAAGCCAAAACCAAAGCGGGGTAATGACGTTTAGGCGTTGCCAAGAAACTCTGCGCCGATATTTCGAGACCGACAAATATCAAGATAGGGTAGACTGCTGCCTTTGGGATCAGCAGGTAGAAATAACTGAATCCACCTAAGAGCCCGACTGCACCAACGGTTATGGCTGTTCCGAGCACGTAGGCTGCTTTTCCACCCATTGCCTTGTAAGCCGGATGACCGATGTAGGGGGTCGTTTGGGTGACACCTCCAAACAGCCCGGCGATGAAAGTTGCAAAAGCCTCGACGCCTAGGATTTGGCCTGTGGAATAGTCGTCGCCCGCCGCACTTGCAGACTCCGTGCAATCGATCCCACCCACTACAGTGCATAGAGCGAAGGGGATTGCGACAGGCAAATAGTTAACCGCGGGTCCCATCTGCTTCCACCAATCAAAACCGAGAGCCGACATCCACTCGGTTGGTGGCAACCCTGGGACCAACGATTCAAACGAGGCGATTGGTTGTGCGGATACGACCAACTGGATGTAGTGAATGATGCCTCCGACCACCAACGCGGCCAGCGTTCCCGGAATCTTGAATGGCAAAGGTACGCGGCCTACCAAAGTGGTAAGCACGATAGCTAATGCAACGAGTCCGACAATCGGTTCGCGAAAGACGTCTACTAAAGGGATGAAGCTAATGATGACCAGAGCAATGGATGTGAGCGAACCAAAAAGACCTGCACGCGGGATGACTTTTCGGACCCAGGTGCCGGCAAAAGAACATACCGATTTGAATATCCCTGCGTAGATCATGCAACAAATTCCGATATGCCAGGCAAAGGTCGCCGCCTCCTCTGGGAGCGCTCCAGACTGCAATGAAGTCGAATAGGCCGCGCCGACTACGAAGATCGACAATCCAAAAATACTTGGGGTATCTAGACCGAGTGGCATAGCTGTTACGTCCTGCCGTCCGGTTTTTTTTGCAAGTTGGAGTGCCATAAAGAAATACAGCAAGTCACCCACCAGGACGCCGATTGCCGTGCCTGGGATCATCCGACTCAAAACAAAGTCGGCGGGCATATTGAACCCCCCGACCAGAAGTCCAACCATCAGGACCAAGCCAGCAATATTGTCCAAAAGCAAACCGAAGTAGGCATTTACGTCACCTGACGAAGCCCAACGATATCCACGATTCATTCGCAATCTCCTGGCGCACAACGAAAAACAACGGACTGAGAGCCTAACACCCTCGCGAATGCTGTCAATCAATTTTGAAGATTCGACAATAGTTGGTTTGGAACCTTTTGACTTGCATCCCCCCGATCGACTACAATCAGCAGCAGGATGGTTTGAGTTTATTGGCGTTTCCTTTACCACAAACCACCGTTGTTGCGCGTCGATGAACTACTCGTCGTCGCCGCAGGAAAATGGGATTACGATGAAACAACAAACGGACACCGCTGCTAACGAGCTGGACTTGCTCGGCCTCAGTGCCCAACCGGCGGAACTGAGCGACGAGGAAATCGTAGGGGCCTATTTGCAATCTCGGAATGCGGAGGATTTTGAGAGACTGGTCCATCGGTACGAAAGGGAGCTTTACACGTTTTTGCGTAGGTTTCTTGGAGACGTTCAACAAGCTGAGGATGTCTTCCAAGCGACTTTTTTGAGCGTGCACTTACGAATCGAACAGTTTGAGCCCGGACGACGATTCCGACCTTGGCTCTACGCAATTGCGAGCAATAAAGCCATCGATTACATGCGTCGCAATCGACGCCACCAAGTCGCCAGCTTGGATTCGAAGTCCCCATACGGTGACTCCGAGGATTCGATGATCAATCATTTGTCCGGAAATGTTGTGACACCCGATGAGAAGGCGATGTTCAACGAAATGGGGGCTAGAGTACGGGCGGCAGTACAAGAGCTAAATGAACCGACGCAACAATTGATTCAGCTCGCGTTTTACCAAGGCATGAAATACTCGGATATTGCCGAGGTTTTAAGCATCCCACTAGGAACAGTAAAAAGTCGAGTATTTACAGCAATTCGAAAACTGAACCAGATTTGGATGCGTATGAATGAATCATCAACCTCCAGCAATCCCTAATTACGACATTGTTGCATGGATGTGTTCGACGATTGTATTTGATTCGTATGCACTTTTGACCGAGCCTCAATGAGTCGCAATAGCAGTATCTCTGATGAAACCCTACTTGGGTTTATACTATTTGCACTGCCAGACGCAGAACAATGGCGAATCGAATCGTTGGCGTTTTCCGATCCAAAACTTCGTCAGCGAATTGAGGATTTGAGGGACTTATTGGGTCCCATGAACGAGTTAACGCACCCAGTTGAACCGCCAATAGACTTAACCGCCTCAACAATGGCCTTTATCGACCAAGCGTCACATGCTGCTCAGGAGAGTCTGAATCAATCCGGTGCGGGCATGTCTCAGCCACTATTCGAGAACAGTCGTTCAACCAAATTGGCTTGGATTGACAGCCTAGTAGCCTTGGCTGCGGGCATTGTCATTCTGACGATTCTTTTACCGAGTGTGTGGTATTCTCGCGACGCATCGCGACGGTTTTCCTGTACCTCGAATTTGCGTGAACTAGGACTCGCTTTCTCGGTTTTCGCGCAAACGGATGCAAAACAGAGGATTCCCATGATTGCGGTGGACGGACCACTTTCCTTTGCTGGTGTCTATACGATGCGTTTGCAGGGAAAGGGCTTACTTCAGTCGCCAAAATTGATTTGGTGTCCTGCCATTGAGTGCTTTGACCCGAGTCAGGCAATACCCTCGATTCCAGTTTTTCTTGCGGGTTCGCCAAAGCAACAACAAGGCTGGCGGTTTACGATCGGAGGCAGTTATTTCTATAACCTTGGCAATATTGTCGACGGCGAATATGAGACTCCAAGCTATAAAGGCCAAAGCTACTTCGCGGTGTTAGGAGATTCGCTGATGAAAATCAATGCCGACGAAGAGGTTGCTGCGGTTCACGGGGCAAACATCGCGAATGTGTTGTACGAGGATGGACGCATTCAAGCCATCCATGTCAGCCAAAAGAACGACGTAAGCGTGATTGACAACCCGTACTTCAATCGCGATATGAAACAGGCCGTCGGACACGGCCTAGACGATTCATGTCTCGGACCAAGTTTTCAAAATCCGTTTAGGCCTGTAAAGTTGGAGTAGGATTGCATTCCTGAGTTCAAAGCTGCGAATAAGGCCGAGGCACAAGGTTGATCTTGTGTATTTTCGAGACAGCCCCGGCATACTTTTCAACAACTTTTAGCTTTGCCCAATCCGGATGGCTTTGAAACTTCTTCCAGCATTCGTCTCGATGGTCAGCGTTGTCATAGACCGTCATGTAGGTCAAATTGGGCATGCGATCGCCAACGAGAGCTTGGCCAAAGAAGACTGGTTGAATGCCGCAGTCAAGAAAAATTGGGACTTCGCCGCTATTAAACATGTCGACCTTCAGTACTCCCATGCGTTCCGTTGGGCTTTCGTAAACCCGTAGTTCAAAGAGTCGTTCTTTCTTGGCTACCTTTTGTGTCGGCACTGCCATCTTAGGAAAACAATTGAACGCCAAAAGCAGCTCGCTTCGGACTCGGGTGTAAACAGGTTTTTTGATATCGGTTTCAAGATACGTTTTCCCATCTTTCAAGAACGATGCATCTTTGCTCAATGCATCCATGACCGAGGCGACCTGAGCAGCCCCAGATAGAGGCACGAATAGAAACATGGACGTTTTTCCTTCGACGGGAATTTCCGTAGATAGGGCTCCAACGTTTTCAATTCCCATTCGATTGAGTGAGGGTATCAATGCTTTTTCAAGGAAGGCATCTAGTTCACCAAGTCGGGCGACCTCGATGCCTTGGTATTCAATGATTTCGTAGTACTGGTTGGAAACGGATTGCGACATGGCCCAAGGAATCGTCAGCATTGAGAAGCAAAAAAGAAAAAACGGGGTGAGTAACTGTTTCATTTTGAAGGAGCCTTGCAACAGGAAATGGTCATAGCAAAGACGCAATTGTAGCGAATTCATGCCGACCTATCGACTGAACAATGTGAACCCTTGAAAACAACGTTGGTTTACACGCGGCCTTTTCCAGAAAGGCCCGCGGTCCTGCGGCGTGTACTTGCCTTGACTATGTTTTGTCGCTATTTTCGCATCGCAGACATCCATTGGAAATCCACTGCTTCCCTTTTTGGCCGCGACATGAATTCTTCAAAACCCTACAAAACGGTCATCGGGCTAGAGATCCACGTCCAACTCAAGACGCAGAGCAAGCTGTTTTGTCGCTGCAGTACTCAATTTGGTGCTCCGCCCAACACTCAGGTCTGCCCGGTCTGTCTCGGACTACCTGGAGCGCTCCCAGTCCTAAATGCAAAGGCAATTGAACTAGCGGTTCGAGCCGGAATCGCACTTCAAAGCAAAATCGCATCGTTCACTAAGTGGGACAGGAAAAATTACTTTTACCCTGACCTCCCTAAAGGCTATCAAACTAGCCAATTTGACTTGCCCATTTGTGGTGGAGGATACTTAGAAATCGATACGCATGATCCGGTTACTGGCGAACCGGCGCGAAAAAAAATTACGCTTGTTCGTGCACACTTGGAAGAAGACGCGGGCAAGAGCATGCACGACGAAGTGGCCGGCCGAGCCGATACTCGAATCGACCTCAATCGGGCAGGAACACCACTCCTCGAAATCGTGTCCGAGCCAGAGCTTTCCAGCGCAGAGGAAGCGAAAAACTACCTGACCGAGATGCGACTCTTGATGATGTTTTTGGGCATCACCGATGGCAACATGCAAGAAGGCTCGCTTCGAGCCGACGCCAACGTCAATCTGCATCTGGAGCGGGAAGGCAAGACAATTGCGACGCCTATCGTGGAGATCAAAAATTTAAATAGTTTCCGTGCGGTAGAGCGTGCGGTGCTTTTTGAATCGAAACGGCAGTACTCTGTATTTCAAGAGACCGGACTTACGATTGGCCAATCCCCCAAACAAACGAGAGGCTGGAATGATGCCGCGGGCGAAACCGAGATGCAGCGTGAGAAAGAGGATTCCGCTGACTACCGCTATTTCCCTTGCCCCGATCTCGTGCCCGTGATTTTAGCGTCACAAGACATCGAGCAAGCAAAAGCAGCCGCCATGAAAACACCTGCGACGGTTCGCAAATCCCTCATCGAGGTACATTCGCTCAAACCGAGCGAAGCCGAAGTACTAGTTCAACAAGGTCGGGCGGTGATAGATTACTTCGAGTCGCTTGTGAAACAAGGAGCTTCGCCGAAGCGTGCGACGTCTTGGATGTTACAAGATGTATTGCGTTATCTTAACGAAAACGGTATTGAAATCGATGCCTATCCGGTTCCAGCCGAATCGCTTGCGAAATTGCTGTGTGTAATTGAGAGCGGCAAACTGGATACGAGTCGCGGGAAAGAAGTGCTAATCAAGATGATTGCAGAGCCTGCACTCTCGGCCGAAAAGGCCATTGAATCCCTTGGGATTGCCCAGGTAGACACCAATGAGTTGGAACGGTTGTGTAGGCAACTTTTGTCCGAGAACCCCGACGTGCTCGATAAGGTTCGTGCAGGCAATGATAAGGCATTGGGTGCGTTGGTCGGCCCAGCTAAAAAGAAAAACAAGAATGTGGATCCAAGGCAGGTCCAAGAGATATGTCGACAGTTGATCGAAGAGGGTCGCGTGTGATCACGTGGGGCCGTTTGAAGGCGAGTATGGCAACACCAGTGTAGCACGGCACTCCGTGCCGTTTTTTCACGGCACGGAGTGCCGTGCTACACTTTAGCCCATAGAATTCGAACTCTTCATCATCGCATAAAAACGCAAGACTACGACGGAGGGAGTCTTCCTGGCAAGTCCCTGCCACCGTCACTGAAACTATCTTGTCCCATTACCCACCGATAC
>JANLRK010000051.1:0-4138 GCA_031361585.1 Pirellula sp. | reverse complement strand
TCTCGAACTTTTCGAATACAATGCTGCTATTCAAACCCCTGCCCGACTTATGATCGACGCCCTCAACTCTCAACTCTCAACTCTCAACTCTCAACTCATCAAACTCATCCAAGGAGAACTCGTCATGAAACCTTTAGCTCGTTCCATTTTAGGCACCGTCGGTGGACTGTTGGTCCTCAGCGCCATCGGCACCATTGGATTTATGTCGGCAGTTGCAAACCAACAATCAAGCTCGCTACAAACTGCGAATGGCGACGGCGTAAACTCCTTTGCAGCGACACTAGCATCAAGTTCTGAATCGGAACTACCTGAGTCGGATTCATTTGTGCTCGCCCAAGGCGTTATGGGAGGTGGTGGTATGGGAGGTGGTGTTATATTCGGCGCGCCGGCTATCGCTAACATGCCAAGGGAGATAGTCAATAAATGGGAAAAACCGAGCGGACCACCGCCCTCTTGGCTTGATGGCCGCACCTTTGAAAACGAACGGGAGGTCAAGATCCGGGCTTCGCTTAACGACCGCATCGACTTTGAATTTCAGGGCGCGCCGCTATCAGCAGCGGTCGAGTACATTAGCAAAGCGGTGAATGTCCCGGTTTTGCTAGATGAGAAAGCACTTGAGGAAGAAAGCATAACATCAGACGAACCCATAACGTTGAGAAGAAAAGATGCCCGAGTTCGGGATATACTTGCACTAGTGTTAGAGCCGCTCCAACTGACCTACATCATCGAGTATGAGATCGTCAGGGTCACTTCCAAAAAGACCAGTGCCAATGAGTTGCGGTTCTACGACATGAGCTATCTACTCCCCGATAGTAGCCTGACACTGGAGTTACTTTCTGGGCTTGAATCATCGATTGCCCCAGTCGATTGGCAATCGGCAGGCGGAAATTGCTCGATGAGGACAGTAGGATCGATGCTGTTGATCTCTGCGCCGCAGGATGTGCATTTCGCTGTTGAACGATTCCTGTATGAACTGAGCAAGCAGCCGCCGGCGAATTTCAAACCGAGAGTATTAGTTGAAAAGCCGAACACCAAATCGCTTGAGAGCGAAAAAGCGGTAGAGAAGCGCTAGCAGCTTGAGGCATAACTCGCATCGCGCGTTAGCCCCGGATATCGGGCAAGGTAGAGACTGAAAAGTACTTTGCGTACATTGCCCGAGTGCCCAACTTGTGTTCAAGAGGCGTCTCACCGCATTGCGTTCGCAGTCTTTCTTGTTGTCTCCATCTTGCTGGATGATAGGCTCAAGGGATAGCCAGTTCCATCGATTGCGAGCAAGTATTTGCCGTCCTGAAACGCGAAATCCTTGAGGACCCCGCCTCGTTGTAATTCGTAAAAGATGTCGGCAAAGCATTCGTTGAGTTGTTTGGGATCGACTTGGTCAAGGATCTCGCGATGCTGAGTATCGCTTGGATAGACTTGATTCGGTAGAGATTCATTAGACTTTGATCTTGCCGTCGCTGATCAAAAACGTAGCGAAAGCAGGCATCAAGCAATCAGCTAGGCTGTGATCCGTGCTTGCGGCGCGCCGCGGATCGGGAATTGCTTCGAAACGTTCACGCAGCCCTTGGATCAATGAGTCGATGGAAAGATACTGACGCGCTTCAACCGAATTGGACTTAGTCATGATTGGCCTCCTATGGCAGGAACCAACATACGGTAAACTCAACAAAATGATGGAATCATAAACCAGGGATTTCAAAAATTCATCGCGCCGCGATAGCATTCACGCGCGTTGTAAATCATTGGACTTTGGCGCTGACCGGGAATCGCTGACAGACATGCACGGCTTTGACCGAATCATGATGGCTTGAACTACTTGCGATTCTGTAGTTATCCGATCATAACCTGTCAATTGTAACGACTGTAGAACTTTCGTCAGCCCTAAACTCCAATTCTTCCAGGGTAAGATGGTCCGCCAAATTCTTGAATTTAAAAATCCATTTTCTGGTGCCTGAACCTTTCACGGTGTAGTCCTCACCCGTATCAAGTAATTGACCATTGTAAGAAACCTCGATACTTTGAAGTTCCCGAGCGGCAACAATCGTAATCGTGAATGTAGCGGTATTTGGGCTGATCGAAATCCGAGGAGGAAATGCTCGCATCAAATCCACAATATGAGCGGAGTAGGTGAAACGATTAAGTCTTGTACCATCTTTATCGACGACCTCCACAATTCCCGCCTGTTCTCCAACCGACGTGGCCAATGCAGATTTACAGCTCAAAAGTATCTGCCCTTTCGCGCCGTCAAAAGACGGTAAGGACGCAATAACCATTTCGTTAGAAGTTCGAAAAAAAATTCCCTCGTGGCCCTTCTTTCGAGCGACAAAAGAAATGCTGCATGTGCCAATTTCCCCTCTACAAATTCCGCCAAAATCTACATGCTTCTGACCCAGCGAAATGTTCGAAAGTCGTTCACCCCGCACAACTGTCTTAACCGTCTTCTTGTCGCGCGCGAAACGCACATAGACCTCGTGGTCAAACGACACCTCCCTAGCTTCGTCTGGGAAACCAATCGCAACCGTAATCGCAGTGCGATCGCCTGGCATAAGTTCCTCTTTAGGGAATTCAAACGAAAGACAAGAACAGTCCCCTCGAACATCGCTTATGGTTATTGGTGACAATTCAGTATTGGTTACCGGTATGCTTACTTTTACTTCCTTTCGAAAACTATCGAGGTAACCGATATCCACAACCCTTGGCACAAATTCGACCAGTTTGCTATCTACGACGAGCGCGTTCCCACTATACCTCTCTCGAATGTCATCGGCGTGAATCAAGTCGAATACCGCACTCCCATCGACAAATATCATTTGGTTATCAATTGAGGATTTTGCCAACACAAAACGGCCAGGAGAATCTAGATGTAGAATGCATGGCAAATAGTTAACGATTTGTTCAAACGGCTGAATTACACGAGAAGTTTTCATTCCGAAAGAATGCAAAGCAGAGGCGATTTCTTCCAGCGAATTTCCATTCTGACGAAGTTCGAGAACTTTCGAAACATCGTCAGGACTTGCGTCTAATCCAATCAGCTCAAGACAGCGAATCACGCACCAATGGCCGCATTCGATTTCCATGGCGACGGATTGCCGAACAATCTCCCTGTCACGTAGTTTGATACCAATCATCGCCACAACGATTGCAATCGCTACCAGAGCAACAAGACTAAACTTATTCATAGCGATGGCTCAATTTCTTTGGCTAAGACGCTTCGCCGCTTCGCGTAGCAAAAGCACCCCACAAGAGTTAGAGCGAGCACTGCGGAGCCGAAAACGCCACGACCAATTATTCCGTTGACCGATCGCCGCTTGAGCATTGAGTTCTTGCCGGTTCGTCTATCGATGATTACAGTATTCTCTGGTAATCGCAGCTGGGTCATCGAGAAATCATCCTCTTCAAAATCTTGGTTTACAAAGTCGTTATTGAACATCGCGGAAACTCGGTACTCGCAATGACCGTTGTCGAGAGTCTCAAACAAGTATTTGCTTGGCAACCATATGTCGTTCAAATGTCTCCATTCGATCTTGGTTTCGTATGTCTTGGACGGACTTCGATTCGTGCAAGAAATGAGATTGCCGCCGTGACGATTCGAAAACCTAAACACAGGGGGACCGCACTCTATCGAATTGTTCTTCCAACTCAACACTAGCTCATCGTCTTTTTCCTCTATATTTACCTCACCCCATTTTGAGTCATTCATTCTCTTTGTGCTTGCATAGATCCCATCAGGCGTATCAAACGCCCAGCGAAATGCACTTAAAGGGTTAAACGCAAGCGGAGTCAGCGTACTTGATTTTAAAGTCGCGTTTTCCACCAAAACCGTTCGATCTTTGGTTTTTGCGTATTGCAGTTGTCGACGCAAATTCTTTGTCACAAGCTCTCCCCATGTGCCGGGTTTTTCACCACTCTGAACTGCATCGATCGAATAAATGAGAAAGTTCTCGTTCGCGATATCCATCTTAAAGGTAATGTTGCACTCGTTCGATCCGCGAACGGTGGGCGTCGATCATAAGTCGGGCAGGGGTTTGAATAGCAGCATTGTATTCGAAAAGTTCGAGAATTGCCTGAGTCGATGCGCACCGGTAGCCACTCATCGAGCGGCTTCTCGAATTTGAATCCAAGATTTCTAGCGTTGGAC
>JANLRK010000014.1:0-2375 GCA_031361585.1 Pirellula sp. | reverse complement strand
GCCATGAATCATGACCACCAACGGCCCCTCTCCTTTGGTTACGTAGTGGATACGCACGTCGCCCGATTGAGCGAATCCATGCATACCCAGTTCCGCTTCTTCAGTTGGCGTCTCCGCTGGCGAGGCAGAGGTAGACGATACCGCGCCGGTCAGAACGAATGAAACGCACAACAAAGAAATGCAGGTTTGGAATCGTGGGGCCATATGAATTCTACTCGGTTACTTAGTGATGACGAATGGTAGTGCAGGGTCACTCTCGGCAATAGTGACCTACGGTACGTCTTACGTGCCCGTGCGACTGAAGTGCAGTGAAGGATTTTAGCGTGTTCGTGGATAGTTTGCGATCACTTGGAAATGATGGGGGGCATCGGACACCCGAGTGCGTCCGAAATGACTCGCAGTAGTTCTGTTTCATCCAATGTTACCTTTTGATCGGCTGCTATGCATTTTGCAAAAGCCTCCAATATGAGCCGATGGATTTTCGACGGAGCGAATTCAAGCGAGTCGAGGGCCACATTCAAGTCTCGCAAAGTGCACCCTTCCGTTGGGAGTAACTCCATCGAACCCATCTTCGATGCGACGACCTCGAGCCCCGTTCGAAATGCGAACTTTGGTTCGCTTGTTTTCCCTCCAGCATAAGCTAGCGCCGACAGCACGACTTGGAATGACTTTTTCATAGTATTCAAATCTGGCGGCGGTAGTCCCTTGGTTTGACGCGGACTCAACCTCTGGACCAAGCGTTTCGTGATGAATCGTTGAACCGCAAATTCGAACAAAGTCCATTTTCGGTCCGCTTCAATTAGTTTCCGAACAGTCAAACGAAAAGTATTGATCTGAGGAGGAGACATTTGATGCAAAGCAGGCAATGCCAAACAGACTACGGGCAATCGCTGCTCAACCGCCAGTTGGTCAATGCTCGCCAACACAAGCTTCAGTTCTGCTAACGCTCGAGGATCGCACGAATTCTCGAGTTCTCGCCACTGGTCGTCCCGAGTACTTTCTCCTTTAGGTGCCAGCAACAACGCATAGATGATGGCTACTGCACCCAGGGGATCGCGAACATCCTCAGAAATCCGCGATTCCAACTGATCGATTAGTCCGTGCACGTGTTCGATGTGTTCTGGCGTTGGCTCACCAATTCTGTCGGTAGCGCTTTGGGGATTGGCTTCCAATTCGTCCGCGCCAGACAAGGCTGATCGGTGTGATGTATTGAAGGCCGCCAATTGTATCGACAGTGATCGTGGGTCGATCAACTCGGAAAGCGAATGCGTCACTTCCTCGGTTGTTGGAAATTGACCGCTAAATCGAGGGTCGATGCGTTTGACTCGTACCTCAAGCGGCGGATGGGTCGCGAATATCAGTGAAGCGACGCCATTGCCAAAAAACATATGACTGGCTTCGGTCGCACCTGCCGATTGTAGCTTGGCATGTTTCGACCACCCTCCTATCTTTTTAAGCGCATCGGCTATACCGCTCGGATTGCGAGTAAATTGAACTGCCGAAGCGTCCGCCAAGAATTCGCGTTGTCGTGAAACAGCAGCTTTGATCATGTTCGCAAAAAACACTCCGATATACCCGATAGCCACCATCGCCCCTCCAACCAAAAATAGAGCCGCGATGACTCCGATGGCGCCTTTCCCGTCGTTGTCACTATTGGAGGATCGCCTTGGTAACTCGATCAAGATGCGGAGCAATAGATATCCAAGCAGAGCAATCACCAAAATTCCGTGCAACAATCCAATCAGTCGCAGATTCAATTTCATGTCGCCATTTAAAATGTGACTAAACTCATGAGCTATGACACCCTGTAGCTCGTCGCGGGTTAACGTTTGAATGGCTCCGCGGGTGATCCCAATAACTGCGTTTTGTGGCGTTGTGCCCGCCGCGAAGGCGTTGATCCCCAGTTCCTTTTCAAGAAGATAAACGGGCGGAACTGGCGTTCCGGCGGCCAAGGCCATCTCCTCCACGACGTTGAGCAAGATGCGCTCCTCGAGCACCCTTGAATTGGCCGGGACCTTGATTCCGCCAAGCGAGACTGCCACATGTTCGCCACCGCTGCCTAGCATCCAAATTTTGTAAATGCTGCCGGTCGCAATCAGAATGGTAATGGCACCCACAACACTTGCTAGTAGTTGCGGATTCCAATCGAGCATATGCACCGAATTCTCCGAGCCACGAGTCGCCCAAGCAAGGATAGCGATCAAGGCGAAATAGACCGTTGCGATAACCAATACTACGGTGACCGCAAAATAAACAATCATGAGCCGACTGTTGCGGCGGGCTCGATCTTGATGCTCGAAGAAATCCACGGCGCGATGTCCTGCTTAAAACTGGACTTTGACCGCTTCACGCTCTGCCGGAGCAGTGATTTCAAA
>JANLRK010000831.1:0-2940 GCA_031361585.1 Pirellula sp. | reverse complement strand
CGCAATTGCATGGATGGTACTGTCCTTGCGACAATCCGCGTGCAGTGATTCTGCTTGCACATGGTAACGCTGGTCATGTTGCATCCCGCGCTCCGTGGTTGCGGTATCTACAGTCAAAAGCAAAGGTATCTGCATTCATTTTTGATTACCGGGGCTACGGGCGAAGCGAGGGCACTCCGACTGTTGAAGGTGCTCTCCAAGATGCGCGAGCTGCTCGGGCCAAATTGTGCGAGATCGCGTCCATTAAAGATTCCGAAATATTGTTAATGGGAGAATCGCTCGGAGGGGCGATCGTGGTGCAGCTTGCATCGGAGTCCGCTCCACGTGGCTTGGTTTTGCAAAGTACTTTTTCATCTATGAGAGATGTCGCCGATGTCCACTTCCCTAAACTATCTTGGTTGGTTCCTCGTAACAGGCTGGATTCGCTAAGTAGGATCGTAAAATACCATGGGCCCTTGCTCCAAAGTCATGGCGACCGAGACCAAACTATTCCATTCACCTTAGGCGAAAAGCTATTTCGTGCCGCGAACGAACCAAAGACAATGATTGTCGTTGCAAATGCCGATCACAATAATTGGTTGTCCGACGATTACTTGCAGCGACTCAACGAGTTTTTCAACCGAGTCGGGCTGTCAGGTAAATGAACATCGAACAAAGTGATCAGGAAAGCATCCGGATTTCGCCGCTTCCCTCCAAGACGCTTCTGCGATTTCCAAAAAGTAGTGTCTAGCTGCTAGATTCCCAGGTAGTGAGATTCTCGAATTAGTCGGCAGGATTCCGGCTAGTTCATCAACTGTGGAAGCGTCGTACTCCTGGAGGATCGGTCTAGCCAGCACCGATACAATTCGCTGAACAAGCAACCGCAGCTGCCCGTGCAGTTGCTCGCCGTCTCCGGCCATACGGAGTCGCATGACAATTGCATCGGGATACGCGAGAAATTAATTAATCGCCGTGATATGCTAGGAGCAACAACTTGAACAGCGTTGAAATGCTGTACGCCTGGAGGATCGTTTAGACTGACGAGGCTGCGCTTCATCGCTGAATTTTGAACGCAGCATGTAACATTACGTGGCCGAATTTACCTGACCAATATCGAGATAATCTGATGAGCGACCTTAAGAATCCGAAGGTTATCATTGCGAAAGGACTGCTCTTTGTTTTCCTCGGCTGCCTTGCGGGGATGGTTTTATTGCTTCGAGCGCCAGGCGTCGTCAATACGCTGCTACTTTGTGTGACGATTTGGGCATTCTGTCGATTCTACTATTTCGCCTTTTACGTAATTCAAAACTACGTTGATTCCCAGTTCCGCTTTTCCGGTCTTATCGCATTTTTTAGGTACCTGATTGATGGGTCTCGAAACTCGCCGGGGCGTAGTTGATCTACCCTCAAGTCAACATGTAATCCCAGTTTTGGAAAGAACCCTACCCAATGGCAACCAATTCTATTGGGATGTGTATTGGCTGGGAGGTGGTGACCATATATCTTTCAAAATACCAGACTCCCTGGTGGATGACGCCGGATATGCAGAGTATGGGCACAGGCGTGCTTATGAACTCGAAATTGTCTTACAGGTAATTCCTTAACGATGGCCGACAATTCGCCGAATCCGTATCAACCTGGAACTACTCAAAACCAACAGCCAAATGGGAGCAATAAGATTTCGCTTGGCCGCTTAATAGTTTTGTTTTTGATTGCTACGGTCACTGCCTTCATATTGCTTCAGATATGGATACTTTCCGCATAAAAGAACGAAATCGGGTAATTATGCCCGTTTCCGGGCACCCTTCCCAAGCTCCTAAATCCACAAGGGTTAGCGAACTTCCTGAATCCGGCCGGACGCGAGGATTGCATATTGACTGTGGAAATCTTGTCGACTGCAGGTTCGGCCTAGCGCAACCGAGCATCTGCTGCTTCCCCAGTGTCGGCGTTCACAAACGGGTCGATGCCACACAGCACTAGTACGAAAGACATCACCATGGCCAGCACCATGGCCAAGAAGATGCCGCTGACGGCCCCCATCACTATGCCGAGAATTGCGCCGGTCCACCCGTAGCATTGCCAGCCCTGGTAGGCACCCTCAAACAGTCCACCCGCCACTCCAATTACCGCCCACGACGAGATCAGGGGAACGCCGACCAGCACACCGGCGATGCTACCTAATAAAAAACCGACAAGCAAATAAGCCAAGAATCCCGGCCACTCGAAGTTGTGAAACGACCAGACCACTATCCCGCTTGTCGCTATCAAGTACATCAACGCGACGGGCTTAAACATTTCGAGAAGCCGGTACGTTTTGGGTTGTTGGTCGGTCATGGTGGTTCGTTGTTCTGTCCAGAATTTATCTGGCTTACTTCATGGCTGGCGTTGAGCTGGTTGGGCGATTCGGATCGGTTTGTAGCTTGCCATCGGGTGCGATCTGGCCAATGCGATTGGAAAATTGCTGACGTCATCTAGGAGAAAAGAGGCGTCCTCGCAGCCTCATGGATGCTCAATTTACGTTTCCCGGCCTTACTCTTGCAATCTCGAATGTGGAGATTCCCTCTACCACGCTTCTGCGATTCCCACAAGGTTGTGCCTAGCTGCTAGATTCCCAGATTCCGCAGGATCCATTGCCAGCTCAACTCTTAACATGACAATCGTGTCCAGATGATCTCACTTGCTTGCTTTCTTCAACGGCAACGTCCAAAGGTATAGCGTATGTTTGGCACCGTCCTCCGTTGAGTCGACCGTTACCACTTTTTCTGGTGGCACGCCGGGGATTTCAAATTGATGTGAGATGACTCGCGATCCAGGCTTCATCTTTTCCAGTTGCGGAATCAATTTCTCTAACTGTTGTGGAAGCAGGTACACCGCAATCACATCCGCGTCGCCGAGATCGGTAGTAAAAAGATCTTGAAGTTCGAAGCTCACCAAGGACTTAACTCCGGCTGCTTCTGCTGT